>NZ_CP039740.1:600000-900000 GCF_005153485.1 Pseudolabrys sp. FHR47
GCCGTCAGTGCCGTGCCGACGCGGTCGGCCTGCTCGGCGAAGACCGCAGCGCCGAGTTCACCACCGACAAGATCATGGCGATGGAGGTCAACTACGATCTCGACAGCCGCAAGGCCTACCAGGCCAAGGTGGAAGAAGAGCGCGTCGCTAAGGTCGCGGCCAAGCAGGAAGAGCTCGAGACGCTCGCCGGCGAGATGAGCGACATCAAGCTGCTCGTTGCCGTCGCCACCCGGGGCTCGGGCCTGATCAACGAGCACTTCGGCCACGCCAAGGAGTTCCAAGTCTACGAACTGTCGACGGCCGGCGCCAAGTTCGTCGGACATCGCCGCGTCGACCTTTATTGCCAGGGCGGCTTCGGCGACGAAGAGAATCTCGAAACCGTCATTCGCGCCATCAACGACTGCCACGCGGTGTTCGTCGCCAAGATCGGCGGCTGCCCGAAGGCGGACCTGCAGAAGGCGGGGATCGACCCAGTCGACCAATACGCGCACGAGTTCATCGAGAAGTCGGCGATCGTTTGGTTCAAGAACTACCTGGACAAGGTCAAGAGCGGCGAGATCGAGCACGTCCAGCGTGGCGATGCGGAAATCCGCCAAGGCGCGCTGATTTCCGCGGCGTAAGCCGCGGGAATCGATGGCCGCATCGTCAGGAGGAAGTCAATGGCGTTGAAAATCATAGCCTCGCAGTGCACGAGCTGTTCGGCCTGCGAGCCCGAATGTCCGAATGTCGCGATCACGGAAAAGAACGGCACCTTCGTGATCGACCCGAAGAAATGTACCGAGTGCATCGGCCATTTCGATGCACCGCAATGCGCGGCGGTGTGTCCGGTTGATAACACCTGCGTCATCGACAATTCGTTCCCGCGCTACCAGCCACCGGCGTGAGGAGGGGCCATGAACTTCACCATCACGCCGGCGGCCGAGAAATTCATCCGCTTCATGCTCCGGACCGATGGCGGTCCGGGCAGCGGCTTCCGCCTCGCCGTCAGTCCTGGCGGCTGCTCCGGATTGGCCGCCGACATCAGCGTCAAGCCCGAGCCGGCGCCGGGCGAGGCGGTGGTGGAGCGCAACGGCATCAAGCTCTTCCTGCCGGCCGAAAGCCGTATCCTGCTCGACGGCGTCACGATCGACTTCGCCGATACACCGGCGCAGACCGGCTTGGTCTTCCATGATCCGAAGGCCACGACCTGCAGCTCGCATCACGATGCCAAGGCCGTTCAGTAGGTGAGGGAGGCGGCTGATGATGGAATCGGCCGTACAGGGCCCGCCGCAATCCCTCACGGAGGATGCGCTGCTGGCGAGTGCGCTGCTCGGCGGCGGACTGCCGCCGGAAGCTGAAGATCATCTGTGGGAGGCCGGGCTCTCCTACCATCTGGACGACGTCGCGGAGGGGCATCTGCGTGAAGCGCAGTCGCTGGCGCCGGGACATGCGGCCGTCCTGATCGGTCTCTATCGGTTCTATTTCTACAAGGGCCGGCTGGCCGAGGCGCTCGAGATCGCCAAGCAGTGCCTCGACAAGGCGGCGCACGAAAACGACTTTCCGGCGGATTGGCGCGATGTCACCGCTGACCACGCCATATTCGGCCGTTACGAGGACATGCTGCCGCGCTTCTTTCTGTTCACCCTGAAGGGCTACGCCTATCTGCACATGCGCCTCGGCAATCTGGACGAGGGGCGGGCGGCGATCATGAAGCTCCTGGAGCTCGATCCGAGCGACAAGATCGGCGCGAACGTGTTGCTCGGCGTTCTCGATCGCATGGGGCTCGACGATGATGGATGATATCGACGAAGCCCGCGACTGGCAGGGCAACGAGATCAATTGTGCTTCCTGCGCGCATCATCTGTCGATGAGTGAAGCGGGGCGTTGCCGGCTCAAGCGCGCCTGCGTCCACGATCGCTACGCCCGGCGTATCGACCGGTTTTTCGACTGGAACCCGGCGTTGGCGAATTCCTATCTGGGGCACTCGCATTTCGAGGTGCGGGCCATCGCCGCTAAGCACGCGTCAGTGTTCCTGCTGCCGCCGCTTCTCGACGACCCCGAGGAGACCGTGCGCTGGAATGCCGCGAAACGCCTGCCCAAGCGGCTTATCCTGCGGATGCGGACCGATCCGCACCGCGAGGTACGCATCCGTATTGTGACGTTGCTAGACGATGCCGAGCTGGTTCCGATGATGGCGGACGCGGACTATTACGTGCGGTTGGTTGTCGCCCGCCGGGTTGCGCCATCCATGCTCCCCAACATGATCGGCGACGAAGAGGCCGAGGTGCGGCGCGTCGTGGCGGGCCGTATCCCGGCCGACTGGCTTGTGCGTATGGCGAACGATCCGGATGCCGCGGTGCGACTGGAGGTCGCGCGCCGCCTGCCGCCTCCTGTGTTGCATCGGCTCCGGCACGATATGGACTGGCGGGTGCGTTACGAGGTCGCGAGCCGGATTGCTGTCGAACAGATTTCCGAACTGGCGGCCGACGGCGATGACCTGGTCCGGGAAATGGCGCTGGGTCGCCTCTCCAGCAAACAGGAAGTCCTGAGGGAGCGCCCGATATGAGCAATATCGTTCGCGATAGCGACGTTGTCGAGATTTCCGAGCCGCCGTTCTTTTCCTTTGGCGAGAAGGTGCGGGCTAAACGCACGATCCGTAATGACGGGACCTATGCCGGCAAGGAGATCGGCGAGGTGCTGGCCAAGAAAGGCGAGATTGGGTACGTCGCCAGCATCGGCACCTTCTTGCAGCAGTTCTACATTTATGGCGTCGAATTCGTCGAGAGCGGCAACCGCGTCGGGATGAAGAAGAAGGAATTGGACCCGGTCATTCCGCGAGACGACGAGGACGCCGACTTGCCCTTGCCTGGACAGGTGTCGGTATGATGATCGAGCCCAGGCTTCCAAAATATCAGTGGGGCCAGCGTGTGAAGACACTGATTGATCTTCACAACGACGGCTCGTTTCCCGATGCGCCTGCCGAAGCGCTGCTCGTCGGCATCGGCGATACCGGCGAGATCGTCCAGGTTGGAACGCACACCGAAGCGAATATCCCGATTTATCTGGTCGAATTCAGCGAACGTCTGGTCGTGGGTTGTCTCGAAGAAGAGATCAGCCCGGTCTGAAAGGAAAGTTTGCGCCATGGGATCGACGGCACGACGGGAAGAGATGATGCGGCCATCCGCGCATCCGAACGATTTCGATCGGAAGCGGATCGAGCGCGCCATCCAGGAACGCAAGCGCTATCGCTATGTCTCCCCGCGCGTGGCCGCCGTGGAGAACGGTTATCGGGTCGAGAGCCCCTGCTGCTCGCGCAACATCGATCCGACGGGCGGGATCGTCGATGTCGCGCTGCTGCTTCACGACGACGGTCGCGGGAAGTGGCAGCTCTTCCGCAAGGATCACGGCAAAGGAACGTGGGAGCTGCACAGCAGCTACGACCGGCTGCCGGATCTGCTCGAGCGATTGAATGTCGATCCGGAGCGGACGTTCTGGCAGTGAATTTGCACGCTTAGAGACTGCGGTTCCGGGAACACAAAGTTGGTGGCCATGGCATTGAGCGCGGAAGAGCTGACCGAGATCGAGAAGGTGCTGTCCGCGGCTAATGCGGAGACACAGGCCTTCGTCGAGCTGCGTACCAAGTTTCCGCATCTCGCCTGGACGCGATGCGATGCTTCGGACGTGACGGAGGCGCCCTTCCGCAGCTATTCGCGCTTCGACGTTCATCTCCTGGACAGTGCCGACCATTGCGCGCAGATCACCGACGATCCAACCCGTGCCACCGGCGTCATCCTGGCGAAACGGAGCGCGGGGCGATGACCGAGCCGGCTGTCCTGGAAGATATCGAGCCAATGGATATCGGCGTCGAGGAAGAGGCCGATACCTCTTTCATCCCGCTGTCGGATCCCGATATCACATTGGCCGAGCTCGCGGCGGTGGAGGAGGTTCTGCGCTCGTCGCGAGTTTCGAGCGGGCCGAAGGTCGAAGAATTCGAAGCGGCCTTCGCAACCTACCTCGGCCGCAAATATGCGGTCGCCGTCCCGAGCGGCACCATCGGTCTGCTCATTGCGTTGAAGGCCTATGAGATCGGTCCCGGGCACGAGGTGATTGCCTCGCCCTATTCGTTCCGGGAGACCGCCCACGCCGTCAGTCTCGCCGGCGCTAGGCCCGTCTTCTCGGACATCGATTATTGGGCCGGCACATTGGTTCCGGAGAAGGTCGAGGCGCGCATCACCGAGAAGACCCGCGCCATCGTCGCCTGCAACGTCAACGGGCACCCGGCGCCGTGGTCGGCGTTGCGGGCGGTGGCAAAGAAGCACAGCCTTCTGCTGCTCGAGGATTCGACCGAGGCGATCGGTTCGAAATACCAGGGTGCGCTTGTCGGTACATTCGGCGATGTCGCCGTTTTCGACTTTTCTCAGCCCTCGCTTTTGACCTGCGGCGAAGGCGGCATGGTGGTGACCGATGATGTCGATGTCGCCGTCGCCCTGCGGCGGCATTGCTCGCACCGCCTGGAAGAGCGCTCGTCCGTTGTCGTCAGCGCGACGCCTCCGTATCAGGCGGCCATGAGCGACATGGCGGCTGCGCTCGGTCTTACGCAGTTGCAGCGGCTCGACGAAATCCTGGAACGGCGGCGGCTGATCGAGCATTACTACTACAAGCACGTTCAGTCGTTCGAAGGGATCAAGGACCCTTATGTGGCGCCGGAAGTGACTGAGGTGAATTGGTTTCTGTACCTCGTGCACCTGGGAACGCGCTTTTCCAAGTCGAGCCGCGACGCCATTGTCGAAGACTTGCATGTCGAGCAGGTCCAGGCGGCCGCCTACTGCAATCCGCTTCATCTTCAGCGGCACTATTTCGATCTCGGCTATCGGCGCGGCAGTTTTCTGGTGGCGGAGAAAGTGGCGGACCGCGCGGTCGCGCTGCCGTTTCACACTCACCTGAGCGAAGACCAGATCGCCTTCATCGTCGCCACGATGAAGGACGCCTCGATCAATGTCGGGGCCGGGGCGGCGATCTACTGATACGGAATCCGACAATCGAGGGACAAGGAGCATTTCGATGGCGACACTGACGGTAATGCCGATGGGCAAGACGCTCGAAGTGACGGAGGGGACGACCATTCTGGCCGCGCTTATCGGCGCGGGCATCGCGATCAACCACAAGTGCGAGGGTAACGCCAACTGCGGCAGTTGCCATATCTTCGTGCAGGAAGGCCGCAAAGGCGTCTCGAAGATCGCGCGTGAAGAGAACGAAAAGCTCGACACGATCGTCGGCGTCGGATCGAAGTCGCGGCTTGCGTGCCAAACAAAGGTTTTGGGCACCGAGAACATCAAGGTCGAGCTGCTCGGATTTTCATCGGGGCTTTAGCGCGAGCGAAAACGTATTGTCGTACGGGGAGAAGATCGATGGACGCTGACTTAGTCATAATTCACGCGCGCTTCGCGCCGAACGGTACGGTGGTTGAGATCAGCGAACGGCCGTCGGCACTGGCGCCGCAGGACTGGTTCAACTTTCTCAGCGACAGGGCAGGTGACGCTTACCAGACGCTGTCGGGCGGTCGGGGCGTGTTTCGATTGACGAGAGGCAAAGTCGATCAGCTCAAGGCCGAGAGCGCGCCGAACGCGGCGTAGCCGCCGCGCGGCGCGTTATGGTGAGGGTTGGCCGACGAAGCCTTGGCCTCGGGTCTCAACGTCCGGGGTCACGCATTGATGTTTTCGGGCGTGATCCAGGCCTGTCGGGGCAATCTTGCATGGCGCCGCGCTGAGCGGTCAGCTCAGGAACGTGGTCGCGAATAGAGCTTTCTTCTCGGCTGTGTCGAGGCCCTTTTGCACCGGCCACTTGTTCTGAAAAAAGAAGGCCTTCACGTCACGGGTCACTTCCTTGCCGCGGATGTACCAGCGCTCGACGCCGTCCGACGAGATGACCGCCGGACCGTCCGGCCGGTGCACCATGTTATCTTCGAGCCATAATTGGGTGTCGGTGTACAGGTAGCATCCTGCCTTGCGCGACATGTCGTCCTGGTTGCGTTCTTCGATGATGATAATCTTCGTCATGATGATGCTCCCATTTTTTGCATCTTGCCGAGCGCATCGGGATTGTACCCTTCCTCCCGCAGCACGCGTTGGACGGCTGGTCGTGTCAGCATCCGGCGATAATGTGTTGTGAGAGGGTCGGACAGCGGAATGCCGGTCTTGTCGGCCCAGAACTCGACGTAGAAGAGAATGGGATCGACGACAGAGAAATCACTCATCAGATATGCTTTGTCGCCGAGCGCGTGGCTTAGAATCGCAAAGCCCTTGTCGATGATATCGCGGCCAAGTTCCTGGACGGCCGCGTGATCGGATTTATTGCGCGTGAAACTGTTGGTCGCGAAAATGCGCGCAAACCCCTGGCCATGGATTGTGCCGACGATGTAGGCCATGGCCTCGATCGCCCGCGTGGCGTTCTCGGCATCCTGCGGCCACAACCTGGCGCGAGGATAGGCGTGGGCAAGCCAATAGGCGATGGCCGGCACTTCGGTGAGGGAGGTGCCGTCGTGGCGCACCAATGTCGGAATCGTCGATTTTGGATTGATCGCGACATAGTCGGGCTTGAAATGATCTCCGGCCGGCAAGCTGACGATATAGACCTCGAAAGCCTCGTCCAACTCCTCGAGGATGATGTGAATGCCCGTCGAGCAGGAGCCGGGCGTCATGTAGAGTTTCATGGCGGGCATTGGCGATATGTCCTTAAGCGCTGTCGGAAGCCGAACCATGGCCTGCGCCCGGCATGCTTCATGCAATTATCGGGTCAGTCGCGTGTTGATGATGCGATAGAGGGGCGAGTCCGACAGGAATGTCGGATCCGCGACAGGTGTTGGCATGGCAATCGACTTGAAGGCGGCATGGTCCGGACAGGACGTCAGCGCGCTGCTGGCTTCGGTGGAAGACGATCGGAGCTGGCGCCTCGAGGTCTCGGCCGATGGCATCGCGCAGTTGCGCGATTTGAGCAACGTCCCGGATGCGGCTCACGAGGATTCGCTGCACTGCTTCTTCGAGATCTGGGATCAGGGAACGGATTTCGTCGGGCCGGGTGCCGCCAGCGACAAGAGCCTGTGCAGCAAGATCGAGCGCATTCTGCGAGAGAACTATCCCGTGCGCAAAGGTCCGCGGACCCTTTCGGCTCTATGAGACGACGATATGGCGAAAGACGACATCGAGCTTTTCGTCATCTGCGCCGCCGACGGCATCGAACGGGGCGGCGCCAAGGCCTTCAGCCTGTCGCGCCTCAACGAAGACGGCGACAGCCGGCCATTTCCGGTCGTCATCGTGCGGACTCACGCTAATGATTACTTTGCCTATGTGAATTCCTGTCCGCACCAGCACATCTGGCTCAACTTTGGCGCCGGCGAATTTTTCACCCCGGACCGGGCGTTTCTCAAATGCGGCCGTCACGGGGCGACATTCGAGATCGATACCGGGCTGTGTATCGACGGGCCCTGCCAAGGGAAAAATCTGGAGCCCATCGCCGTCACGGTCGTCGATGGCGAGGTCTGTCTGTGCGGTGTCGCGCTCGCGGAAGATGACGAACATCCCAATCCGTTCGAAGAGCTCGACGACACCATGGAAATCATGATTCATCTCGATTGACGAGCGCGTGATGGCGGAAGAAACGCATCAGGACTGTCGGTTCTTCGTGTCCTACAGCGGCGTCAGGCTGCCGTTCAACCTGGTGAATCCGATCGCCGCCGAGACGCTGTCGAACCGAAACACCTTCATCCGGGCCTATTTCAACACGGCGGGAGCGCTTACCGGCTTCGACAAGGTCGTCTACGGCGAAATCGAGCTCTCCCGCCGCTACGAATATCACGGCAATGGCGTGTTGCGGCGTGCCGAAATCGTCATGCTCGAAGAGGATCCCGCGGTATTGTGCTTCGACGAGGCCGGGGCGCCGACGTTAAGCCCATGACTGTCGCCCAACTCCTCGACGAGCTTGCCAAACTTCCGGACGACGCGGTCGTCTTGATGGACAATGGCGGCGGTTTGTCGCGCGTCAGTGCGTTGGAATTCGTCGCTGATCAAGGTCCCGGCGCGCCCGCCGAGGTGATCCTCGTTCCGGACATGAACGAATAGACGCTGGCTGCTTGGTCGAGGGACATGGGCGTCGAAGGACATGGGCGATGAATCAATTGGCCGCAGAGACCAGTCCTTACCTGCTCCAGCACAAGGATAACCCGGTCGACTGGCACGTCTGGTCGGCTGCGACGCTCGCCAAGGCGCAGGCGATCGACAAGCCGATCCTGCTGTCGATCGGTTATTCGGCCTGCCATTGGTGCCATGTGATGGCCGGGGAAAGCTTCGAGGACGTCGCGACGGCGACGCTGATGAACGATCTGTTCGTCCCGATCAAGGTCGACCGCGAAGAGCGCCCCGATCTCGACGCCATCTATCAGAGCGCGCTGTCGCTGATGGGCCAGCACGGCGGCTGGCCGCTCACCATGTTTTTGACGCCCGCGGGCGAGCCGTTTTGGGGCGGCACTTATTATCCGCCCGTGAGCAAGTTCGGCCGCCCGGCCTTTCGGGACATTCTCACGCGAACGGCGGATGTCTATCGACAACAGAAAGATACGGTCGCCAAGAATACGAGTGTGCTGCGCGCCGGCCTGCAACAATTGTCTGAACCGCCGCCGGACAATCTCCTGACGCCCGATACGCTCGATGAAATCTGCCTGAAGCTTGCCGATCTCATCGATCCGGTCGAGGGCGGATTGGGGCAAGCGCCAAAATTTCCGCATTCTCCGGTCCTGGCTTTGCTGTGGCGTGGTTACAAGCGTACCGGCATCGCCAAGCTGCGCGACGGTGTTCTGCGGACGCTCGACCGCATGTCGCAAGGCGGGATTTACGACCATCTCGGCGGTGGCTATGCCCGCTATTCCACCGACAATAGCTGGCTCGTCCCGCATTTCGAAAAGATGCTCTACGACAATGCCCAGCTCATCGAGCTGCTGACGTGGGTGTGGCAGGAAACCAAGAACCCGCTTTATGCGGCGCGCGTGTCCGAGACCGTCGACTGGATGTTGCGGGACATGCGCGTCGAAGGAGGGGCATTTGCCGCCGCGCTCGACGCCGATAGCGAGCATGAAGAGGGCAAGTTCTATGTCTGGACCGCGGCCGAGGTGGAAGCGGTGCTCGGACCGGACGCGCCGCTCTTCAAGCGACATTACGACGTCCACCGCATCGGAAATTGGGAGGGCAAGTCGATCCTCAACCGTTCCGACAAGTCCGATCTCATGGACGCCGAGACCGAGGCAGCGCTCGCCCGCGCACGGGATGCGCTGTTGGCTGTGCGGGAACGTCGCGTGCCTCCCGGTCGCGACGACAAGGTGCTTGCCGACTGGAATGGCCTGGCGATATCGGCTCTGGCGCTCGCCGGCGGCGTGTTTGCGAGGCCGGAGTGGGTGGAAGCGGCGAAGGAGGCTTTCGCTTTTATCGGCACGACCATGACCGCGGCGGACGGACGTCTCTTTCACGCGTGGTGCGGTGGCCGCACCCATCCGGGGACGCTCGATGATTATGCCGCGATGTGCCGGGCGGCATTGGCCCTCTATCAGGTGACCGGTGAACAGGACTATCTTGCTCAGGCCGAGACCTGGGTCGATCTGCTCGATGCCCTGTATCGCGACAACGAGCGCGGCGGCTATTTTCTGACGGCGCGCGACGCGGCCGATCTCATTGTTCGCGTCCGCAACGCGCTCGACCATGCAACGCCATCCGGTAATGGCATGATCGTCGAGGTGCTGGCGTCTCTTTATTACTTAACCGGCAAGCCGGCCTACCGGGATCGGGCGGAGAGCCAAATCGGTGCTTTTGCGGGTGAGGCGGCGCGGAATTCGATTCCGCTGGCTTCGTTCCTCTCCGGTATGGACCTGCTTCTGAACGGCGTGCAGATCGTGGTTCGTACCGGCATTGGGGCAGAATCTCTTCTTGATACGGTGCAGAGTTGCTGTGTCCCCAATCGCATCTTAAATGTATTGGGCGCGGGACAGTATATTCCAAAGGGGCACCCGGCCGAACGCAAGCCAAATATTGGCAATCTGGCGACGGCTTATGTATGCGTCGGCGAAATGTGCTCGATACCCATTACAGACCCGCAAGTTCTGCGCAGTCTCCTGGCGCGACCGCACGCGCAGATGTTGCACAGTGCTTAGGGAGAGGGATTAATCCGGTCAGAGCGGGATGCCGAAAAAATCCTCGTCGTCGCCACCCCAGGCTTTGTGCAGCGAAAAGGCATCCTGCCATCTCACCGCTTCCTTGTCGCTGGCATTGCGGTGGGTGATCTTGCCATTAGGGTTTTCGGCCAACAGGTAGTTCTTGCCGTTTCGAATGAAGCGGGTCAGTGCCTTGGTGTCGGTCGGGCGCACGACGCAACGCGGCGCTTCGTCAATGAGAATGGTCGTGGGGAGCATTCCGGAACTCCTCGCTGTGTTGTCCTCAAAATCCGTCTTCCCGCCGGCCCCAGGGATGTGAGCCGGGAACGAACGGCGCATTGATGCCGGCTTTTTGGATGTCGGCTAAGCTTTTGTAGAACGTGCCCTCATGCACCAGCGTGTCGCTCTTTGTCGTCACCGCGACATAACGCGACGCGGTGTCGGTCTCGCACAGGTAGTCGCCGCCTGGGTCGACGGTGCTGCGCGCGTTTCCATTCCAGTCGACAAAGAAGCCTTCGGCAATCGACATACGAAACCTCGACGAATAGGGGTGCCGCTCGTAACGGCCGGAAGCCTGTATTTGTTTCAGAGCAAAGTTCTTGCCAATCTATCGATGGGGCCTGGTGTTTCGTTTGTCGCAAAGGCGACAGTCCTATATCCCGATCATCGGAGCGCTGCTGGTGCGGCATGACGATTTCGAATGGGGTTTCCGTAACAGCGAGGCGGTTCACATCGCTTATGCGGCAATCGCGGCGAGCCATCGGCAGCAGGGCGTATTGCGGTCGCTGCTTGCGGACCTCCAGCAGCGGAAAGTACCGGTGTTGGCGAGTGTCAAAAGCGGCGATCAGATCGGCTTTTCTGCCACACTCAAGGAACTGGGCTTCGCGCATGAGTGCACGGCAGCCAGTGGCTGGGGCGATCTGTACAAGTGGCAGCCGTCATTGGCCAGCTGACACAAGGGGCGGGCGGTCAGCCTTGGTCGGCCGCTTCTTGCCCGCCTATTCCCAGCTCCTTGAGGCCACTTTCGATGATCAGGCGGCATCTCAAGAGACGCTGATACTCAGCTTTGTCGACCAGGATCTTTTCAGATGATGAGGCCTCGTCGCCGGCCGGCACGGCGGCTTGTGCGGCTTCGAACAGGGTTTTCTCCAGCTGGTAGATCCGTTCGCTGGCCCGCTCGAGATAGGGGAGGGGGTTGGCACGAACATTGGCTTCGTGCAACGCATCCAGGCCCAATAGCGATCTAAAGCGCCGCACGGCATGACGCTTCTTCTTGCCGAAATCGTGCTTGATAATGCCCATGAACCGTTCCCCGGTCACGCAAGGCTGCCGCGTAAGTCGCAAACCTCATTCAGGCGTCACGGGCGTCAAGCCGCGGGCGGCCCGAGATCGTCGTCATCCTTCTTCTTCTTTTTCTTTTCTGTCTTGGCCTGCGCATAGGAACCGGCATTTTTCAGCGCGATCGGGGGCTGACCTTCGACGTATTGGGAAATCCAGAACAAGGTTCTGTCGAGCGCCTTCTGCGCCGCTTCCTCGTGATAGCTGTCGTGCCCATCGTAATTGAAGCCGTGGCCGGCCGCCGGATATGAGAAGGCGCTGACATCCGGCCGGTTGGCGCGAAACTGAATCACGTCTTCGAAGGGGATTGACGGGTCGTTTTCGGCGAAATGAAGCAAAGTCGGGACTTTCCGCTTCTCGTGGTAGTCTTCGACAACGCCGTCGCCATAGTATCCGATCGCGCATGCGACGCCGCTGACGCGGTTGGCGGAGGCATAAGCCAGGTACCCGCCCCAGCCGCAGCCGACAATCGCCACCTTGCCCGCGCTTTTGACGGCGTCGACGGTGGTCTGAATCGCGCCAAGCGGCCAGTCGGCGCCGACTTCCTTCACAAGGGTTGTGCCTTCGGACACGCCTTGCTCATCGTAGCCGAGCTCGACGTTCAGCTTCACGCGATCGAAGAGCGACGGGGTGATGGCGACGTAGCCCTTGGCCGCGAAGCTGTCCGTCAGTTTTCGAATGTCCGGATTGACGCCGAACATGTCCTGAACGACGACGACGGCCCCCTTGGGCGTACCGTCCGGATCGGCGCGGTATGCGGAGAATTTGCTTTCATCGCCGGCGACCAGCTCGATCATGACAGTCTCGCTCCCTTTGAACTACAACAAACCGAGTTCCAATTGGACTTCTTCCGACATTCGCGACCGATCCCAGGGGGGATCGAAGACGAGGTTCACCTTCACGCCGCCAACACCGTTGACGCCGCCGACGGCCTTCTCGACCCAGCCAAGGATTTCGCCGGCGACCGGGCAGCCGGGCGCCGTCAGCGTCATGTCGATCTCGACGAATTGGTCTTTCAATTCGATCTTATAAATGAGACCGAGATCGTAGATGTTCACGGGGATTTCGGGGTCCAGCACGGTGCGAAGCGCCGCGATGACGTTGTCGTTGAGGGTCGGGGCTTCCGGAACGCCAGATACCGGTTCGTCGCCTGCCGTCAGTGGTGTTGCCGACGCGACGTCAAAGTGATGATCGGCTTCCATCATTGTGCTGTTCCTCTCGGCCGGTGTCGGATTTCCGACGTCCTGCACAGGACGATCGCCTATCGGCGTACCGCAGTGAGGTATTAGCAAGGGCGATGCCAGCGCAACGGAGACGCCGTTAACGTTGCGTTCAGCCAATGCCTTCGGCCAGCGCAGCGACGACCGGCCAGCCGACGGCGCCCGTTGGGTCCAGTTCTTTCAGGGCCGCGAGGATCTGCTCGGCCTGCTGCCGGTTGTCTTGCCGGAGATGAATGAAGGCGAGCGCCTTCAACGTATAGAGGGCGAAACGGCCTGCGCCGTCGGGCAGGACCGTTTGTGGCTGCCATTCGCGCCAATCGGCGCTCCAGCCCGCCTGGCTCGCCGCCTCCTTAAGGCCGCTCTCCGCCACGGCCTGCGCCTCGTCGAGATTGCCCTGGTAGGTGTGGATCTTATAGAGGCAGAAATAGGTCGGCAGCTCGGTCGGCGCGGCGGCGAGAGCCTGCCGAAACAACTGGTCGGCGCGTGCGTGATCGTGGCGATAGGCCGCGACGCCCTGCTGGAGCAACGCATTGATCGCTTCGGGCAGATCGCCGAAATTGATGGCGTCGGGTTTTGACAACAAATCAGTCATGCGCGCTCACTTCGCGAAGTGAAGGACACGCGCGGATTTCTCAGAAGCATCGTTTTTGTGAAGCGCGATCGCTTTTTCCACGGCCTTCGCAATGAACCGTCCTCGGCTGTCGATGCCGGTCCAATTGGCGCTTCGTCCGCGCGCATCGACTTCAAGCAGCTTGGCCCCCGCGGGCACCTCGGTGCCGTCGCGAACGACGCCGCGCAGGATGCCGTCAAACGGCGCGCGCACCGGCACGTTGCCGAGATGGCCGACGATATAGTCCTTGAACACGCGTGTGCCGATCTCAATGGCGCTGTGCCAGCGGCCGGCGACGTCGGTGCGGACGAAGCGCTCGCCTCCGCGCGCGCCGAGGCGACGTGAGATGCCGTCGGCCTCATCCGTGGCGCCGGCCCCGGCTACCACCCCCACTTTGCCCGGCCGCGTTTCGATCGCGGCGTCGCAGTTGGCGCCGGCGCAAAAGCCCGGACCGAGACCGATCGTGAGCCGTGCGAGCCGGCGCAAGTCGGGTTTGGTCTGGTACTTCTGCATCCTGGCATCCACCAGGATATCGAGCGTCTGAATGACGATCAGGTCGAGGAGCCCGAGCTCGGTAACAGTGACAGTCGGGCCGTGCCTGAGGTCGGCCCGGATGTCGATACTCGTGACGGCGTGTTTGGCCGTGATGCCGCCGACAGTAGCCGCATCGTCAAACAGCGCATCGTGGAAAGCCATCCTACGCCGGATCACCGGCGGCAGCGGGTCATGCGACAACACGACGTTATGGCCGCGGCGGTGTAGGTGCACCGCAACAGCGGAAGCAATCTCGTTGGTGCCGAGAATGACCGCGAAGGGAATATGTCGTCTCGGTCGGCTCTCTGGGCCTGAGTTTCGCATGGTTCGCCCTTGATTGCGCTCAAGGAAGCAAAAGCCAGGCCGCTGCGAAAAAGTGGGTTTTCACGCTCTCCTGTCGGCTTTCGCACCAAATAGGACATGAGCGCGTCATGACTGAAACAGCGCGGACATCGAATGTCACAAATCGGACAGCAAGCACCGATTCTGGTGGCCGAGGCCGGCGGGCCACCGCGCTCCCGGCGTTTGGTCAGATATTTGCAAGCCGGTGTCGAACTTGCATGACAGTGGCCGTGACACGGGAGTAACAGCAATGGCAATGGTCGGAACGGAAATCGAGCGTCTTATCAAGCAAGCCTTTCCGGACGCGCATGTCATTGTCGTGGATATGGCCGGCGATGGCGATCATTTCGCGGCGCGCATCACCTCGACGGTGTTCAAGGGGAAGAGCCGCGTGCAGCAGCACAAGATGGTCTACGACGCGCTACACGGTCAGATGGGCGGCGCCCTCCATGCGCTCGCGCTTGAAACGCTGGTGCCGGCCTAGCGTGGGCCAAACCGGAGATTGGACCATGCTTTGCATCTGTGACGCTGGAGTCATCCGATCATTGAGGAATAATCCATGAGCAATTCAACCGCCGAGCGTATCAAGAGCATCATCGAGGCAAGCGATGTTGTGCTCTTCATGAAAGGCGTGCCGGCCGCCCCGCAATGCGGCTTTTCCGGCGCGGTCGTCCAGATGCTGTCTCAGCTCGCCGTGCCGTTCAAAGGCGTGGATGTGCTGGCGGATCCCGCGATTCGCGACGGCGTCAAGGCCTTCTCGAACTGGCCCACGATCCCGCAGCTTTATATCAAGGGAGAATTCGTGGGCGGCTGCGATATCGTCCGGGAAATGTTCAAGGCCGGCGAGCTCCAAACCATGTTGAGCGACAAGGGCATTGTCGCGGCCGTGTCATGAGCGGCTCCGACGAATCCGATTTCGAGGTCCCGCAGGTCTACAAGCGCCACGCTTTTGCCTGCTTCACGCAGCGGCCGCCCAATCATCCGCGCGGCAGCTGCGCGGCTGCCGGCGCGCAACCGCTGTGGGATCGCGTGTCGAAAGCGATCGAGGCCCAGGGGTTGGCGGATGTCGGCTTTACGGCGTCGGGTTGTCTCGGCTTCTGCAAGGCGGGTCCCCTGATGGTAGTCTATCCGGAGGGCATCTGGTATCGGCCGACGACGCCGGAGGATGTCGACGAGATCGTCGACTCGCATTTCAAGCAGGGCAAGCGGGTGGACCGCCTCGTCATGGTTCTCACCCGAAGCTAACGCGTATCTTCGGAAGAATGGAGCGGCTCAAGCGAGCCGCCTCAGACCCTTTGCGCGGTGTCCGCTTCGGCCTTGCGTTCTATGCGGCTGGCGCGGCGCAACAAGGTGAGGCATTCAATCGTCACCGCCAAATCGAGGGCCGTGAATCCGTCCAACGTTTCCGGCGTGACGTCGGCTCCATTCGCGAGCAGGCGCTCGATAACGGCAGCCTTGCCGGCGGAAGCCGCATACATTAGCGGTGTTGCGCCGTTGTCGTTCCGATTGTCGATGTCGATTCCAGCATCGATCAGCATGTCGATGACTTCGAGATGGTTACCGACGCAAGCGAGCCACAATGCGTTGTTGCGATCGGCATTTGTTGCGTTAAGTTGCGCGCCCGCCTTGATGAGCAAGTGAATGACTTCGCCATGCCCCAGGCGACTCGCCTTCATCAAGGGCGTCGTGCCATTGGCAATGACGGCGTTGACGTCATCCGACGGAAACCCGTTCTCGACCAGCCATTGTCGCAAGACCTCATTCGGCTTTGCGCGCGGGGCCGTCTGCCGGCTTTGCTGCCAGGCGTTGTATCCGCCATCGAGGCTGTAGACATTGGTGAATCCAAAATCGGAAAAGATTTTAGCGAATTCGCGGCTCGCATAACCATGATAGCAATAGATCAGGACGGGCTTGCTGCGAGCCGTTCCATTTATGATCGCCGAAAGATTGTGAACGGAAACGTGTCGGGCGCCCGCGATATGGGTCTGATCAAACGCGTCGATATCTCGGACATCAATAAGGAGGACATCGCCACGATGAATCACGTCTGCGGCTTCGCGAACGTCGATGCAACGGAATGGAACGCGGAGTGTCATTGCTTTTCTTCTCTTGGCGCGCTGGTACGCGATCTGCCCGGGTAGGCCGGTAAGGTCATGATTCGATCGTCGGTCAGCGGGCGCCCGACCGTGAAGTGGTAGAGCGCCTGGAATTGCGTCGTCTTCAGTCCGAGCAGTTCGTGAAGGGCGTCGTCGAAATAGCAACCGATGCCGGTCCCGCGCAGCCCCGCTGCCTCGGCTTCGAGATAGAGGACATGCCCCAGAAGGCCGGCCTCCCAATGAAGCTGGCGGTAGCGCCAGGCATCCGAGTCGATGACGGGACTGAACTCGCTCAGCATGCTGAGCGAAAAGCAGCTATCTGCCGCGATCGCCTGATGACAGCTCACGGTCTTCGCAATCGCGCGGCAGTCGGTCGATAAGAGCCTGACCAGGGGGAGATGATCTGGAGCGCTGTCCAGCGTCTGCCACTCAAAGTCCGCCCGCATGGCTTGGCGTAGCAGCCGCGCTGCTGCCTGATGGCGCGGCAGCGCATAGAGGCCGGGTTCGAGTCCGTCCACGCGATGGATGAAGAAGACGGGATGTATGCGTGGTGCGAAGCCCCACACGTCCCATGGTGCGACGGGCCGAGCCATAAGCTGATCCAACAGGTGGTAGAAGACATCAGCGCTCATCCTGAACTTACTGTCGAAGCGCTGCGCGCTGCGCCTTCCCAGGATGATGTCGGCGGCGCGACCGCCGGACTCCTGCCGTATCGGCGGATAAGACAAGGAGCTGGCATCCTCGGTAATGCCCTCGCCGTGCGTCGCGCGGCTCACCTCGTCGATAACAGGCCACCGGTAGAGAGGATGCGCGTCGAGTCGATTGGCATGGCCCGCCCACCGGTCTGCGCCATTCTGCCAGGCATCGGGCGCGCTGGTCCCGAGGTCTGCATGCGCCGCCGGATGGGCATCGATCGCGATCAGCAGTTCGGGATCTTCTTGCTCTGCGTCGGCAAAATCTTCGGTGCGATCGAGCCCCATCCGCGCTGCGAGCGCGGCGCTGTCCAGGCCGTCGACCGCCTTGGCAGTCCAGCCCAGGGCGCCAGCGGCGTATCGTATTGCGCCGAGAGCGTGACCGATGTCGAGCTGACAATAACGGAAGGCGCGCTCACCGTATTTCCAGGCTTCCCGCCAGTGCACCGATGAGAGGCCGATCCATAGCCGCGCCGGGCCGCTGCTGTCGTCGGCATGCCAGCACCGTTGCTCGATCGCATGGTCGAGGCTCACGTAATGATGGAGGCCGTCGGCAAGACCCGGTACGTTCAGCGACAACACATAGGTCTCGGTCGGATGCAGGTTCCCGCTCGATGGATTGCACCGCAGGGCCCAACGGTCCGGTCCATATTGTTTCCAGGCGGAGAGACCGACGGACAGCTCCAGCAGGGTACTCACCGAGGCGATCGTCAGCGGCAGCGGGCGAATGCTGTTCGGCGTGTAAATCTGCGAAAAGTGGGTGTCGAGCTGATGGGCCGTGAGCGGAAGCGTCATGCGGACACAATCCGCGAACTCCCGGAACGGATTGGGCTGCGCGTCCCAATCGAGCGTCTCCGGGCCCGCCGCGTAGCGTTCCAGGCGGTGTTTGGTGCGCGCGTGATAGGCGAAGACAATCTCGGCGGTGCTCAATGTCTGCCTTGGCGCGGCGGCTGCGATGGGCGTGAAGCTCATGGGCGTCAAACTGTCTTCATCGGCGGTTGACGCGGCTCCGGACAAGAAACCTCCTGCCGTGTGCAGCTTTCGAGGCCGCCTTCGTCTTCACCATCGCCAAGCAGGGAAGTGACGGGTTGTCGGTCGAACCCAGCACATCTTTTTTCGTCCACTTCCACCAGCGGACGCCGGATGAGAAGGGGCTCACGGAGCATGAGGGTGAGTGCCGTCGTTGCGTCGGTCTCTTCGGGATTGATCTCGCCGGATTTCACGCGTGGCGCGGCGCGGTTGAACCACGAAGCGACCGGGGTGCTATCGAAAAACGCGCGTAGGCGTTCGGCGGTCCAAGGTTCCGCAAGCAGGTTCCTGGCAACGACGGTATGCCCCGCCGCCTCAAGCATCTGTCTCTGGCGAGCGTTCGTTTTGCAGCCGGGCTTTTCATAGAAGACGACAGTCGCCATGGCAGCGCGCTCTATTTGAGCAGACCGAGCTGGACGATCTGCGCGCCGCCGCCGCGGCCGAGGATGGTGTCGACTTTCTTGCGGACGGCTTCGAGCGTGAGGGGCTTGACGAGGGCGCCATGCGCGCCTGCCTTCAGCCCTTCAACCGCGGTAGCTTCGTCGGACTTCTCGCATACGATGAGAATGCGAACATTGGGGAACTTCGCCGCCAGTTCGCCGACGAGCTCCAGGCCGCGGCTTTTCAAAAACGAAACGCCGAGCAGCACGACATCGGGCTTGAGCCAGTCGACACCCTTTTCATAAGCCTCTTCGGGGCTCGCCAGTTCGTGGGTCTCGATTTCATCGTGCAGCATGAACTGCAACGCCGCGCGCGTGATCTCGTCATCGTCGACAACGAACACGCGCCGCTGGTCGACCGCCTTTGAAGTTTCGACACCGATCTGCATCTGACCCTCGTTAACGTCATGCCAGCCGCGACTTGGCGCACGGCCAACGACCACTCGCAAAATGAGGACTAGCAATTTCCATTCCGGGAATTGGAGCGTACGCATTGATACGGAGGTGAGCGTCGCAATTGTCGGTCCGCGTGCGATCCTTCATGTGTTTGGTTTCCGACAGCGTGGCGGTGAGCTGTCGGGTTCAAAACACCCCGCTACCGAGATCGGGATGTTCAATTTCTCGCATTAAGCCAATGATTTAGAGCGCGAAAGAAAGCTGGCACGCCGGTTGCTGATAGTAGTTCGCAACGGCGAGTGAGGGCTGAGTGCACGCAGACGCAAATGACGAGCGATGCGCTCCTTCCCGTAACCCGCATGTTCTTTTCGAAACAAGGGAACAGTCCCGCGCCAAAGCGTGGGGTCAACGGCAAACGGCTTGAAGGAGAACGACATGTCGGCACTACGGCAAATCGCGTTTTACGGTAAGGGAGGCATCGGCAAATCGACGACCTCCCAGAACACTCTGGCGGCGCTGGCGGAGATGGGTCACAAGATCCTGATCGTCGGCTGCGATCCCAAGGCGGATTCGACCCGCCTGATCCTGCACGCCAAGGCGCAGGACACCATCCTGAGCCTGGCGGCCAACGCCGGTTCGGTGGAAGACCTCGAGATCGAAGAGGTCATGAAGGTCGGCTACCGCGACATCCGCTGCGTGGAGTCCGGCGGTCCGGAGCCGGGCGTCGGCTGCGCCGGCCGTGGCGTGATCACCTCGATCAACTTCCTGGAAGAGAACGGCGCCTACGAGGACATCGACTACGTGTCCTACGACGTGCTGGGCGACGTGGTGTGCGGCGGCTTTGCGATGCCGATCCGCGAGAACAAGGCGCAGGAAATCTACATCGTGATGTCGGGCGAGATGATGGCCATGTACGCGGCCAACAACATCTCGAAGGGCATTCTGAAATACGCCAACTCCGGCGGCGTGCGATTGGGCGGGCTGGTGTGCAACGAGCGCCAGACCGACAAGGAGCTGGAACTGGCCGAGGCCTTGGCCAAGAAGCTCGGCACGCAGCTGATCTATTTCGTGCCGCGCGACAACATCGTGCAGCACGCCGAACTGCGGCGCATGACGGTGCTGGAATATGCGCCGGATTCGGAGCAGGCGAATCACTATCGCAAGCTTGCGGAGAAGATCCACAACAACGGCGGCAAGGGCATCATCCCGACGCCGATCACGATGGACGAGCTCGAAGACATGCTGATGGAGCACGGCATCATGAAGCAGGTCGACGAGTCCGTCGTCGGCAAGACCGCCGCCGAACTGGCCGCCATGTCGGCTTGATCGGCGCTTGCTAACGATGCCGGCCCCCGGGTTCTGTCGGGGGCCGGCATCACCGACCTGGAACGCAAAATGTCCGTCATTGCCCGAAGGCAGGACTTGATCGATCCGGCGCTTCCGCCGACGTCAGTGGAGCTGGCCGGTCGCGGTGTCCATGTTGGAGCTGCGACGTATCGCATGCTCATGGGGTGCGAGCCGGCCGATGCCGCAATCGCGGACGATCACAATTTCGACCGGCACGTCCTTGCATCGATCTTGGCGGTTGCCGCGATGGAGAACGATGCCGTCGCCGGACAAGCGGGCCTCGTCGCCGCCGACCTCGCGACGCTGATCGAGCAATGGTTTCCGCAAGCCCGCTATGCCGTCGCCACATGGTGCCGCCAGAGGGCGCCGGCCGAAGACGACGAAATCGTGATGGTGCGCGACCTGCTGCTCGCACACCGATCGACCGAAGGTGAAACCAGTCGCTGGCTCGCCGCTATGATCGCGCGGCGCTCGATGGAGCCGAACCATCTATGGGAAGATCTCGGTTTGCGTGACCGCTCAGAGCTGTCGCGCCTGCTGACCCGTCACTATGCCCCGATCGCGGCGCGCAACACGAAGAATATGCGCTGGAAGCGATTCTTTTACCGTGCGCTGTGCGAGGATGATGGTCTTGTCATGTGCAGTACGCCGGTCTGCTCGCACTGTGGTGACTTCGACATTTGTTTTGGCGATGAGAGCGGTGAAAGCCGCTTGGCCTATCAGCGTCGTGCGCTTGCTCTCAAGGAGACGTCGTTCGCCGACCAGGACATTGCCCGTTTCGGAGCCGTATCATGACAGCTTCACCCATGACAGTGCGACACGAGCAGGTTTTCTCCACGATGCTTGGCTCTGAGCCGGATCAGCATCTCGGGCGGCTCTGGCGGGGCGATCGCGAGGACTCCTGCTTGCGCGGTTGCAGGGACCTGCTGCGCAAGGTCGGCCTCAGGCCGACACGCCAGCGCATGGTTCTGGCCCGCCTGTTATTCTCCGCCGGTAACCGCCACGTCACGGCCGAAATGCTCTTTGATGAGGTGGTCAAGGCCAAGATTCCGTTGTCCTTGGCGACCGTGTACAACACGCTGCATCAATTTACCGACGCCGGGCTTTTGCGCCAGATTGGCGTCGATGGATCCAAGTTTTTCTTCGACACCAATCCGAACGAGCATCATCATTTTTTCGTTCAGGGAGAGGATATTCTTCTTGATGTGCCGTCTGCGGAAGAGCTGATCGACCAGCTGCCGCAAGCACCGGACGGCTACGAAATTGCGCGTGTCGACGTCGTGGTGAGGCTGCACCGCAAGCAGGCTTGAGCCTTCGTCATTCAGATATGACTGCGTTGTCTGTTGCGAACCGATCGCGACGAAGTCACGCCTGGGTCGGTTCTATGCGTCGCGTTTGCGACGCTGTCGTAATCGCGACAATCAGTAGACGTTCGGAAACACCATAAATTTCATCGGGTTAGTGCTCCCGCGAAGGATGGCACGCGGGTTGCTCTAGTCACCTTAGGAGATCGCGCCACGTCAAGAGATCGCTGCACAGAAAAATACTCCGTGAAATGCAGGTGCCGTCATGATCGCTCTCACGCAGGAAGCCACGACCGCCGTTAAAGCCGCGATGATGCGCGCCGGCAGGACCTACGGCGGATTGCGTATCATGGTCACGTCCGGCGGATGCGCCGGCTACAAATATATCCTTGGTCTCGATGCCGAGCCGCACGCGGATGACGCGGTCATCGAGGCGCAAGGCATCAAGCTGTTCATCGATCCCGAGTCGCAGCCGGTGCTCGACGGTATGCAAATTGGCTTCGTCGAGAGCATCGAGGGATCCGGCTTCACGTTCGACAATCCCAACGTCGCGTCCAAGTGTGGATGCGGCAAGTCGTTTTGCTGACGCAGTCGAAGCAATACCATGTCGCCTCACTCGAAAGACCCCTCGTCCGGCAAGCGTCGCCCCGGCGCCGAGGATCGCAAATGCAGTCCAGTCGTCCTCAACGACACGACGTTGCGTGACGGCGAGCAGGCGCCGGGCGTCGCCTTCACCGCTGCCGAAAAGGTGGCGATCGCCCGCGCGCTGGCGCGGGCCGGCGTCACCGAGATCGAGGCCGGCACGCCCGCCATGGGGCATGACGAGATTGCCGCCATCCGCGCCATCGTCGAAGCAGAGTTGCCGCTGACGACCATCGCCTGGTGCCGGATGCGGATGGAGGATGTCGATGCGGCGATCGCCGCCGGCGTCTCCACGGTCAATGTGTCTGTACCGGTTTCCGATGTGCAGATCGCGGCGAAGCTGCGTGGCGGTCGCGCGACGGCGCTTGACATGATCGCGCGCGTTGTCGGTTACGCGCGCAGCAAGGGTCTGGATGTCGCGGTCGGTGGTGAGGATTCCTCGCGCGCCGATGTCAGCTTTCTTATCGAGGTGATCGCGGCTGCCAAGGCCGCCGGCGCGCGCCGGTTCCGGGTGGCGGACACGCTCAGCGTGCTCGATCCGGATTCGAGTTATGCGCTGATGTCTGCCTTGCGCAAAGCGACCGATCTCGAGTTGGAATTTCATGGCCACGACGATCTGGGCCTCGCCACCGCCAATACGCTGGCCGCGATCAAGGGTGGCGCTACGCACGCCTCGGTGACGGTGATCGGGCTCGGCGAGCGCGCCGGCAATGCGCCCCTTGAAGAAGTGGCGGTCGCGCTGACGCAGCTCCACGGCCGCGAGACCGGTATCGTTCTGACCGAACTCGGCAATGTTGCCGCGGTCGTTGCCGCCGCTGCGGTCCGTGCGATTCCGCTCAACAAGGCGATCGTCGGCGACCACATCTTCACCCACGAGTCCGGCATTCATGTCGATGGTCTGCTCAAGGACAGGCGCACCTACCAGTCGCTCGATCCAATGTTGCTCGGCCGTTCGCATCGTTTCGTGATCGGAAAGCATTCCGGGCTGGCGGCGATCATCGCCTCGCTCTCCAACCTGCATCTGCAAGCCAGTCCGGAGGAGCAGCGCTCCATTTTGGCCCGCGTGCGCGAGTATGCCATCGCGAACAAGGGCCCGGTGACGAACGAGACGCTCGTCGCGATCTGGCAGGACGTTCGCCATCGCGCGGTTGGCGCTTGTGCATGAGGAAGCCATGGTCGAATTCGTAGATTTTCCGACGCTTGATCCGATGGCCGCCACGACGACGCGGCAAGGACCGTCGTTGCTGCAACTGATCAAAGAGGACATCGGGTGTGTGCGCTTGCGCGATCCGGCGGCGCGTAGCGAATTTGAGACGCTTCTCACCTATCCTGGTATTCACGCTCTGATCTGGCACCGCTTGGCAAACCGTCTGTGGCGGTCGGGCTGGAAATTTCCGGCGCGGTTGCTGTCGTGGTTCGGCCGTTTCCTGACCAATGTCGACATCCATCCCGGCGCGACCGTTGGACGGCGGTTCTTCATCGATCATGGTGCCGGTGTCGTCATCGGCGAGACGGCGGAGATCGGCGAAGACGTGACCCTGTATCACGGCGTCACGCTGGGCGGCACGACCTGGTCGCCCGGCAAACGCCACCCGACATTGGAAGAGGGTGTTGTTGTGGGCGCCGGCGCCAAGATTCTCGGGCCGATCACCATCGGCCGGGCGACGCGGGTGGGCGCGAACTCCGTCGTTGTCGAAAGCACGCCGCCGGACGTCACGGTGGTCGGCATTCCGGCCAAGGTCGTGCGGCCGGAATCAGCCCGCCGCAAGCTCGCCGGGCGAATCGAACTCGATCATCACCTGATGCCTGATCCGGTCGGGCAGGCGATCACTGTCATGCTCGACCGTATCGAGTTTCTCGAGACGCGGCTGGGTTATCTGCAGAAGCGGCTACGCGATGAAGGTCGTTCGGGGCAGGGTGAAGACGATACGGTTTTGCTTCCGGCCGTGGCGCCGACAATGACGGAGGTTGTGTGATGACCGCATCGGCCGCGGCGGCTAAAGGCAGCATCCTTGACCAGTTGAAGGTAGCCTCATCGGCCGAGGAGTTTTTCCAGCTGCTCGGCGTCGGCTACGACGAGAAAGTCGTCAATGTGGTGCGCCTGCACATCCTGCGGAAGATGGCCCAATACCTGGCCAGTGAAGACTTCGAAGGCGCATCCAATGAGCTCGTCACCGAGCGATGCAAGGCGGTGCTCGAGCGCGCCTACGCGGACTTCGTGAAGTCGTCGCCGCTCGATCATCGCGTGTTCAAGGTTTTGAAGGACGCCGTGGCGCCGCCAAAGCCGGCGAAACCCGCGAACTTCGTGCCATTCGACGTGCTGAAGTAAACAGAACGGAGTGCCGATGCATATTGTCGTCTGCATCAAGCAGGTTCCGGACTCGGCGCAGATCCGCGTCCATCCGGTCACCAACACGATCATGCGTCAGGGGGTGCCCACGATCATCAACCCCTATGATCTGTTCGCGCTCGAAGAGGCGCTGCGGCTGCGCGATCGGCTTGGGGGCGAGGTCACGGTCCTCACCATGGGCCCGCCTTCGGCTGAAGACAGTCTGCGCAAGGCGCTGACCTTCGGGGCGGATCGGGCTGTGTTGCTCACCGATCGAAGCTTTGCCGGCGCCGATACATTGGCGACGACCTATGCGCTGGCGACGGCGATCCGCAAGATCGGGTCCGAATATGGCAAACCCGATCTCGTCTTCACGGGCAAGCAGACCATCGACGGCGACACCGCCCAGGTCGGGCCGGGCATCGCCAAGCGTCTCGGCTTGATGCAGTTGACCTATGTCGCGCGGATCGCCTCGCTCGATCCTGAGGGCGGCACCCTGGAGGTCGAACGTCGCTCGGAAGGCGGCGTGCAGGTGCTGCGCAGTAAGTTGCCCTGTCTCATCACGATGCTGGAAGCCACCAACGAAATGCGGCGCGGCTCGATGGTCGACGCGCTGCGCGCCGCGCGTGCCGCAGTCGTGACATGGAGCGCGCAGGATGCCGGTGTCGAGGATATTTCAAAGTGCGGCCTTAGAGGCTCGCCGACGATCGTCAAGAAGATCTTCGTGCCGCCGGCGCGTGCGGAGAAGGCGACCATGGTCGAGGCCTCCGATCTGCCGCCGGCCGACGCCTTGATTGCCGAGATATTCAAGCAACAGCCAAAGCTCGAATCCGACATGATCGCGCTCGCGCGCGGCTACTAGATCCAGAAAGCGGACCTTCGCCCCCATGAACCAGCCAGCCAAACCAGCCGCACCAAAGCCCGCCGGACGAGCGGCGACCAAGAAGGAGTTGCCCGAGCACTTCAAGGGCTACAAGCACGTCTGGGTGTTTATCGAGCAGGAGCGTGGGCAGGTCCATCCGGTGTCGTGGGAGCTCATGGGGGCCGGCCGCAAGCTGGCCAACAAGCTCGGGGTCGAGCTCGCCGCCGTCGTGCTCGGACCTGCCGGCGAAGGAACGACCGCTGTCGTGGCGGAGAGCTTCTGCTATGGCGCCGATCTTGCCTACGTCGTGGCCGACGACATTCTCGCCGACTTCCGCAACGAGTCCTACACCCGGGCGCTGACCGATCTGGTCAATACCTACAAGCCGGAAGTTCTTCTCTTGGGCGCGACCACGCTCGGCCGCGATCTGGCCGGTGCGGTGGCGACGACGTTGCTCACCGGGCTTACGGCCGACTGCACCGAACTCGACGTCGATACCGATGGCTCGCTGGCGGCGACACGCCCGACCTTCGGCGGTTCGCTGCTGTGCACGATCTACACGCTGAACTATCGGCCGCAGATGGCGACGGTGCGTCCGCGCGTCATGCCGATGCCGGAGCGAACGGAGCGGGAGCCCGGACGCGTCATCGAACACAAGCTCGGCCTGGTCGAAGACGACATCGTCACCAAGGTGCTCAAGTTCCTTCCCGATCGGGACTCGGCGAAGTCGAATCTGGCTTATGCCGATGTGGTCGTGGCCGGCGGCGTCGGCCTCGGCTCGCCGGAGAATTTTCAGCTCGTTCGTCAGCTCGCCGGCGTGCTCGGTGCCGAGTACGGCTGCTCGCGCCCGCTGGTGCAGAAGGGCTGGGTAACGGCCGATCGTCAGATCGGCCAGACCGGCAAGACCATTCGGCCGAAGCTGTACATCGCCGCCGGTATTTCCGGCGCCATTCAGCACCGGGTCGGCGTCGAGGGCGCGGATCTGATCGTCGCGATCAACACCGACAAGAATGCGCCGATTTTCGATTTTGCCCATATCGGGATCGTGACGGATGCGATCCGGCTGTTGCCGGCCCTGACGGAGGCGTTCCGTCTGCGCTTGTCTCCGCATCAACGCGACCGGCTGGCCGGCTAGAGGAGAGGACGATGATCGAAGAAAGATTCGACGCGATCGTCATCGGCGCCGGCATGGCCGGCAATGCTGCCGCGCTCACGTTGGCGCAGCGTGGTCTCAAGGTGCTGCAGCTTGAGCGCGGCGAATATTCCGGTTCGAAAAATGTTCAGGGCGCCATTCTCTATTCCGAGATGCTCGAGAAGCTCATCCCGGATTTTCGCGATGACGCGCCGCTCGAGCGGCACCTGGTCGAGCAGCGCTTCTGGATGATGGACGATCATTCTCACGTCGGCCTGCACTATCGCTCCGACGACTTCAACGAAGAGCGGCCGAACCGCTACACCATTATCCGTGCGCAGTTCGACAAATGGTTCTCCAAGAAGGTGCAGGAGGCCGGCGCGCTGGTCGTCTGCGAAACAACCGTTACCGAGCTCGTGCAGGATGCCTACGGCAAGGTTATCGGCGTCCGCACCGACCGGCCAGGCGGCCAGGTGCATGCCGATGTGGTGGTGCTGGCGGAAGGCGTGACCGGTCTGCTCGGCGCGCGCGCTCACTTGCGCAAGATTCCGCAGCCCGACAACGTCGCGCTCGCCGTCAAGGAGATGCACTTCCTGCCGCGCGAAACCATCGAAGCGCGCTTCAACCTAAAGGGCGATGAAGGAACCGTGATCGAGGCGGTCGGCACGATCTCGCGCGGCATGACCGGCATGGGGTTCATCTATGCCAACAAGGAATGCGTCTCTTTGGGCATTGGTTGCCTGGTCTCCGACTTCCAGAAGAGCGGTGAATCGCCCTACCAGTTGATTGAGCGCTTCAAGCGCCACCCCTCCGTGGCGCCGCTCATCGAGGGCTCCGAGGTCAAGGAGTATTCGGCCCATCTCATCCCCGAGGGCGGCTACAAGGCGATCCCGCAGTTGTTCGGCGACGGCTGGGTCGTGGTCGGCGATGCGGCGCAGCTCAACAACGCCGTGCATCGCGAGGGCTCGAATCTTGCCATGACGTCGGGCCGGATCGCCGCGGAAGCGATCTTCCAGGTCAAGTCGCGGCGCGATCCGATGACGAAAGAGAACCTGTCGCTCTACAAGACCATGCTCGACCAGTCCTTCGTCATGAAGGATCTCAAGAAATACAAGGACATGCCGACGCTGCTGCACACGCAGTCGCAGAACTTCTTCCTGACTTATCCGCAGCTTGTCTCGAAGGCGATGCAGAATTTCGTGCGCGTCGACGGCACGCCGAAAGTGGAAAAGGAAAAGCGCACGCTGAAGTCCTTCGTGTCGGCGCGGTCCTGGACGGGTCTGTTTGGCGATGCCTTCCGTTTCGCCCGGGCATGGCGATAACGACAATGCGTTTATCATCTGGTGCCGATGACATTGGGAGTTTGACATGACAACAGAACTTTCCGTCCGTGTCGAAGACAAGCTCTTTCAGAACCGATATCTGGTCGATGCCGGCCGGGCGCATATCAAGGTGCGCCCGCATGATGTGCCGACGCCGGCGTTGCGCTCGCTCCTCACCGCGTGTCCGGCGCGGTGCTACGAGCTCAACGACAAAGGCCAGGTCGAGATTTCCGCCGACGGCTGCGTGGAATGCGGCACCTGTCGTATCATTGGCGAGCCGACCGGCGACATCGAATGGAATTATCCGCGCGGTGGCTACGGGGTCCTGTTCAAGTTCGGCTGAAATGGCTGACGTGCTCGCGGAACGAGCTTTGATCGCCGTTATTGGGCCGCGGCCGATGGCGCGACGGCGCCGCATTGAGTTTGAAATCCTGGCCTGACACCGGTGACGTCAAAATCGGGACGCCAACTTCACTCGGCACTCTGGTCGATCTTGCCGATGTGGTGTTGGGCGTAGAGCTCAAGCCCGAGCTTGGCGACCAGATCAAGCTGGGTCTCGAGGAAGTCGATGTGCTCCTCCTCGTCGTGCATCAGCCTCTCGAACAAGTCACGCGACACATAATCCCTGACGCCATGACAATGGGTTGCGGCCTTCTCGTATAGCGCATGCGCGGATAATTCCGCTGCCAGGTCGCAGTCCAGCACTTCTTCGACTGTTTGGCCGATGCGCAGGGGATCGAGCACCTGCATGTTGGGGAAGCCATCCAGGAAAATAATGCGCTCGACCAGTCTGTCGGCGTGTTCCATCTCCTCGATCGATTCCATCCGCCATTTCCGGGCCAGGATTTTGTATCCCCAGTTGTCCAGAAGGCGGTAATGCAGCCAATACTGATTGATGGCTGCTAGTTCGCTCCTCAGGCTTGCGTTCAGATGCTCGACGACCTGAGCGTCACCTTTCATACAAAGATCTCCGCAGAAGCCGGGATGGCGGGGGTTGGCGCCGGCATGCCGTTGGCGTAGCGCCCGACGCAGCTATCGACGGCATCTGTCAGAATCTGCCTGATGGAATTTACGCATCGGCCGCATTTCACCTGGCAACCCAGGCAAACATGAACGTCCGTGGGCGACTGGGGCTTGGCGGGCAAGCCGACAAGGGCCGCGCGGACGTCGTGATCGCTGAGTACGTTGCAGGAACAGATGATCATGGCCATACCGCATCTGTGGCTTCGGTTGGAGCGAAGCAACAATGATGCCATCCGGGCTGTGCCGGCGGCGTTGGTATCCCCCGACTCTCACGGCAAGGCGAATATCGGCGACACGCCCACGGTGTCGACATAGACAATGCCGTCTTGGACCTTGACCGGATACTCGGCCAAAGGCGTGGCGTGTTCGTGGGTCGGTTGACCCGTATTCATGTCCCAGGTCCACAGATGAAGCGGACAGGTGAGCACCGTGCCGTCGAAGGCGGCGTCGGCCAGCGGCGTGTTGGTGTGCGGACACACCCCTTGAAAGGCCTTGATCGCACCGTTGTCGGGCCAGACCAGAACGACAAGATGCGCATCGGCAATGACGATCCGCATGCCGCCTTCGGGGATCGTATCTTCGCGGCACACTCTGTTGAACATGTCGACGGTCTCACGCGCGCCTTGAGGCGCCATCTCGGGCTGGCGGGCTCACATTGTCCCGGCAGCAAAGGTCGTATCGTCCCGCGCGATCGCGTTCGCATCGTCGTCTTCAGCCAGCAACCGATCGCGCCACTGTTGCTGAAACGCGGTCCAGGATGCTGCATGCGGAAAGACCACATCGACGAACCATTCGACTGTCCGCGCGCCGTCCGGCCAAGCGCGGTCTTCGCCATGCCACGTCATCGTAGGCCACAGCGCGTTGCGCTGCGCACGACCGGCCTCTGCGGGGACCGAAGGCCGGCCCAGTTGTTGGCTCAACCAAGCCATGATCTCGGGTCGAAAGGTGTTCGCGAAAAAGAGGCCATGACGGCCCGGGCGTTGCGGCAGACGCAGCAGGCGCTGCTCGATCCAGGCAAAGGCCGGCGGTTCCTTGTCGTTGCGAAACTCCCGCAAGGTCAAGAGCCGGAACCCTTGCGCCAGCAACCGAGAGGGGATCGCATGGATGCAAGCGGCTTGCGATAGCGGAGATGCCGTCATGGCATTCACTGCGGCAGCCAGTTTGGCCACTGGACGCTAACCGGCACCTCCAGCGCGCGAATGGCGCCTTCTTTGGCGTTCGCCAGGCGATCGAGACGGAGCAAGGCAAGGCCTTGGTTGCCGGCGGCCGCGACCAGAGCGCCGAGTTCGATTCCGTCCGCCGTCACCGGCGTCCCGGTCGCCGGCAAAGGCGCCGTGCCGATGACAGGCAGGACGCGCTTACGCAGGTCACCCTTGAGCTTCATGCGCGCGGTCAACTCCTGACCGACATAGCAGCCTTTCTTGAAATCGACGCCGTGCAGCGGCTCGAAATTGGCTTCGAGAGGATAGCAGATCTCGCCGCCGATCTCGGTTGAGTCGGCAACGCCGAGCGCGAGTCGATGGGTGACGTAGTCCGGCGCAGTCGCGCTGACAAAGCCAAGCGGGGCGAGCCCGGTCTCGATCGGGAAGCCGGCCGGAAACATAAGCCGCGCGCCCAAAGCCGTCAGTCGCGGATCGGCGAAAACGCAATGAGCCGCAACGAGAATGCCCTTGCCGGCCGCGCCCTCGGTGGGATTGAGTCCTAGTCGCGCGACCGCCTCCGTTCCCCAGGCCACCGCGATGGCCAAAGCGGGCGTCGCCTCAACGAACTCCGCTGCCGCGCGCAATTTGAATTTGGTCAGCCGCTTGAAGAAATCTTCGACATGAACGGCGGCGATATCGATGAGAATCCGGTCGTCGTCGTCAACCACGAAGAAATCGTAAAGCAGCTTGCCCTGGCCGGTCAGTAATCCGGTGTAACAGGCGCGGTCCGGCGCCAGGCGGCGAATATCGTTGGTCACCAGCCCCTGCAGAAATTTTCTGCGGTCGGCCCCGCTGACGGCGATGATCTTGCGGTCGTGCAAGACAACGGCTTTCAAGGTTTCGCTCACGGCACGCCTCGTGGCGCTGCCTTGGGCGCCGTGCCGCGTCGGCTATGTGTGCCGCCGCTAATTCCGGCGCGCCAGGGATCGTAGAAATCCTTGATATTCATCGGTCAGTTCCATGTCGACGGCGGGGGCGAGCTTCAGCAGCGAATTCGCGATGAAGGGTTGGTCGTTATGCGAGTCCTCCAGAACGTCGCGCAACACCGGCACGCTGTCTTCAATGTGCGCCAGAAACGCCACGCCTTTTTCCAAGGTCTCGGTCCAGCGCGCGCGATTCCATTTCGCCAGCGGATACATGATCTCGTGGACGAAATTCGATTTACGCGCCTTTTCAAAGAAGCGCAGACCGGTATTCCAATTTTCCTTCGCGCGCAGGGGCGGCGGCGGAATATCACCCAGCAGCATCTTCTTGCCCGCTTGACCCACAAAGTCTTCCAGGGTTACGGGCGCATCGATGGCCGCGCGGAAATGCCAAAGGGCTACTGACCCGGGAAATTCCTTTCCCATGCTCTTGACCAGAGCGGTTTCGACCTCGTCGACGGCCGCTTTGTCCGGCTTCATGGCCGCGGTCATGCAAAAGGCGAACATCGCATCATTGCCGATGTCGTGTACGCCGGCCTTTCTGAGCTGATCTGCCGATAGAGTCGGGGTTTTCCCGTCGGCGGCGGCCTGGGCTTCACCGAGCCGTTGCGCGGAAATAAAAGCGGTAATTTCCAGCCAACCCATCAAATTGGCAATAAAGGCGTCCGGATCGACGTGCACAATCGCAAGATTGAGCGGCTCCTTGCGCCGTTTCAACTCCGCCATATCCGTCATGGTTTGGTCCGCAAACTTGTTTCCGTTGTCGGCTTTCGCGCAACGATGCTGAATCTCCGACACGAAAACGCGCCGGAGAAGGGGTTCGATCTTAGTTCAGCAAACTAAGTGCCACCGTCGATCGGGCGCTTGATTGTCGGGTTTGCGACATGACCCGCGCATCACTGCGCGCCGTCACGATCATTGATCAGGATCAATTTTGTTGGCGGGTGAATCCCCGACGATAGTGACGCCGGTTACCACGAAACATTTGCGGCGGCTGCCGCCTATTCGCCGTTGCATTGGAGGTTATAAATGGCTGCTGTCGCCAAGCTCAAGACACCGACCCCGGAAGCGGTTGAAAAGGAAGAAGAGGTCCTTATTCATGTGCGCTACCAACCAAACGCGGAAATTTTCTCGATAGACTTGTGCCCCGATGGCGTCAGTCCGCGCGATTGGCTTAACCGTCTTCTTGAAATGGCGTCCGATCGCTATCAGATGCTGGCCGGCGGTCGCGGCTTTTTCCGCCTCCCGCGCAGCCGTTACGACGCCATTCTGAGTCGGGGCACCAAGTAAGTTCTTTTCTGACGGCGAGCCGATGTATCGCTCTGCGGTACGTTGGTTCGCCGTGCTGTTTGCTAACCGCTGCCAGCTCCATTGTATCGAACCGCGCGGCGCAAGGCCGACCAGGTCGTTCCCGGCCTGTTGCGGGCCGTCCGGGCACTGCTAATTCCCTAAACGCGTTGTCTGTCAGCATATTTTGCCATTTCGCGTCCTTGCGCATATAACCTGTTGGCACTTTGGCGGTTTCCTAAACCGAAGGTCGGAGGTTCGACTCCTCTCGTGACCGCCATTTTCCCGGCAACATACCCCGGAAGCCCATGCCGTCCTTGCCTCCCGCCGAGATCGGCGCGCCGTTTTCCGAGATCGATACGCCGGCGCTGGTCATCGATCTCGATGCCATGGAGCGCAACATGGCCCTAATGGCGGAGCGGGCGAAAGCGCTCGGCGTCCGCATCCGCCCGCATGCCAAGACGCACAAGTCGGCGATTATCGCGGCCAAGCAGGTCACGCTCGGCGCGGTCGGTGTCTGCTGCCAGAAGGTGGCCGAGGCCGAGGCGCTCGCCGCCGGTGGCGTGCGCGACATTCTCATCAGCAACGAGGTGGTCGGCGCACGCAAGCTCAGGCGCCTCGCCGCGCTGGCGCGTCAGATTCGTCTCGGCGTCTGCGTCGATGATTTCGCGCAGATCGCGCTGCTCGGTGGGGCCGCGCGTCAGGCCGGCTCGCGCATCGAGGTGCTGGTCGAGGTCGATGTTGGCGGCCGCCGCTGCGGCGTTGCGCCGGGACCCGAAGCGGCGCGCTTCGCCGCCGAGATTGCGCGGCACGATCACCTGCGCTTCGGCGGTCTGCAGGCCTATCACGGCAGCGCCCAGCATCTGCGCACGCCGGATGAGCGCAAGGCGGCGATCGACGCCGCGCAACAGGCGGTGCTCGATACACTCGCGCCGCTCAAGGCGACGGGCTTCACCTGTGACACGATTGGCGGCGCCGGCACCGGCACGTTCCTCATCGAAAGCGCGTCCGGCGTCTGGAACGAATTGCAGGCCGGCTCTTACATTTTCATGGACGCGGACTACGCGAAGAATGTCCCTGATGAGGGCGGCAACGCGCCGCGCTTTGAACACGCGCTGTTCGTGCTCGCAACGGTGATGAGCGCCGCCAAGGACACGCAGGTCGTGGTCGACGCCGGGCACAAGGCGCTGTCCAACGACAGTGGCTTTCCGACGGTGTGGCAGCGGCCGGGGCTGGCGTATCACAGGCCGTCCGACGAGCACGGTGTGGTAACGGTGGCGCCGGGTACGCCGCCGCCGACCTGGGGCGAGAAGCTGCTTCTCGTGCCCGGGCACTGTGATCCGACCGTCAATCTGTACGACTGGTATGTCGGCGTGCGCGACTTCGGCACGCCGCATGCGCGCGTCGAGACCTTGTGGCCGGTCGACGCACGGGGGGCCGTGACCTGACGCGAAGGTGACGTCGGCGGCCTTGCCGGTGTCCCCAATTCACGTTCTGATGACGTCATGCGTTTGGCGTGGTCATCAGGCATGGCGGTCATCGCGCTGCTCTCATGCGGCGCCGGAAGCCTGTCGGGCGCGGAACCGGATATGGCCGAGCGCGGCCGCGCGGTGTTTCACGCGCAATGGGTGCCACCAGGCACTGCGGGTGAATTTATGGGCCTCGGCCCGGTCTTCAACACGAACTCCTGTGCGTCGTGCCATGTCGGTAACGGCCGTGGTGCACCGGCGCGCGCGGATGACCGCGCCAACACCTCGCTGGTGGTGAAGCTGGCGGCGCAGGACAATGGTGCCGGCGCGGACACCATCAGGCGTTATGGCAATCGTCTGAACTATCGCGCCGTGGACGGCGTACCGGCCGAAGGCGAACTGATGGTGTCGTTCGAAGCCATCGAAGGCCGCTTTGCCGACGGCGAGCATTATACCTTGCAGAAGCCGATTTACGGCTTCGACAAGCTCGGCAATGGTGCCGTCGAGAAGGACACGTTCGTCGCCGTGCGCATGGCGCCGCCGATCATGGGGCTCGGCCTGCTGGAGAAAGTGCCGGAAGACTGGGTCAGAGCGCGCGCCGCCGCCAATGCCGCGAGCGCGGAGCCGGTGAAGGGCCGACCGAACGCGGTGTGGGATTCGATCAACTTCCGCATGACGCTTGGCCGCTTCGGCTGGAAAGCGGATGCGCCCAATCTCACGCGCATCATCGCCGCCGCCTTCATCACCGATATGGGGCTGACCTCGCGACTGTTTCCGTCGGACAATTGCGGCGAACTGCAAGCTGCGTGCAAGGCAGCCGCCGCACCGTCGAAGATCGAGGTCAATGACGCTACGCTCGCTGCTGTCACGCAGTATGTTGCTTCACTGTCGCCGCCGCGTCCCGGTGCCGAAGTAGAAAGGGGCACTGTGCTGTTCGCGAGCACCGGCTGCACGTCGTGTCATGTGTCTAAAGTGCCTGTCACATTGGCAGACGGCACGACAAACGAGATCGCGCCCTACACCGATCTGCTGCTGCACGACATGGGCGAGGGGCTTGCCGACGGTATGCCGGAAGCGGCGGCCACAGGTCGCGAATGGCGCACCGCGCCGCTCTGGGGTCTCGGCGAGGCGCGCCGCATGTCGGATCGCGCCGGCTATCTGCATGACGGTCGCGCCCGCAGCATCACCGAGGCCATTCTCTGGCATGGCGGTGAAGCGCAAAAGGCCCGCGAAAATTTCGTGCGCCTCGACGCTGCATCGCGCGCTTCGCTGCTAAAGTTTCTGGATCAGTTATAGCTTCAGATCGCAACCGGCGGCAGCAGCGTGCTCGACGCCTGCACCGGCGTCACGCTCACTGACACGGTGATGCGCTGGCCGCCCGCGGCGACGATGACGCCGTCCATCGGCGCGACGTCGGAATAATCGCGGCCGACGGCGAGGGTGACGTGATCGTCGGACGCGATCATATCGTTGGTCGGGTCGAAGCCGATCCAGCCGATGTCGTGGCCGCACCAGACCTGCACCCAGGCATGCATGGCGTCGGCACCTTGCAGCGCCGCCTGCTCGGCGGTGCGCGAGGTGCGCAGGTAACCGCTGACATAGGCTGCCGGCAGGCCGAGGCCACGCAGGCCGGCGATCATGATATGCGCGAAGTCCTGGCAGACGCCGCGGCGCAACGCGAATGACATGGGCGCGGTCGTCGTCACCGTCGTGGCGCCGATCTCGTAGGTCATGTCGGTCTTGATGCGGTGATTGAGGTCGAGCGCCGCTTCGAGGATCGAGCGTCCGGGCGTGAAGCTCATCCGCGCATAGTCGCGAATCTCGGGATCGAGCGACACCATGCGGCTCGCAAACAGGAAATGCACCGGCGATTTTGGGCCGATATCGCTGGCCCCGAATACTTCCTCGCGTACGCTCTCCCACGACGGCGCTGCGTCAGGATCGGGCACAGCGGCGCTGTCGACCGCGATGCGCGCCGACACTTTCACGGTAAGAGTCTCGTGGGCTTCGTTGATGGCAACGGACGTGAGTTTGTTGCCGAAGAAGTCCTGGCCCTCGCGCGATTTCACCGGCCGCGGCTCGATCTGCAGCGACGACACATGCACACGCTGGCCGTCGCGGTTGACCGGCGTCAGGCGCAGCACATGATGGGCATGGCTCACCGGCGAGGCGTAGATGCAAGTCGTCACCTGGCGCACGTCGTAGATCATCACTCGCCGCTCCAGCCGGGCTGCAGGCGTTCGCTGTGTGTCAGATACGTCGTGGCGATGGTCTCGGAGAGCTTCATCAGTTCATTCTCGATGCCGATGATCTCGGAGGCGCCGATGCTGGCGGCATCGGCGGTGCGCAGGCGCGTCGCCAGCATGGCCGCGATCTGCCGCACCGGGGACAGTCGGCCCGCCACTTCGCGGTTCGGCAAAGCGGCGAGGTGGGCCTCGATTCGGTCGAGCTGGAATGCCACCGAGCGCGGATTCGACGGGTCGAACATCACGAGGTCAATGACCGGCGCCAGCGCCGCGATCATCACGTAACGCTGACGATAGGTGAGTTGGCTGTCGGCCAGTTCGAGCAGCACGTCGAGGCTGCCGCCAGGCGAGGTCTTGTCGCCGAAGGCACGCACGAAGCGGCAGGTGTTGAGTGCGCGTTCGATGCGGCGGCCGAGTTCGAGGAAGCGCCAGCCGGCAAGCTGCGTCATGTTCTCCTGCGCCAATCCGGAGAACGAGGCGATGATGCGCAAGGCCGCCTCGACGCGGTCGATCATCGCGCTTTCCGACTGGCCGTTCGGCAGCGGTGTGCCGATCAACGACACCAGATCGGCAACGGCCCGCCAGGCGTCCGGCGAGAAGCGTTCGCGGATCACGGACGCGGCATTGCGCGCCGAGCCGACAAGGCGCGGCAGCGCCCCAGGGAAATCAGGATTCATCAGCACCGAGCGGGCAACGAGTGTCGGCGGCGAGAAGGCGGGATCGAGCGGTGCCGCGCTCCAGTTTTGAAGCAGGCCGGCAACGGAGGTGACCAGCGATCCTGTGGCGTCGGAGGCATCGGCGACGCGGTTGAGCAGCGCGCGCGTCAGCCGCAGCGTCGCCTCGGCGCGCTCGATATAGCGGCCGACCCAGAACAGATTGTCGGCGGCACGGCTTGGCAGCATGCCGGTCATACGCTGGATCGTGACCTGCTCCGGCGCCGGCAGCATGGTGGCGGTGGACACCGGCCCTTCGGTCAGCACCCAGGCATCGGCCGTGAGATCGCCGCGCTGCAGGCTCACGGCCCGGGCGTCGGCATTCTCGGCGATGCGCACGAAGCCGCCCGGCATCACCTGCCAGCCGCCGCGCGTGCGGGCGAGGAACAAACGCAGTGTGAACGGCCGTGGCTGCAGGCGGCCGTCGCGCCACACCGGCGTCGTCGACAAGGTGACGGCTTCCTGCGCGACGTAATCGATGCGGCGGTCGTCGAGCGCCTGCATCAGGATGGCGCGCTCATCGTCGTTCAGCTTGGCGCCGAGCACGCCGCTGCCGAGCCGCAAGTCGGACATCTGGGCGCCGAAGGCCGGGGCGATGACGACGTCGTCGAGACGCTTGAGAATGTCGGCCCGCACGTCGTCGCGGCCGAGCCACCAGGTCGCGACATTCGGCAATTTCAGTTCTTCGCCGAGCACATGCGGCGCGAGCGCCGGCAGGAAGGCGAGCAAAGCGCGGGCCTCGACGAAACCCGCGCCGAGCGCGTTGGCGATCACGACCTTGCCATCGCGCACCGCCTGCACGAGGCCGGCGACACCGAGGCGCGAGGCGGCATTGAGTTCGAGCGGATCGGCGAAGTCGGCGTCGATACGGCGCAACAGCACTTCGGTGCGGCGCAGGCCGGAGATGGTACGGATGAACACGCCGTCGTCGCGCGCGATCAGGTCTTCGCCTTCGACCAGCAAGAGGCCGAGATAGCGCGCGAGGAAGGCGTGCTCAAAATAGGTTTCGTTGAGCGGGCCGGGTGTCAGCAGACAGACGCGGGCGTCGTCCTGCCGATTGTATTCGAAAAGCTCGGCCTGAAAGGCCTGGAAGAACGGCGCGACGCGCTCGACCCGCGTCTTCGAATAGACGTCGGGCATGGCGCGCGACAGCGCCAGACGATTCTCGATGGCGTAGCCCGCGCCCGATGGCGCCTGCGCGCGGTCGCTCAGCACCCACCAGCGGCCGTCGGGGCCGCGACCGACATCGACCGCGCAGAAACGCAGATGCGAGCCGCCCGGCGGCTCGACGCCGACCAGCGGCCGCAGGAATTCCGGGTTGCCGGCAACCAGAGCCGCGGGCAGGCGGCCCTCGCGTGTCAATTCGCCGGGGCCGTAGGAGTCGGCCAGCACCGCCTCGAGCAGGCCGGCGCGCTGGATGAGACCTTCCTCCAGCGCCTTCCATTCGGTCGGGTCGATGATGAGGGGCACATGGCTGAGCGGCCAGGGCCGCTCGGCGCCGGCGGGGTCCTCATAAACACGATAGAAAACGCCCGAGTCATGGAGATAGCGATCGGCGGCGGCGAAGCGGCGACCGATTTCCTCGGCGCCCAAGGCAGCGAACTGCGACAGCAGAGGCCGCCAGTGCGGGCGCACCGCGCCGCTGGCATCCATCATCTCATCGACAACGCCGGGCAGCGGCCGATAGCCGGCCACGAATTGTGCGAGGCTTGCTTCCGGATCCTGTGCGGTCGTGTCCGCTGCCGTGTTGTCGCGTGGCGGTGCCATCTGAACCGGTTAGAGCCAGCCCGGCCGTCTCAGGTCAAGCGTGTAAGGGTACTCGCGCGACGGCATTTCCGGCGGCGGCTCGTAGCGGCCGCCAGTATGGCCGATATCCTCGAATCGTGCCCGCCGGCGGGCTTCCGCCTCGTAGGAGTTCACAGGAAATGTCTCGTAATTGCGGCCGCCGGGGTGCGCCACGTGATAGACGCAGCCGCCGAGCGAGCGCCGGCTCCACAGATCGACGATATCGAAGGTGAGCGGCGCGTTGACCGGCACGGTCGGCTGCAGCGCCGCCGACAGATTCCAGGCCTTGAAGCGCACGCCGGCGACGGCCTCGCCATTGCGGCCGGTGGAGCGCAGCGGCAGCCGCCTGCCGTTGCAGGTGACGGCGTGACGGGCGTCGTTGAAGCCTTCGACCTTGACCTGCAAACGCTCGACCGAGGAGTCGACGAAGCGCGTCGTGCCGGTGCCGGCGGCTTCTTCGCCGAGCACATGCCATGGTTCTAGCGCGTGCCGTAATTCGAGCGAGACGCCGCCATGCTCGACGACGCCATAGCGCGGGAAGCGGAATTGCCGCTGCGCGTCGAACCAGACCGGGTCGAACGCGTAACCGGTACGCTTGAGATCATCGAGCACGTCGAGGAAGTCGGTCCAGACGAAATGCTCGAGCATGAACTGGTCGTGCAGCGCCGTGCCCCAGCGCGCCAGCTTGCCGTCCTGCGGTTCGCGCCAGAACCACGCCACCAGCGCGCGCAGCAAGAGCTGCTGCGCCAGCGACATGCGGTGATCCGGCGGCATCTCGAAGGAACGGAATTCGACAAGGCCGAGCCGGCCGGTCGGACCGTCCGGCGAGAACAGCTTGTCGATGGATATCTCGGTGCGGTGGGTATTGCCGGTGACATCGACCAAAATATTCCGAAAGATTCGATCGACCAGCCATGGCGGCGGCGCATAGCCATTGCCCGGCGCCGGCACGTTCGACATCGCGATCTCGAGTTCGTAGAGAATATCTTGTCGCGCTTCGTCGATGCGCGGCGCCTGGCTGGTCGGGCCGATGAACAGTCCGGAGAACAGATAGGACAGCGACGGATGGCGCTGCCAGTAGAGCACGAGGCTCTTGAGCAGATCGGGCCTCCGAAGGAACGGCGAGTCGGACGCGAACTGCCCGCCGAGGACAACGTGGTTTCCACCTCCCGTTCCGGTGTGGCGACCGTCGGTCATGAATTTGTCGGTGCCGAGCCGTGACTGCCGTGCGTCCTCGTAAAGTCCGCGCGTAATATCAACGGCTTCGCGCCAGCTTGCGGCTGGATGGACATTCACTTCGATGACGCCGGGATCGGGCGTGACCTTGATGACATTGATGCGCGGGTCGAAGGGCGGCGCGTAGCCTTCGATATGAACCGGAATATTGAGCGATGCCGCGGTTTCCTCCACGGCGCCGAGCAGCTCGAGATACTCTTCGAGCTTGTTGGTCGGCGGCATGAAGACGCACAATTTGCCATCGCGGATTTCCATGGTCACGGCGGTGCGCACCGGGAAATTCCGCGCCTGCAATTGCGACATCGCGCCGGCGCTAGTCTGTGCGACCAGCGTCTCCGGCTGCAAGGGCGGCGCCTTGCCGGGTTCGGCGGCCGCAGTGACCGCGGCGAGCGCCGGATGGTCGCTGAACGGATCGGCCGGCACCGGATGCGGATAATCGGCCGGCGCGATATAGGGCAATTGACTGAGCGGCAGGCGGAATCCCGCCGGTGAATCGCCGGGGATGAGATAGAGCCGGCCGCGCCGCGTGCGCCACACTTCCGACAGCCAGCCGCCGCCGGCCTGCGCCGTCCAGTGCTGCACCGGAATGACGAAGCCGGCCGGATGAGTCAGCTTGCGCTCGAACGTCCGCATGATGCGGTTGCGCTCGGCGGCATCGTCAAGCTGCGGATTGGCCGGGTCGATATTGTCCGGCAGCGCGCCTTCCTTGAGCAGACGTTCGGCCGGGTCTTCATAGACCGGCTGCACGAAGTCGGAGGTGAGACCGATGCGCGCCGCAACGTTCTCGGCGAAGCTCTGTAGATCGAGCGAGGTCGGTGGTGGTGTCGTTGGCTGGCGCGCGATGAGGTCGAGGTTCTGCCACATCGGCTGGCCGTCGCGCCGCCAGTACAGCGAGTAGGCCCAGCGCGGCAGTTCTTCGCCCGGATACCATTTGCCCTGGCCGTAATGCAGCAGCGCGCCGGGCGCAAAGCGCGTGCGCAGTCGCTGGATGAGATCGTCGGCGCGTTTGAGCTTCTGCGGGCCGAGTGCCGCGGTGTTCCATTCAGCGGATTGGTAGTCGTCGATGGAGACGAAGGTCGGCTCGCCGCCCATGGTCAGGCGGACATCCCAGGCCTTGAGATCGGCGTCGACCTTGTCGCCGAGTTGATCGAGCGCGGCCCAGGCTTCATCCGAGAACGGCAGGGTGACGCGCGGCCGCTCGGCGATGCGCTCGACCTTCATCTCGAAATTGAAGGTGACTTCCGCCGGCTCGACGAGGCCGGTGATCGGCGCGGCGGAGCGGTAATGCGGCGTTGCCGCCACCGGGATATGGCCTTCGCCGCACAAGAGGCCCGATGTCGGATCGAGGCCGATCCAGCCGGCGCCGGGCAGATAGACTTCGGTCCAGGCATGCAGGTCGGTGAAATCGACTTCGGTGCCGCTCGGGCCGTCGAGTGATTTGAGATCGGGACGAAGCTGGATCAGATAACCGGAGACGAAACGCGCGGCGAGACCGATGTGACGCAAGAGCTGCACCATGAGCCATGCCGAGTCGCGGCATGAGCCGCTGCCGCAAGATAATGTTTCGTCCGGCGTCTGCACACCTGGCTCAAGGCGCACGACGTATTTGACCGCCTTGTTGAGGCGTTGATTGAGATCGACAATGAAGTTGACGGTGTTGGGCGCTTCGCGCGGGATCGAGTCGATGAGCGCCTGCAGCAAAGGTTCGGCCGGATCGGCCTTCAGATAAGGCGTCAGGTCGTCCTTGAGTTCGTCGGCATAAGCGAACGGCCACTTGTCGGCATAGGGCTCGACGAAGAAGTCGAACGGATTGATGACTTCGAGATCGGCAGTGAAATCGACCGTGACCGAGAATTCACTGGTCTTCTCCGGGAAGACGAAGCGGGCGAGCCAATTGCCGTGCGGGTCCTGCTGCCAGTTCACGAAGTGCTCGGCCGGCGTGACCTTCAGCGAGTAGCTCGGGATTTTGGTGCGGCTGTGTGGCGCCGGACGCAGCCGCACGATCTGCGGGCCGAGGGCAATGGGCTTGTCGTATTTGTAGCTCGTGACGTGGTGAAGGCCGGCGAGGATCGACATGCGTACCCGTTACCCTGTTGCTCGTATGCCAACTCTAGTCGCTTTACGGCCGAAGCGTTTGCCCATTAACCATGCAAATTCCGGGCCGAATGCGCGCTGATTGGGCGCTCAAAATGGCACAACTTCCAGCCATTTAGCGGAGTTTGGTTACGAACTGGCGACGGCCTGTAACCCGCATGGAGTGAAGCGCAATGCGGGGCGGTGTTCCCGGATTTCGCTGCGCTTCATCCGGGCTACGGCCCCTTCGCCTTCAGCCCCGCGTGAATGCGATCCGGTTTGAGCGGCAGGCGATAAAACCGCACGCCGGTGGCGTCGCGGATGGCGTTCGCCAGCGCCGCGGCGACCGGATTGTACGGGCTCTCGCTCATCGACTTGGCGCCGTAGGGTCCGAGTTCGTCCGAAGTCTTGGCGAACAGCACTTCGGTGCGCGGAATGTCGGCAAAAGCCGGGATGCGATAATGCCGGAACGACGGATTTGTGACGCGGCCCTCATCGTCGATCACGACTTCCTCGAACAGCGCTGCCCCCAGCGCCTGCGCCACGCCGCCCTCGACCTGGGCGCGGCACTGCATCGGGTTGATGACGGTGCCGGCATCGGCGGCCTGCACACTCTTCAAAATTTTCACCTCGCCGCTGACTTCGTTAACCGCGACGCGGAAGCCCTGCACATTGAATGCTACCGAACGCGGGATGCCGTTGGCGGTGCCGTGGGCCTTCAGGTCGACAGCTTGCGCCTGCGCCGTCTTGTACAAATCGGAAAGCGGCACGGATTGGCCGCCGCAGTCGACAGCGCCGTCGACGAGCTTGCAAAACTCAGGTCCGACGCCCGATTGCTTCGCGGCGAAGGCCAGCAGGACGTCGCGCATCGCTTCCGCCGCATGCTGCGTGGCGCGGCCGGCGATCACGGTGCCGGTCGAGCCATAGGCGCCGGTGTCGTGGCCGCCGTGATCGGTGTCGGATTGTTTGAAACGAATATTGGTCGGCTTTGCGTTCAGCGCGGTGGCCGCGACCTGCCGGTGCACGGTCGTGGTGCCGTTGCCGAACTCGGCGGTGCCGATGGTCATGCCGAATGAGCCGTCAGCCTCTAACCAGATGTGCGTGTCGGAGTAATGCCCGCCCGGCGGCACGGTGTCGATCATGGTCAGGGCATAGCCTTCACCCACCGCCCAGCCGGCGGGAGGCTCGTCGCCGTCGCCGCGCATCATGGCCGCCTGAGCGAGGTCGAGGCACTGGTCGAGGCCGTAGCTGCCATAGATCACGTCGTCCGGTGATTTGTGCAGGCCGATCATGTCGTCGCCCTTGCGCACCACGTTGCGACGGCGGAACTCGATGGCGTCCATGCCGATCATGCGCGCGACTTCGTCGATCGCGGATTCCACGGCGAAGCCGGTCTGCGGCAGGCCGTAACCGCGAAAGGCACCTGCCGGCATGGTGTTGGTATAGGCGGCAAAGCCGTCGACCTTCTTGTTCGGGCAGCGGTAGATGCTGATCGATTCCGAACAGGCATGCTCCAGCACCGGCAGGCTGTGATTGCCATAGGCGCCGGTGTTAGACACGACGTGCATCTGCATGGCGGTCAGCGTGCCGTCGCGCTTCGCGCCGATCTTGACGCTCACCTTCATCGGATGGCGTGTGGTGGCGCCGGTGAACTGTTCCTCGCGGGTGAACTCGAGCTTCACGGGCTTGCCGGTCTTCAGCGCCGCCAGGGCGACAATGTCCTCGGTCAGCATTTCCTGCTTGGCGCCGAAGCCGCCGCCGACGCGCTCGCAGAATACACGCACTTTGTCCTGCGGCAGGCCGAAGACGCGCGCCAGTTCGTCGCGCGTCAGGAACGGCACCTGTGTCGACGAGCGCACATTGAGCCGGCCGGTCTCGTCGACCCAGGCGATGGCGCACAGCGTTTCAAGATGCGCGTGCTGCACGCGCGGCACGAAATACGTGCCTTCATGGATGACATCGGCCTCGGCGAAGCCTTGTGCGATATCACCGACCCGGTCGCCTTGCGCCTCGGCGGCGAGATTGCGCGAGGCATCCTTGATGCGCGATTCCGGGCCCTTGTCGTGCAGACGCGGCACGCCGGGCTTGATGGCTGCCTCGGGATCGAACACGGCGGGCAGGACTTCGTAATCAACTTTGAGCCTGCGGCAGCCTTCCTCGGCGGCTGCTTCGCTGACGGCGACCACAGCGGCGATACGCTGGCCGATGAAACGGGCGACATTGTCGAGCACGCGGGTGTCATCAGGATCGATCTCGCGCACTTCGTGGCGCGCGGTGGAGAACAAGGTCGCCGGTGCGTCCTCATGCGTCAGAACGGCGACGACACCGGGCACGGCCAGCGCCGCGCTTTTATCGAAACCCCGGATGCGCGCATGGGCATGCGGCGAGCGCAAAAGTTTGATGTGATGCAGGCCATCGATCGCGACATCGAGCGTGAACCGCGCCTTGCCGGTGACGACATCGGGGCCCGCCGGCGCCGGCACGTTATGGCCGACGCCGCAGCCGGCTTTCGATTCGGCGGTGTCGTGCCGGCCGGCGATGGCATCCTCAATGGCGCGGTAACCGGTGCAGCGGCACAGGTTGCCCTTGAGCGCGCGGCCGAGATCGGCCTTCTGTTCCTGATTGAGCGCGGCCGCGGTCATGATCATGCCCGCGGTACAGAAGCCGCACTGAAAGCCCTGCGCATCGAGGAAAGCCTGCTGCATCGGGTGCAGTTCGTTGCCTTTCGCCAGCCCCTCAATGGTCGTCACCTCATGGCCTTCGGCGCGGAAGGCCGGCACGAGGCAGGAATGCACCGGCTCGCCGTCGAGATAGACGGTGCAGGCGCCGCAGTCGCCGGCATCGCAGCCCTTCTTGACTCCGAAATGGCCGAGCTGGCGCAGGAAGGTGCGCAGGCACTGGCCCGGCGCGGGCTGGTCGACGAACGCGTTGCCGTTGATGCGGAAGGTCATCGCGCGCCTCCGCCGAGTTCGGCGAGGATTTCGCGGGCGAAATGCAGAGTCATGTCGCGCCGCCATGCGGGGAGGCCGTGGATGTCGTCGAACCAGTTGCCGGCGATGCCGCTGTCGATACGTGCGGTGAGTTCATTGCCGCCGGGCAGGGCGTCGAAGCGGAACTGATACGGCTTCGGCGTCGAGGCGGTGACGGTCAGCACGAACGCGCCCTTTTGATCGAGCGTGCCGATGATCAGCGCGCCGGAGCGGCCGATATTGGTCAGCGATACCTGCCGGAAAGCCGTGCGCCGCGTCAGCGCGGCGAGCGGCAGGTGAATGGCACGCGCAATCTCACCCGGCCTCAACTCATTACTGACAGGACCTTTGACAAAGTCGGCAACGCGCATGCGCCGCTGGCCGCTGCCCGGCGCCCACAGCAGCAATTCACCATCGAGCGCGGTCGTGAGCGAGATCATCGGCCCGGCCGGCAGCGACATGCAGATATTGCCGCCGACGGTGGCGACGTTCCATATCTTGAACGAAGCGAGAAAGGCGCGGCAGCATTGGCCGATCAGCGGCGAAGCGATCCACGCGGGCGGCGCGCTGAAGGTGTCGAGCTGCGCGATGGTGCAGGTTGCCGCAATCTCGAGGCCCTTGTCGTTTGCCTGCAGTGGTTCCCATCCTAGCGTCGATAGGTCGATGAGCCGCGTGAGCTTGTTCTGCGGCTCGGAAAACAGCCATGTGCCGCCGGCGAGATACGCATCGCCCGCGCGCCAGGTGGGTAGCATATCGCGCGACGTCGGCCGCTCGATGGCGTTGATGGTGTTCAGGTCCATGCTGTAGCTCTGAGCATCCGCGAACTCGGCGCGCTCCCTCTCCCCATTGGGGAGAGGGTTGGGGTGAGGGGTAAGTAAGCCTGGTAGTTTGTAACCCCTCACCCGACGCGCTATCGCGCGTCGACCTCTCCCTATGGGAGAGGTGAAGAAAGGAAGAACGCTGGTCCCTTCCTTGCAAGGCACGGTAAGCTGCGCCCAAAGGGAATTTCGCATGACCGACCCGATCTGGATCAAGGACCCGCTGGCTATTCTCGCCGAAGGCGCCGAACGTGGCGTCGTCGTCAAGGACGGCGCCATTGTCGAGCTGGTCGCGAAGAGCCGCGAGCCGGCGACGCCGGGCGCCAAGGCGTTCGAGGCGCGCGACCATGTCATCATTCCGGGGCTGATCAACACCCATCATCATTTCTACCAGACGCTGACGCGCGCCGTGCCGGCCGCGCTCGATCGCGAACTGTTTCCCTGGCTCAAGGCGCTGTATCCGATCTGGGCCAGGATGACACCGCAAGCTCTTGACGCTGCCGTGACGGTGGCGATGGCCGAATTGATGCTGTCGGGCTGCACCACGACCACCGACCATCATTATGTCTTCCCGAAGGGGCTGGAAGACGGCGTCGATATCGAAGTTGCCGCGGCAAAACGTCTGGGAATCCGCGTGCTGCTGACCCGCGGCTCGATGAACCTGTCGGAGCGTGACGGCGGCCTGCCGCCCGACTCGGTGGTGCAGGACGAGGACACCATCCTCGCCGACTCGGAGCGTGTGGTCGCGCGCTTCCATCAGCGCGGGGAAGCAGCGATGACGCAAGTGGCGCTGGCGCCGTGTTCGCCGTTCTCGGTGACGACGTCGCTGATGAAGAAAACGGCCGAACTGGCCGACCGGCTCGACGTGCGCCTGCACACCCATCTCGCGGAAACCGAGGATGAGAATGCCTTCTGCCAGCAGCTCTATAATTGCCGGCCGCTCGATTATCTGGAGGATTGCGGCTGGCTCAATCACCGCACGTGGCTGGCGCATGGCGTGCATTTCGACAAATCGGAGATGCCGCGTCTTGCCAAAGGCAAGGTGTCGATCAGCCATTGTGCCTGCTCGAACCAAACGCTCGCCTCGGGTCATTGCCCAGTGTGCGAACTGGAAAGCGCCGGTGTCGCCGTTGGCCTCGGCGTTGATGGCTCGGCCTCGAACGATGAATCCAATCTGATGCAGGAAGTGCGCGCCGCGTTTCTTTTGCAGCGCGGGCGCTACGGCGTCACCAAGGTCAGCCACAAGGATGCGCTGCGCTGGGCGACCAAGGGTTCGGCGGCCTGTGTCGGCCGTCCTGAACTGGGCGAAATCGCGGTCGGCAAGCGGGCCGATCTGGCGTTCTACAAGCTCGATGAGTTGCGCTTTTCCGGATATGGCGATCCGCTCGCGGCGCTGGTGCTGTGCGGCGCGCATCGTGCCGACCGCGTCATGATCAACGGCAACTGGACGGTGATCGACGGCGCCATTCCCGGCCTCGATGTCACCGGTCTCATGCGCCGCCATCAGGCCGCGGCGAAGATGGTGCAGGGGTGACGTCATAAGAAAATGCGAGGGAGGCGCGGAGCCTCCCTCGCTGTCGTGTCACTTGCCCGGGATCTTGTCGTCGATGCCCTTCACATAGAAGTTCATGCCGAGGATCTGGCCGGGCTCGAGGTTCTTGCCGTTCTTGCACTCAACGGCTTTGCCGTCCTGGCCGAGCACCGGGCACTTGAAGGGATGCAGCGTGCCGGCGACGATCGCTTTCTCGGTGTCTTCGGCGAGCTTCTTCACGTCGTCAGGCATGTTGGTGTAGGGCGCCATCAGCACCATCTTTTCCTTCAGCCCATCCCAGGTGTCTTCCGCCTTCCAGGTGCCGGCGAGTGCGGCTTTCGCCTGCTTCACGTAATAGGGGCCCCAGTTGTTGATGATGGCGGTGAGCTGGGTCTTCGGGCCGAACTTGATCATGTCCGAGTCCTGACCGAAGGCGTAGATGCCGCGCTGTGCCGCGACCTGCATGGCGGCCGGACTATCCGTGTGCTGCATGATCACGTCGACGCCCTGGTCGGCCAGCGCCTTGGCGGCGTCGGCTTCCTTGCCGGGATCGAACCAGGTGTTCACCCAGATGATCTTGAGCTTGATGTTGGGGTTGACGGTCTGCGCGCCGAGGATGGTGGCGTTGATGCCGGAGATGACTTCCGGAATCGGGAACGAGGCGATGTAGCCGAGCGTGCCGGTCTTCGACATCTTGCCGGCGATCACGCCCTGAATGTAGCGGCCTTCATAGAAGCGGCCCGAATAGGTGCCCATGTTCGGCGCATTCTTGAAGCCGGTGGCATGCTCGAACTTGATCTTCGGGAACTGCTTGGCGACCTTCAGCGTCGGGTCCATATAGCCGAACGAGGTCGTGAAGATCAGGTTGTGGCCGGTGCGGGCGAGCTGCACGATCGAGCGCTCCGAGTCCGGGCCTTCGTTGACGTTCTCGAGATAGGTGGTCTCGACCTTGTCGCCGAGCTCCTTCACCATCATCTGGCGGCCGACTTCATGCATGTAGGTCCAGCCGAGATCGCCGACCGGGCCGAGATAGATGAAGCCGACCTTAATCTTGTCGGCGGCAGTCGCGCTGAAGGCGGTTGCGGCCAGCGTCAGGGCCGCGGCCGCGGCGGTCATCAGAAGTCTTTTCATGGTCCAGCTCCGGTTAGATTGACGTCAGAAAAAGTCAGCGGTCGGGCACAAAAACCGTGCCGAGCGAAGCGGGCGCCACCGACCCGGCGCCGCCCTGCGCGCGAGAGATGATGACGAGAACGATAACGGTGGCGAGATAAGGCAGCGCTGTCATCAGTTGCGACGGAATGCCGAGTCCGAAAGCTTGCGCATGCAGTTGCAGGATTGTCACTGCGCCGAACAGATAAGCGCCGGCGACCAGCCGCCCCGGCAGCCATGACGAGAACACGACCAGCGCCAGCGCGATCCAGCCGCGGCCGGCGGTCATGCCCGGAATGAAGAAAGGCGTATAGGCGAGCGGCAGGAAGGCGCCGGCCAATCCGGCGCAGCCGCCGCCGAACAGCACGGCGAGCAGGCGGATTTTCAGCACCGGATAGCCGAGCGCATGCGCCGAGGTGTGACTGTCGCCGACCGCGCGCAGGATCAGGCCGCCGCGCGTGCGATACAGGAACCACCAGATGCCGACGACGAGCGCGATGGAGAAGTAAACGAAGCCGTCCTGCCCGAACAGGATGCGGCCGATCAGCGGAATGCTCGTCAGCACCGGCAGATAAAGCTGCGGCGCCGGCACGATCTTCTCGCCGACGAAGCCGGCACCGATCAGACCCGACAGGCCGACGCCGAGGATGGTCAGCGCCAGTCCCGCCGCCACCTGGTTGACCGCGAGGCCGAGCGTCAACACTGCGAAGATGAAGGACAGCGCCATGCCGGCGGCGATGCCGAACAGCGCGCCGACGAAGGTCGAGCCGGTGAGGTAAGCGCCGGCGAAGCCGCAGGCCGCACCCATGATCATCATGCCTTCGACGCCGAGATTGAGCACGCCGGAGCGTTCGACGACCAGCTCACCGGCGGCCGCGAGCAGGAGCGGCGTCGAGGCCGCGATGATCGAGAGGATGATGGCTTCGACGAGACCCATGGGTGCGCTCACGCAGCTTTCGGTTTCGCCGCCACAAGGCGGATGCGGTAGAGGATCAGGCTGTCGCAGGCGAGCACGTAGAACAGCAGCATGCCCTGAAACACCTTGGTCAGGTCGAGCGGCACCTTCATCGATATCTGCGCACCTTCGCCGCCGATGAAAGTGAGAGCCAGGAACAGCCCCGCGATCAGAATGCCGATCGGATTGAGGCGTCCGAGGAAAGCGACGATGATCGCGGTGAAACCGTAGCCGGGCGAGATGCCGGGCTGGAGCACGCCGACGGGACCGGCGACCTCGATGATGCCGGCAAGACCAGCCAGGGCGCCGGATACGGCGAAGGTGAAGATCACCAGCTTCTCGGAGGAGAAGCCGGCGAAGCGTGCCGCGCGCGGCGCGGCGCCGACGACGCGGATCTCGAAGCCCTTGATGCTGCGGCCGAGCATGATAGCCGCGGCGATGACCACCAGCACGGTGAGAATGACACCAGCATGCAGTCGCCCGCCGTCCATGATCACCGGCACGGTGGCGACTGGATCGAAAGAGGCGGTGGTCGGAAAGTTCATGCCCTTCGGGTCGCGCCACGGGCCGCGCACAAGATAGTCGAGGATCAGGTCGGCGACATAGACCAGCATCAGCGAGGTGAGGATTTCGTTGGCGCCGAAGCGCACCTTGCAAAGCGCCGGGATCATGGCCCACAGCGCACCGCCGAGCGCGCCCATTGCCAGCATGGCGAAAATCACCCACGGCCCGGCGTCGGTGCCATTGGTGACGACGGCAAGCCATGAGCCGGTCACGGCGCCGATCAGGAACTGGCCCTCGGCGCCAATATTCCAGACATTGGCGAGATAGCAGAGCGACAGGCCGATCGCGATCATCACGAGCGGTGAGGCCTTCACTGCGATTTCCATCAGCGTGTAGGAATCGGTCAGCGGCTCGATGAAATAGACATAGAGCGCGGTGACCGGGTTTTTCCCCAGGATCAGGAAGAAGATCGACATGGTCACCAAAGTCAGCGCGATGGCGAGCAGTGGCGAGGCGAGGGCGATGAAGGCCGAACGCTCGGCGCGTTTCTCAAGCACCAACTGCATGAGAAGCCTCTTTTAGGTTTTCTTGCACGCTTGCAGCCTCGCCGGGCGAGGCGCCGCCCATCAGCAAGCCGAGCTTTTCGCGGGTCGCGTGCGCCGCGGCGATCGGTTCCGATAGGGTGCCGTGGAACATCACCGCGATGCGGTCGGATATCTCGGCGAGTTCGTCGAGGTCCTGGCTGATCACCAGCACGGCGCTGCCGCGGCTCGACAGGTCGATGAGCGCCTGGCGGATCACGGCGGCGGCGCCGGCATCGACGCCCCAGGTCGGCTGGCTCACTACCAGCACGCCTGGCTCGCGCAGGATTTCGCGGCCGACAATGAATTTCTGCAGATTGCCGCCGGACAGGCTCGCGGCTTCCGGGTCGCGCTTGGCCTTGCGCACGTCGAATGTCTTGGTGGTGTCGTCGACCGTTTTCAGCGTTGCCGGCCGGTCTATGAAGCCGTGATGGACCATGTGGCTGGCGGCATGGCCGGTGAGCAGCGCATTTTCCGACAGCTTCATACGCGGCGCGGTGCCGTGGCCGAGGCGTTCTTCGGGCACGAAGGCAGCGCCCAGCTTGCGACGCTGCGTGACCGACAGGTTGCCGGCGGCATGGCCGTCGATGATGACATTATCCTCATGCGGCGCGAGGCGCTCGCCGGACAGCGCTGCAAACAGCTCATCCTGGCCGTTGCCGGCAACACCGGCAATTCCGAGAATCTCGCCGCCGAAGACTTCGAGCGAAATGTTGCGCAGATAAGTGCCGTGCGGATCGTCCGGCACCATCGACAGGTCGCGGATCAGGAGACGCGGCACCGTGGTGGCCCGCGCCGTCGTCGCGCGGACTTCGCCGATCTCGGCGCCGACCATCATGCGCGCCATCGAGGCGGCGGTCTCGCTCCGCGGGTTGCAGGTCGCGACTTTCTTGCCGCCGCGCAGGATGGTGGCGGTGTCGCAGAGCCGCTTCACCTCGTCTAACTTGTGCGAGATGTAGAGCAGCGCCTTGCCCTCGGCCTTGAGGCGGTCGAGCACGATGAAAAGCTGGTCGGCCTCCTGCGGCGTCAGCACCGCGGTCGGCTCGTCGAGAATGAGCAACTTCGGATTCTGCATCAGCGCGCGCACGATCTCGATACGCTGACGCTCGCCGACCGACAGCCGCCACACTTCGCGCTTGGGATCGAGCGGCAGGCCATAATCGCGCGACACCTGCGCCAAACGCGCCGACATCGCGGCGAAACTTTCCGAGCCGTCGAGGCCGAGCGCGACGTTTTCGGCAACGGTCAGGTTATCGAACAGCGAGAAATGCTGGAACACCATGGCGATGCCGCGCGAGCGCGCGTCGGAAGGCCCGGTCAGTTCGATCTTCTCGCCCAGCCAGCGCAGTTCGCCCGCGCTCGGCTGGATCAGGCCGTACATGGTCTTGACGAGCGTCGACTTGCCGGCGCCGTTCTCGCCAAGCAGCGCGTGGATCTCGCCCGGATAGAGGTCGATGGAAACGTTGTCGTTGGCGAGGAAGGTGCCGTAACGCTTGGTAATGCCGATGGCCTGGAGCAGCGGCGCGCGCGCGGAAGAACTGACCGGCCCCTGATCCGACATATGGAAGGTTGTCCCGTTACTCTTGACCGGTGACGCCGCGAAGTCCCCCGTGCGGCGTCTAGAAAAGTGACAAGCCAATATTGTGCCAATTCCGGCGGCAGTAGAAGGGATCAATTGTCGCCAGTCCCTGCCTATCCACGCGGCAATTGCGGCATTCCGGCCTGCCGTTTGGGCATTTGCGGTCAACTGCCGCGGTAGGTCCCGTAGGCCCAGGGCGAGGTCGAGATCGGCACATGATAGTGGCCTTCCGGCTCGGCGACGCCGAAGCGGATCGGCACCACGTCAAGGAACGGCGGGTCGGATAGCGGCACGCCGCGGGTTCGGAAATAGGCGCCGATGGAGAAGCGCAGTTCGTAGACGCCTTTCGGCACCGGCCGGCCACCGATCAGCGGCGTGTCGGTGCGGCCGTCCTTGTTGGTCGCCGTCCTGACGACGAGCCGCTCGGCGCCGTCGCGCGACAATTCCCATAGTTCGACTGCGACACCCTCGGCCGGCCGGCCGCTATGCGTGTCGAGCACATGGGTGGAGAGGCGACCTGCGACGGGCAGTTTGTCCGACGCGGCGACGCGCTGGTCGAGGCGCAAGGCCCCGATCCGGAAAATTTCGCCGAGCGCGGTGTCGGTCTCAGCGGCGTCGCCCTGGGCGAGGCGGCGTTCGAATTCGGAAAGGATCGAATCCTTCGTGTGCCGCCGCACGCAGACGATGAAAGGAATGCCGAATTTGGCCTTGTAGGCATCGTTGAGCGCATGGAAGCGCGTGTAGTCGGCTTCGCTCAAACGGTCGAGGCCGGCGCTCGTCTGTTCGCTTGTCGAATCCGGCGTCAGCGCGCCGGCGCGCGCCGCCTTGCCGGCGAGATCGGGATGCGCGGTGATCAGCTTCATGCGCGCCTCGGCCGGCGCGGCTTTGACTGCGGCGATCATCGCGTCGTGCAACGCGGCAAGCGTCGCGAACGGGCGCTGCTTGGCCGCGGCTTCGGCCACCCAGGGCGAATGTTCGTAGATGTCCGCCAGGGCCGCGGTGAAGTCGGCGGGGGGCATTGCGTTCAGTTGGTCGAGCGTGAATTGGGTCATCGTATGATGCTGCCGTTGCCGCGAACTCAGACTGCTCCCTCTCCCCACACAACTCGGGTTTACCCGAGTTGTGCACCAAAAAGTCACCAAAGTCGGATTTATCCGACTTTGGATGGGGAGAGGGTTGGGGTGAGGGGGGTAAGTGACTCTCGAGAGTTTGTAACCCCTCACCCGGCACGCTTCGCGCGCCGACCTCTCCCTATGGGAGAGGTGAAGTCAACCATCACTCCCCCGGCGCTCCGGCCGCATACCACGCCGCAATGACCTGCCGCTCTTCCGGCGTCATTTCGGTCACGTTGCCCGGCGGCATGGCGCTGGCAAAGCCGGCTTGCAGCGCGATCAGCTTGGCATGCAGCCGGATCGCCTCGGCCGTGTCGAGGTGGATCGCCTTCGGCGCCTCGCCAATGCCGGTCCAGACCGGCTCGGCGGTGTGGCACATGCTGCAGCGGGACATCACAATTTCATTGACGGCCGCGAATTTCGGCGTCTCCGGCAAGGCGCCGGTCTTGCCGTCCTTGGGACCGTTGGTCGACAGCCACAGCACCACCATCATGGCGAAAGCGGCGACGAACCAGGTCCACCATGGCGAGGGCTTGCCTTCGTGCCGCGCATTGTAGAAATGACGGATCACCGGGCCGATCACCAGCACGATCGCGACGATGATCCAGTTGTTCCTGGTCGCGAACAGCAGCGGGTAATGATTGCTGAGCATCAGGAACACGACCGGCAGCGTCAGGTAGTTGTTGTGCACCGAACGCTGCTTGCCGAGCTCGCCCCACACCGGATTCGGCTTCTCGCCGGCGATCAGCGCCGCGACGGTCTTGCGCTGGTTCGGCATGATCACCGCGAACACATTGGCGACCATGATGGTGCCGATCAGCGCGCCAATCTGGGTGAAGGCGCCACGGCCGCTGAAAACATGGGTGAAGCCGTAAGTCAGCGCGACCAGATAGACATAGCCCACCAAAGCCAGCGCCACCTCGTGTTTGCCGAGCGGCGAGCGGCACAGCGCCTCATAGACCAGCCAGCTTGCGACCAGGCTGAAGAAGGCGATCGCCGCCGCCATCGGCGCGCTCATGTTCAGCACCGACTTGTCGATCAGGAACAGATCGGCCTGCATGTAATAGACCAGCACCAGCAGCGCGAATCCGGACAGCCAGGTCGCATAGGCTTCCCATTTGAACCAGGTCAGTTCGTCCGGCATGTTCTTGGGCGCCACCAGAAACTTGATCATCTGGTAGAAGCCGCCGCCATGGATCTGCCAGGCGTCGCCCTTGACCCCGTCGGGCAGGCCCTCGCGCTTCTTCAGGCTGAGGTCGAGGTGGATGAAATAGAACGACGAGCCGATCCAGGCGATGCCGGCGACGACGTGCAGCCAGCGCACTGTGGCGCTCAACAGTTCCGAAGCGACGAGAGTGAAGTCCAAGCGGCGGCCCCCAAGTATAGCCCGGCCGGCCCACCATGACAGATGGGACCTCAGGTATTCAAGGGAGCCGTGGCTGGTCTATTCCGCCGCGCGATAGAAGGCGGCGGCGTCGTCGCTGAAGGCTTTGCGCTGGTCGGCGGCGATATAGAACATATGGCCGCCGCGATAGAGCTTGAACTGGACGCGGCCGGACGGCCCGATCGGCGGCAGATGGTCGAGCACATAGCGCGACATGCCGTAGGGCGTGACCATGTCGGCATAGCCGTGCACCACCATCAGGCGGAACGACGGGCTGAAGGCGAGCAAGGTGCGGATGTCGTCGTCCGACGTCGCGGCGAAGCGTCCGCCATGGCCCCAGTCCCAGTTGCCGCTGATGTCGTTGGCCAGCAGCGTGTAGGTCATCTCGGTCTTGAAGCCGAGTTCATTGCGCGCGTAGTCGGCAAAGCCGCCGCCATAGGCGCGTGTCACCCCGTCGAGGATCGGATCGGCCCCGCGCGCGGCGCGGCGCTCCGGGTTCGGATCGTCCACCGCGTAGTCGGCGTCGTAGCGGCTGACGATCTTGCCGGCGCGGATGGTTTTGACGAAGTCGTTGATGAAACCGCGCGACGACGCGATCGTGCCTTCCGGTACGCCGGTCATCGCGGCGACACGCGCATAGAACGCCTTGGCGGCGTCGCCCTCCGGCCTTTTGCCAGCGAGCGTGACCAGATAATCCGTCATCGCGAACTTCTCCGCCTCGGCCTGCGCCTGCGGCGTGAACGCCTTTTTGCGCTCGAGTTCGGCGGCGGCGAGCGAGGGCATCTGCAAGGCGGCACGCAGCGCCGAGGTGTCGTCGCCGAAGGTCAGCCAGCCCTCGAGCAGCGGCGAGACGAGGATGAGCCCGCTCACCGCGAGGCCCTGCTCACGCAGCAATGCGCGCGCTGTCTTCACGGCGCGAAAGCCGCCATAGCTTTCGCCGAGCAGATATTTCGGCGAGCCGCCGCGGTTGTTGTGCGCGACATAGAGCGCGATCGCTTTGGCCATGGCGTCGGCATCGCTGCGCACGCTCCAGAAACTCTTGGCATTGTCGCTCTTGGCGGCGCGGCTCCAGCCGGTGCCGACCGGATCGATCAGCACCAGATCGGTGAAGGCGAGCCAGGTGGCGGGGTTGTCGCGCAATTCGGCGCGCGCGGCGTCATGGCCGCCGGGCCCGAGTTCGAGAATGCGCGGGCCGACCACGCCCATATGCAGATAGGCCGAAGCCGCGCCCGGCCCGCCATTGAAGGCGAAGGTCAGCGGCCGGTTCGGGCCACCGTTCTTGGCAACGTAAGCGGTGTAGAACACCGCCGCGCTCTGGCTGCCGGACTGGTCGTAGAACGGCAGCGTGCCTGCCGTCGCGGTGTAGTCGATCTTGCCTTGCGGCGTCGCGATGGAATGCTGTGTGATTGCGTCGGCCGGCAGCAGCTTGAGGATGCCGTCGGCGGCGGCTTCGCGTCGTTCATTTTGAGGCGATGGGCTGGCGCTTTTTGCAGCCTCTTTGGCGGCTTCCTGTGCGGAAGCGGCGCCGGGCCAAGCGGCGATCATGCCGGCAAGCAGGACGACCCATGCGAAACGATAGCCGTCGGCAGATTTCATGGCGCACCTGATCGGAGGCGGGAGCCCGATTACCCGATTGTATTGTGGGCTTTGTGGGGCGGCGGGCAATAGCGGCGGGCCTCAAGTTGTCGCGTTTAAAGAGCGGCGTAGGTTTGCGGCAGCAGGCGCGCCAGCCGCGCCGCCCATGCGATTTCGCCTTGTTCGTCGGCGATCAGGTCCTGACGAATCTCGATGGCAATGTGATGCAGGGCGCGCTGTTCGCCATGCGTGGGGATCGTGTAGTCGGTGAGATCGTCGACGCGATAAGGTTCGTTATCGCCGACCGTGAGATCGCCTTCGGCCTCCAGCACGGCTTTCAGCCGCTTCGAAAAGCGATCGTCGCGATTGTACAGCACGCCGGCATGCCAGGGCCGGACGAAGCCCTTGTAGACCGGCGTGAAGCTGTGCATCGCCACCAGAGCGACCGGCCGCCCGCTTTGCAGGCGGCGATTCAGTTCGGTTTCGATGGCGTCGTGGTACGGCCGGAAAATTTCGGTCACGCGCGCCGATTTTTGCGCTTCGCTCAATCCGATGTTGCCTGGTATGGCGGTTAGTTCGCTGATCTCCGGCATCGATGACGGCACGCCCGGTGGCCTGTTGCAGTCGATCACCAGGCGCGAATAGTTCTGCTGGATCAGGACGGCATCGAGCGTATCGGCAAGGTGGCGCGATACGCCGGCGATGCCGATGTCCCAGCCGATGTGACGCGCGCGCTCTTCGTCCGACACGCCGAGATCGCCCAGCGCGCGGGGAATGCGGTTACCGGCGTGATCGGCGACCAGAAGCAAAGGCGACGTGCCGTCAGCATTATGGATTGTGACGGGCGAGGGCTCGTCCGGAGCCAGCAGGGCGGTCAGTTTTGCGTCCATATCGGCCTTCTAAAGCGTTTTCGAGCGAAGTGGAAACCGGTTCGCGTGAAGAAAACGCGTCAAAACAATATGGCAGATAGTATGCAACGATTTTTACCGTGGAGCGTATGATATCAAACATATCAGGTCATGGAGTTTGTATGAAAATCCGCGCGGGCTACGAAATAGCCTACGACTGCCCGCAACCGACGCCGATGATTCTGCAGTTGAGTGTGCATCCGTCACGCACGCCTGATCTGATGAGCTGGGATCGCATCAATTTTGAGCCGCCAATTCCGGCCCGTACCTATCACGATGCATTCGGCAACTTCTGCCATGTGATTACCGCCCCGAAAGGCCGGCTGAAAATTACGGCGGACTTCACGATCCAGGACAGCGGCAGAACCGATCCGGTTGTCGCCAATGCCTATCAGCATGCGCTGTCCGAATTGCCGCCCGACGTACTGGTTTATCTCCTGGGCAGCCGCTACTGCGAAACCGATCGTCTCAGCGACGTGGCGTGGAAGACGTTCGGTCACCTGCCTGCGGGCTGGTCGCTGGTGCAGGCGGTCTGCGACTACGTGCACAACCACATCACGTTCGGCTATGAACATGCCGATCCGACCATGTCGGCCTGGGAGGTCTACAACAAGCGGCGTGGCGTCTGCCGCGACTTCGCTCATCTCGCCATCACCTTTTGCCGGTGTCTCAATATCCCGGCGCGCTATTGCACCGGTTATCTCGGCGATATAGGCATGCCGCCGCCTTATGCGCCCGGCGATTTCGCGGCGTGGATGGAAGTCTACCTCGGCGGCGCCTGGCATCTGTTCGACCCGCGCAATAATGTGCCGCGCATCGGCCGCATCCTGATGGCGCGCGGGCGCGATGCCACCGACGTCGCCATTGTGACGTCGTTTGGCCTGTGCACGCTGGCGGGGTTTAAGGTGATTACCGACGAAGTCGCGTCGGCATAATTCACGGCAGGCAAGATCGCCTGCCGGTCCGATCCAGCTAGCGGCGGCGGAAATTCGGCCGGCGCTGCGCCGGCGCCGATGTCGGGGCGTCGCCTTTGTGCCGGAAACTGATGCGGCCGCGCTGCAGGTCGTAGGGCGACATTTCCACGATCACCCGGTCGCCGACACCGGTGCGGATGCGGAATTTGCGCATCTTGCCGGCGGTGTAGGCCAGCACCTCGTGCTCGTTATCGAGCTTCACCCGGAAATTGCCGTCCGGCAACACTTCGGTCACCGTCCCGTCGAACTCCAGCATTTCTTCTTTCGGCATCCAAATCCTCTCCCGGTCGGCCGCGCCCTATCAGGGGCGGGCTACCTTTATCCGAAAAACCGATCCCTCCCCAAGGCCGTTTTTCGGCCTTTGGGGAGGTAATTCAGTCGATAGTTCAGCGCGGCGCGTGGCTGCGCGGGCGGTTCGGGCCTCGCTGCATGAACTTCATGCCGCCAATGTTCTCGGCACCGCCATTGCCGCCGGCCGCCGCCACCGGGCGGTTGCCGTTGCGCTGGCCGTTCTGGTGGCCGCCATTGGGATGACCCTTGGCGCGCTGCGGACGCGGCTGACCCTGCTCGCCATGAGCTGAGCCATGACCCTGACCGCCATGACCTTGACCACCATGACCCTGGCCGTTGCGGCCGCGGTTCTGACCATTGCCGCCGCGGCGGTTGCCACCGGCATTGCGGCCATTGGCGTGGTGATGCGGCGCCGGCTCGCCGGCGGGCCGGCTGGCTGAGCGACCGGTGCGCTTGTCCTCGGATGGGATCTTGATGCGGATGGTGCGCTCGATGTCGCGCAGGAAGCCGTTCTCTTCGTGATCGCAGAACGAGATGGCGACGCCGTCGCGGCCGGCGCGCGCGGTGCGGCCGATGCGATGCACATAGGATTCCGGAATGTTCGGCAGATCGTAATTGACGACATGGCTGATGCCGTCGACGTCGATGCCGCGCGCGGCGATGTCGGTCGCGATCAGGATGCGCAACGAGCCATCACGGAACTGGGCGAGCACGCGCTCGCGCTGGTTCTGCGACTTGTTGCCGTGGATCGCCGCCGAAGGCAGGCCGGCGGTCTCGAGCTGACGCACAACCTTGTCGGCGCCGTGCTTGGTGCGGGTGAACACCAGCACGCGGTCGATAGTCTCGGACTTGATGACCTCGACCAAAAGGCCCGGCTTCGCCGACTTTTCGGTGAGGATCACGCGCTGCGCGATGCGCTCGACAGTGGTCGATTCCGGCGTCACCGACACGCGCTCCGGATTCTTGAGCATCGACTCGGCAAGCTGGGTGATTTCCTTCGGCATGGTGGCCGAGAAGAACAAGGTCTGCCGCTTCTGCGGCAGCATCGATACAATTTTCTTGATGTCGCGGATGAAGCCCATGTCGAGCATGCGGTCGGCTTCGTCGAGCACCAGGATTTCGACCTGATCGAGCACGACCGAACGCTGCTGAACGAGATCGAGCAGACGGCCCGGCGTCGCTACCAGCACTTCGGCGCCGCGCGCCATGCCGCGGGATTGCCGGTTGATCGGCACGCCGCCGATGGCGAGTTCGATCGTCAGCGGGCGGATGTGCCGGCCATAGGTGCGGAAGCTGTCGGCGATCTGGCCGGACAGTTCGCGCGTCGGCGACAAGACCAGCACGCGCGCGGCCTTCTGCATCGGGCGCATGCGGTTGTTGACGATGTGGTTGAGGATCGGCAGCGCGAACGAGGCGGTCTTGCCGGTGCCGGTCTGGGCGATGCCGACAATGTCGCGGCCCGTCAGAGCGACGGGGATGGTCTGGGCCTGGATCGGGGTGGGGGTTTCGTATTTCTCTTCGGCGAGGGCACGAAGGATCGGTTCGGCGAGGCCGAAATTGTTGAAGTTAGTCAAAACGTCTCTTTTCTAATGCGACGACACGACCGGGCACGCTTCGCGCGCACGGCGGATCGGGGTTTCAAGACATCCCGCGTTGCCAGGGTTGCCGTGTCGGTTCAGGTGAGGCGGAAAAGGCGGGGCGAAAATCGTTTTGAAGGAAATTCGTGCACGCAGCCCGCGAGGAAGCTCGAATCGAGCCTACATCCGCAGGGCTGATATGACAGCGCCCGGTGTTCTTTTCAAGGCGAGATTGGGCAATATCGCGCCGGAACGTGAACGAAATCGGCCCGGACGCGCGCAATCTGTCGCCGATAGACTTCCCCGCCCGGATCGTGGAAGGTCTTGGCCCCGTTGAAGCTTTTGACGTGTGGAGCTGCTTGAAATGCCATTTCCCCGGGCGTCCTCGGCCTTGTCCCGATTTACCATTCTCGACCTTACCCGGGTCCGTTCGGGGCCGACCTGCGTTCGGCAGCTCGCCGACTGGGGCGCCAATGTCATCAAGATCGAGACCCCGCCACACCTGGAAAAGGGCGAAGGCCCGGGCGGCCCGCGCGACAATGCCGACTTCCAGAACCTGCATCGCAACAAGCGCAGCATCACGCTCGATCTGAAGTCGCCGCAGGGCCTCGCGGCTTTCAAGCGTCTGGTCGAAAAGGCCGACGTCGTGGTCGAGAACTTCCGCCCCGACGTGAAGGACCGCCTCGGCATCGACTACGAGTCGCTCAAGAAGATCAACAAGCGCATTGTCCTCGCCAGCATTTCCGGCTTCGGTCAGGACGGGCCCTATCGCGACCGCCCCGGCTTCGATCAGATCGCGCAGGGCATGGGCGGCCTGATGTCGATCACCGGCGAGCCGGGGCGCGGCCCGATGCGCGTCGGCATTCCGGTCGCCGATCTGTGCGCCGGTCTGTTTTGCGCGCTTGGCATCCAGACGGCACTGCTCGAGCGTGAAGTGTCGGGCGAAGGGCAGTGGGTCTCGACCTCGCTGCTGCAGGCGCAGGTCTTCATGCTCGACTTCCAGGCGGCGCGCTGGCTGCAGCACCATGAGGTCGCCGGTCAGGCCGGCAATGACCACCCGACCACCATCCCGACCGGCGTGTTCAAGACCGCCGACGGTTACATCAACATCGCTGTTGCCGGTCACGTGATCTGGGAGCGCTTATGTCACGCGCTCGGCGCGCCGGAGATGCTCGACAATCCCGACTTCAAGACTAACACCTTGCGCTCGAAGAACCGCCAGGCGGTCAACGATGCGATCAACGCCAAGACCGTGCACAGGACCAGCGCCGAATGGATTGCGTTGTTCGAGAAGGCCGGCGTGCCGTCGGGGCCGATCAACTCGATCGATCAGGTGTTTGCCGACGAGCAGGTCAGGCATCTGAAGATCGCGCAGGATGGCATCAAGCCGAACGGTGAGACGCAGACTTTCGTCGGCCAGCCCTTCGTGCTGTCGCGCACGCCGAGCCGCATCGCCGCGACGCCGCCGAGCCAGGGCGAGCACACCGACGAGGTGCTCAAGGAATTCGGTTTCGCGCCCGACGAAATCGCCGCGCTACATCAGGCGAAAGCTGTCTAAAGGACTGTGGAAATGAACGCGCCCGTGAAGACCGACAAGATGCTCTCCCGCAAGGAGGGCCAGGTCGGCTATCTCACATTCAACAATCCCGACAAGCTCAACGCCGTGTCGCTCGACATGTGGGAAGCGGCCGAGAGCTATCTCGACGAGTTCAAGCGCGACGACAACATCCGCGTCGTCATCGTCACCGGCGCCGGCGGCAAGGCCTTCGTGTCCGGCGCCGACATCTCGAAGTTCGCCAGCGAGCGCTCCAGCAAGGAAGCCTCCGATCGTTACAACGAAGCGGTCGACCGCGCTTACGGTGCCTTCTATGACTTCCCCAAGCCGACCATCGCCATGATCCGCGGCTATTGCGTCGGCGGCGGCGTTGGACTGGCGCTGGCCTGCGACATGCGCATTTGCACCGAGGCGTCCAAGTTCGCGGTGCCCGCGGCCAAGCTGTCGCTCGGCTATCGCTTTTCCGGCCTCAAGAAGCTCGTTGACGTCGTCGGCCCGTCCTTCGCCAAGGAAATCTTCTACACCGCACGGCAGTTCACCGCGCAGGAGGCGCACGGCATGGGCCTCGTCAATCGCGTGGTGCCCGACGGTGAACTGGAAGCCTATGTGCAGAACTATGCCGAGACCATCGCCGGCAATGCGCCGCTCACGGTCGACTCGGTCAAGTTCATCGTCAATGAAATCCTCAAGGACCCCGCCGACCGCGACATGGACAAGGCGGAAGCCATGGTCCAGGCCTGCTTCGCGTCGAGCGATTACATCGAGGGCCGCAAGGCCTTCATGGAAAAGCGCAAGCCGAAATTCACGGGCAAATAAGCCCGCATATTTGTTCCGAATTATCTTTCGCAGCGCAACGACAGGGTGCTGTGGCCGCAGCATGCTGAAAGTGCTAAGGCACGCGCCGAGTTGAGTGGACACCGGGAACACGAGGTTCGATATGTATACCGATCTCAAGCTTTACATCGACGGCCAGTGGCTGGGCGCGGACAACCGCAAGAGCGAGGACGTCATCAATCCCGCGACCGGCAAGGTGCTGGCCAGGCTGCCGCACGCCTCGAAGGCCGATCTCGATGCCGCGCTCGCCGCCGCCAACAAGGCGTTCGGCGCCTGGAGCAAAACCTCGGCCTATGACCGTTCGAACTTCCTGCGCAAGGCGGCGATGCTGATGCGCGAACGCGCCGACCACATCGCGCGCGTGCAGACGCAGGAGCAGGGCAAGCCGTTCCCGGAATCGCGCATTGAGGTCATGACCTCCGCCGACATTACGGACTGGTATGCCGAGGAAGGCCGTAGAGCTTATGGCCGCATCGTGCCGGGCCGCGTGAAGGGCATCCGCCAGATCGTCACGCAGGAGCCGGTCGGCGTCGCCGCTGCCTTCACGCCGTGGAATTTCCCGACGCTGACGCCGATCCGCAAGATCGCCGGTGCACTCGCCGCGGGCTGCACGCTCATCATCAAGGCCTCGGAAGAAGTGCCGGGTGGCTGCGTCGAACTGGTGAAATGCTTCGCCGATGCCGGTTTGCCGGCGGGCGTGCTCAATCTCGTCTTCGGCGTGCCGGCCGAAGTGTCCGAGCACATCATCCCGTCGCCGATCGTCAAGAAAGTGTCGTTCACCGGCTCGGTACCGGTCGGCAAGCATCTCGCCGCCATGGCGGCGCGCGGCATGAAGCGCGCCACCATGGAGCTTGGCGGCCATTCGCCGGTGCTGGTGTTCGACGATGCCGACCCGATCAAGGCGGCCGACACCATTGCCGCATTCAAATATCGCAATGCCGGGCAGGTCTGTATCTCGCCGACTCGCTTCTATGTGCAGGAGAAGAACTACAACAAGTTCGTCGAGCGCTTCGTCGAATACGCCAAGGGCCTCAAGCTCGGCGACGGCCTCGACAAGGACACCAAGATGGGTCCGCTCGCCAATCCGCGTCGGCTCGATGCGATGGAGTCCTTCGTCAACGACGCCAAGGCGCGCGGCGGCAAGATCGCGACCGGCGGCAACCGCGTCGGCAACCAGGGCTTCTTCTTCGAGCCGACCGTGATCACCGACATTCCGGACGACTCGAAGATCATGACCGAGGAGCCGTTCGGCCCGCTGGCGCCGATCGTGCCGTTCAAGACCTTCGATGAAGTGATCGAGCGCGCCAACTCGCTGCCCTTCGGGCTGGCCTCCTATGCCTTCACGACGTCGTCGGCGACCGCCAATGCGGTAGGCGACGCCATCCAGGCCGGTATGGTCGGTATCAACTCTGTGATGGTGTCGACGCCGGAAACGCCGTTCGGCGGCGTCAAGGATTCCGGCTATGGCTCGGAAGGCGGCATCGAAGGCCTGCAGGCTTATCTGAACACGAAGTTCATCAGCCAGGCTTAGCTTCTTCTTCCCCTCTCCCCTTGTGGGAGAGGGTGGCGAGCAGCGTGAGCTGCGAGCCGGGTGAGGGGTCGGAGTCTGCGATCAGCGCAGACCCCTCACCCGCCTTCGCTTCGCTCAGGCACCCTCTCCCACAAGGGGAGAGGGAAGAACGGCAGGAGCCCTTACTACTTCCCCATCCCCCTCTGACACGCCGCCCACACCTTGGCCGGCGTCGCCGGCATATCCATGTAGTCGGCGGCGCCATTGGGAATGGCGTTGGAAATCGCGTTCATCACCGCGGCAATCGCCGCCGTGGTGCCGGACTCGCCGACGCCCTTGACGCCGAGCGGGTTGGTCGTCGCCGGCACGACATGCATCGCCTCGCGCAGTTCGACCGGCATGTCGTGGGCGCGTGGCATGCCGTAATCCATGAACGAGCCCGACACGAGCTGGCCGCTGTCTTCGTCGTAAACCGCGTTCTCAACCAATGCCTGGCCGAGGCCTTGTGCGATCGCGCCCTGCACCTGGCCCGAGGCGATGGTCTTGTCGAGCGGATTGCCGCTGTCGTCGACCGCCGTATAGGTGATGATGTCGAAATGGCCGGTGTCGGGATCGATCTCGACTTCGGCGATGTGACAGCCGTTGGGGTAGGTGGTCGGCGCGTGGCCTTGATCCTTGGTGTCGAGGCTTTCGCCCATCACCTTGGCGCGCTCCGCCGTCTCGAACAGCGTGATCCGCCGGTCGGTGCCGACAACCTCGAAGTGTCCGTCGCGATATTGGATGTCGTCTTCCGACGCTTCCAGCGCCGACGCAGCGATTTTCTTCGCCTTGGCCAGCATCGTATCGGCGGTGACAAGAATGGCGGTGCCGGCACACATCGCCGAACGCGAGCCCACGGAGGCAAAGCCCGCGATACCTAGGTCGCTGTCGCCGTGGCGGTGCTCAATGGTGCTGGCGTCGATGCCGAGCTTGGCCGCCAGCAGATGACCGAATACGGTGGCGTGGCTCTGCCCTGTCGATTGCACATTCAGGCCGAGAACGAGCTTGTCGCCGCCGGGAAAGCTGACCGAGGCCTGCTCGGTCGGCAAGGCGCCAGCATGTTCGAGCATGCAGGAAATGCCGATGCCGCGCAGCTTCTTGCGTCTGGCCGCCTCGCGCTTGCGCTTGCTGAAGTTCTCGTAGTCGGCGAGCTTAAGGGCCTTGTCGACGACGGCCGGGAAGTCGCCGGAGTCGTAGGTCTGGATCGGCGTCTTGTAAGGCATCGCCGACGGCGGGATCAGGTTCTTCTTGCGCAGCTTGGCCGGATCCATCTTCAATAGGCGCGCCGCTTCCTCGACCGCGCGCTCCAGCGCGTAATTGGCCTCGGGGCGACCGGCGCCGCGATAGGGACCGATCGGCACCGTGTTGGAGAAATAACAAGCGGCCGACACATCCATCTTCGGGATGGCGTACATCGCCGGCAGGCATTGCCAGAAACTCAGCGTGTTGATCTGCGCGCCGGCGCTGGTGATGTAGGCGCCCTGATTGCACAGATGCCGGGCACGCAGCGCGATGAACTTACCCTTGGCGTCGCAGGCGAGCTCGACGTGGGTGATAGCGTCGCGTGCCTGATTGTCGGTAACGAAAGATTCCGAACGCGTCGCCATCCAATGCACCGGCCGGCCGAGCTTCTTCGCCGCGACAAGGAGCGCGATATATTCGGGATAGACCGAGGTCTTGACGCCGAAGGCGCCGCCGACGTCCTGCGTGATGACGCGCAGTTTGTCATCCGGTACGCCGAGCACCGAGGCCGTCATGCGGCGTAACGGGTCGGTACCCTGTGAGCAGGAATGCAGCGTATAGCTGTCGGTCTTGGCGTCGTAGACTCCCGTGGCGCCGCGCGTCTCCATCGAGGCGACGACCATGCGCTGGTTGGTGACCGTGATCCTGGCGACATGCGCAGCCTTGGCGATCGTATCGTCGACCGCCTTCTCGTTGTCCTTGTCTTCCTTCATGCCAGGCCAATCGATGGCGAGATTGCCGGGTGCCTCCGCGTACAGCACGGTGTCGGCTTTCATCGCCTGGTCGAGGCTGACGACTGGCAGCAGCTCTTCGTATTCGACATCGACCAGATCGGTCGCGTCGAGTGCTTCCGCCAGGGATTCGGCCACCACGAGCGCGACCGGGTCGCCGACATGCATCACTTTGTCGCCCACCAGTGCCGGACGAAACGGCATGGCGAGGGGAGCGCCGCCGCGCCCGGTGAGGGGGCCGTGCCGCGAGATCGAGCCGATGCCGGCGGCCTTGATGTCGGCCGCGGTCAGCACGGCGATGACGCCTTTGGCCTTGAGCGCCGCCTCGGTCCCGACCGACAGCACGCGCGCGTGTGCATAAGGCGAGCGCACGAACACGCCGGCGGCCTGACCCGGCAGGCGTGGATCGTCCACGAACTGCCCGGCGCCGCGCACCAAAGCGTCATCCTCGACACGCGGCTCGGAATTACTGCGGGGTGGGATGGTCAGTGTCATGGGCCGGATCCTAGGGCTTTGGCGGGCGTGCCACCAAAAGGGGCACGGTTCTATAGCAGGGCGCAACGCACGCATGCAGCCGTTGCCCACCACTGGCGCGTCTCGCGCGGAACCGCTATGCGAATACGCAAGACAAAGCCGCCGCGGTCAACGCGGAAGAAATTGCAAGGGAGAGACCTGAATGTCCAAGAACACCCAGAAGCTCGGCTGGATCGGGACCGGGCGCATGGGCGCGCCGATGGCCGAGCGTCTGCTCAAGGCCGGCCACGATGTAACCGTCTGGAACCGGACCCGCGCCAAGGCCGAACCGCTGGCCAAAAGCGGCGGCAAGGTCGTCGACAAGCTGTCCGATCTCGCCGGCCTCGATGTGGTGTTCTCCATCGTCTCGACCGGCAAGGATCTCGACGAAATCTATTTCGGCCCGAACGGCGTGCTGGCGAACGGCGGCAAGGCGCCGAAGATCGTTGTCGATTGCTCGACCATTTCCATTGAGGACTCCGTCGAGATTCGCCGCAAGCTGATGGAAGCCGGCAGCGATTATCTCACCGCGCCGGTGTCGGGCAATGCCAAGGTCATCAAGGCCGGCAAGCTGTCCTCCGTCGTGTCGGGCTCGGAGGACGTGTTCCGCGCCGCCAAGCCGCTCATCGACGTCATCGCGCCGCAGGGCGTCGCCTATGTCGGCGAGGGCGATCTCGCCCGCGTCTGCAAGATCGCGCACAACGTCATGCTCGGCGTCGTCATCGAGAACCTGATCGAGATCACGCTGCTCGCCAACAAGATGGGCGTGCCGCGCCACGCCTTCCTCGCCTTCATGAACAACGGCGTCATGGGCTCGATGTTCACGAAATACAAATCGCCGGCTCTGGTCAATCTCGACTGGACCACCACCTTCACGCCGGAGTTGCTGCGCAAGGACCTTGATCTCGGACTCGAACTCGGTCGCGAATTCGACGTGCCGATGCCGGTGACGGCGGCGACGCGCGAGGTGCTGCAGGGTCATTTCGGCGCGGCGATGCTGCAGAAGGATCCGGAAGCCTATCTGCAGAAGGATTTCGCGGCACTGATGGAGACCATGGCGCTCGCCGCCGGCATGAAGCTCGAACCGGAGAACGTCAAGGTCGGCACCGGGCTCGAGTAAAGCGTGGTCCGCGCCCGCAGGATTGTTGCCCGCCCCCAAGGAGCGGGGGCGGGTGCCCTGCGATCGGGCGCATCGCGCCGGCTGAATTGGCTGTCATTGCGCCCTGCGGCGGGCCATGGTGGCTCCCGCGACGCTATTCGGCGTCCGAAGGGCCCCAACGATGAATCCTCAGATCAATGAGCTGATCGGCAAGATCAAACAGCTCGAATCCGAACTTGACGCGGAGCTTGCCAAGCGGAGTGCCGAGTTGCGCTACGGCATGGAGCATGGCCGCGCCGCCTTCGAGGAAGAGCTGCTGCGCCGCCATCGCGAGTTGCGCCAGAAGCTGCTGCCCTATGTTTTCGGCGCCCGTCCCCTGGTGATGCTGGTCGCGCCGGTGATCTATGCCGGCATCGTGCCGTTCGTGGTGCTCGATATGTTCGTTTCAGTCTATCAGGCCGTGTGCTTCCCGGTGTACGGCATCGCCAAGGTGAAGCGCGCCGACTATCTGGTGTTCGACCGTCACCATCTCGCCTATCTCAACGCGCTCGAAAAGCTCAATTGCGCTTATTGCTCCTATGCCAACGGTCTCATCGCCTATGCTCGTGAGATCGTGGCGCGTACCGAGCAGTACTGGTGTCCGATCAAGCACGCGCGCCGTGTCATCGGCACGCACACGCGCTACGCGTTGTTCGATGACTATGGCGATGGCGAGGGGTATCGGGAGCGGCTCGAGGAACTGCGGAAGGATCTGGCCAAAGGCGATTGATGCCAACCGGGCGGGGCGGGCTTGGGCCCCCAAAAAAAGAGGGGCTTCCGTGAGGAAGCCCCTTTTCACAAGGTGGAGGATTCTTGCCGCCGGCCGTTCTGATCGAACGAGCGATCGGTGTGCACAACGGGTTGAGTGAAGCGGCAGCACCGCTCCGGCTCCAGTAAAAATGGCGTAACAAATACTCCGTGCGGAATCTGTGCATTTCCGGGCCACGCTGTGGCACACGGTCCGCGCGAATAGCTGCTCGCATTCGCTGTCACAATCGTGCTCCGACACGACGGCTGCATGAATGTGTCATTAAGCAATCGGGAACATATCGCGGCGTAAATACCGTCACTGAAATTCCCGCCTCGGAAATCCAATGCTGCGCATATCTGCGATTCGTCTGCCGATCGCCGCCAAGGCGATGCTGCTGATTGGAGCACTCGGCATTCTGTCGGCCGCCGCCAATTGGTACAGCCTGCGCAGCCTGCAGGACGTCGATCGCCTCAACGACATCGTGACGCACGAGATCGCGCCGGTACGACTTATCCTGACCGAGTCCAAGATCGCCGCCGAATCGCTCGGGCTTGCGACCTACAAGATGGCCGCCGCCAGCGATCCCGAGACCATCCGCGAAGCCGTCGCCGAGCGCGCCGGGCAGTATGCCTCGGCGAAGCATTGGCTCGCCGGCGTGATCGAGGCGATGCCGGATCGCGAGAACGACGTGCGCGGCATGCTACGCCGGCTCGACGTCCTCAACGCCCTCGCCGACGAGGTGCTGGCGGCGATCAATGCCGGCGACAACGCCAAGGTGCGTCATCTGCTCGAATTCCGCTTTGACCCGGCAGTCGTCGACGCCACCACCAGCATGAACCGCTTGATCGACGTGCTCGGCGGCCAGATGCGTGTCGCCATCGAAACGGCGGGCGAGAAGCGGGCCGCCACCTACGATTTGCTGACCATCATGCTGGTCGCAGGCACGTTGGGCACCATCCTGATCGCCATGCTGCTCGCCCATCGCACTGTGGCGCGGCCGCTGCGGCGTCTGGCTTTTGCCATGCGCGAGATCGCACAGGGCCGGCTCGACGCGCCGATCGATGGCCTCAAGCGCGGCGACGAGGTCGGCACCATGGCGCGGGCGGTGCTGGTGTTCCGCGACAACGCCGTGGCCCTGAAGGACGCGCAGGAGATGCGCAAGCGGGCGCGCGAGCAGGCTGCCGTCGACAAGCGCGAAGCGCTCGAGCAACTGGCGCGCAATTTCGAGAGCAAGATTCTCAGCGTTGCCGCCGCGCTTGCCCACTCTGCCTCCGAGCTCGACCGATCGGCCCAGGCGATGAGCGAGGTCGCCGACGAATCCGGCGATCACGCCGGTACCGCCGCCGTCGTCGCGCAGGAAACCACCGAGGTTGCCGGCACCGTCGCCGCCGCCATCGAGGAATTGTCGGCCTCGATGCATGACATCGACGGGCAGCTCACCCACGCCTCGGGCGCGGTGCTCGATGCCTCGCGCCGCGCCGAAATGGCCGTGACCAATGTCGACAGCCTGACCCAGGCGGTCAGCGACATCGACAAGGTCGTCGGCATGATCCAGGCCATCGCCAGCCAGACCAATCTGCTGGCGCTCAACGCCACCATCGAGGCGGCCCGCGCCGGTGAGGCCGGCCGCGGCTTCGCCGTGGTGGCGCAGGAGGTCAAGTCGCTCGCGACGCAGACGACCCAGGCGCTCGCCAATATTCGCAGCAAGACCGAATCCGTCGCCGGCATTATTGGCGGCGTGCGCACCACGACCGAATCCATCGCCCAGGGCATAGCCGGCATCCGCACCGTGGCGCGCGCCATCACCGAGGCGGTGAGTGTGCAGAGCCAGGCGACGCAGAAGATCGCCGAGACCGTCGAGGGCGCGGCGGTGCGCTCGCGTCAGGTGTCGCAGACCGTCGACGGCGTCAACGAGTTCGCCGCGCGCACGCGCACCGGCGCCGTGGAAATCCAGCACGCCGCCGCGGATCTCAGCCGTCAGGCCGCCGCGCTGCAGGTCGAGGCGCAGGACTTCATTGCCGGCGTGCGGGCGGCGTAATACTCAGTCGTCATCACCCGCGCATAGCCGTTCGAAGAACGGCGTTCTTTCAGAACGCCTATGAGCGGGTGATCCAGCAATTTCTTGGAAGAGCTGGATGGCCCGCTTTCGCGGACCATGACGGCCTTACTTGGCGGTGGCCTGCCTTGCTTTCTTCGCCGCCTCGAAGCCGTGCAGGCCGGCATACCATTGCAGGGCGACGACCGTGCCCTTGACCGGTTGGATGAGCGCTATCGCCATCACGAAGGCGAGCGCCGGCCACAAAGTCACGCTGAGCCAGATCGGCGGAGTATAGTTCATCTCCACCGCCAGCACGATCGGCACCACTAGAAGGCCGGTCAGCACCGTCACGAGATAGGCCGGGAAGTCGTCGGCGCGATGATGGTGCAATTCCTCGCCGCAGGAGGGGCATTTGTCCGCCACTTTAAGAAAGGCGCGGAACAGGCGGCCTTCGCCGCAGGCCGGGCATTTGCCGCGAAAGCCGCGGCCCAGCGCGCCAAAGGCGCCGCGCGGCAGCTGGCGCGGCTTCTGAATTCTGTTGTCCATGCCGGCTTGTATCGCGTCGGCGTCTATCCCGCCATCGCCCGGATGAGAGCCAGCACCGGATAACCGAACGCGCCGTCGATCTGGTAGGCGAGGTTGCGCAGCCATGCCGGCGCCTGATCGGTATAGGCGAACAGCATGAAGCCGACGAACAGCGCGAGCGCTGCGCCGCTCCACAGCACGAACGAGATGACGCGCGCGCGGTTCTCCGCGCGCTGCTTGTCGGTCATGTAGCGGGGATCGACGGGCGGGATCATCTTGCTCACCAACTGCACGGTCATGGCCGGGCTTGACCCGGCCATCCCGCTTAGGCGGGCATAGTACCAACCTAAGCGGGGTCACCGGGTCAAGCCCGGTGACGACAAGAAGGGCCTCAATACCTGTTCGCGATCGGCAGTTCTTCCGCCGGGAACAGCGAGATCACGCGGCAGCCTTTGTCGGTGACCACGACTTCTTCCTCGATCCGCGCGCCGGAGTATCCATCCGTCGCCGGGCAATAGGTCTCGATGGCGAACACCATGCCTTCCTTGATCTCGGTCGGGTGGTCCATCGACACCACGCGCGAGATCACCGGCCGCTCGTGCAGCGCCAGACCAAGTCCGTGCGCGAATTGCAGGCCGAAGGCCGATGTCTCGTCCGGGAAACCGAACTCCTGCGCCGTCGGGAAGGCTTCGGCGATATGCGAGGTGGTGGCGCCGGGCTTGATGCGGGCCATCGCATTGTCGAGCCATTCGCGGCACTGCTTGTAGGCGTCGCGCTGCGCCGGCGTGGCGCGGCCGACATTGAAGGTGCGGTAGTAGCAGGTGCGATAGCCCATGAACGACTGCAGGATGTCGAAGAAGGCCTGGTCGCCGGGGCGGATCATGCGGTCGGTGAAATTGTGCGGATGCGGGTTGCAGCGCTCGCCGGAAATGGCGTTCACCGCCTCGACGTCGTCGGAGCCATGGCGATAGAGAAACTCGTTGACCATGGCGACGACGTCGTTCTCGCGCACGCCGGGGCGCAGCTTCTCGTTGATCAGGTCATAGGCGCCGTCGACCATCGCCGCGGCGCGATTGAGCAGATGGATCTCGTCCTGCGACTTGATCTCGCGCGCTTCCAGCATCACCTGCTGGCCGTCGACGACATTGATGCCGGCCTTCTGCAGCTCGAACATCATCGGCGGCTCGATGAGATCGACTCCGACCGGCATGTCGCCGACGCCGGCCTCCTTGAGCAGCGAGGCGATCTCGCCGGCGTGCTTCTTCATCAGGCCGAACTTGGGATCGACCATGCCGCGCATACCGATCAGGCCGGCCTTGCAGTTCTCCGGCGCCAGCCAGGGCGTATAGAGCTTGTGATGCACGGCGGCCGAGCCGAAGTCCCACAGGATCGGTTCGCCGGTGCGCGTCAAGAGCGCCCAGCGGCACAGCTTGTCGCGCTCCCACTCGCCGATCTTGGTCGAGGTGATGTAGCGGATGTTGTTGACGTCGAAGACGAGGAGGGCGCCGAGCTCGGAATTGTCGAGCGCCTGCTTGGCGCGGCCGAGCCGGTAGCGGTGCAGGCGCTGGTAATTGACGCGCTCCTCGAAGTCGACGCCGTTGGTGCCGAGCGAAGGCAAAGCGCGGCCCCAGTTATGACGGGGGTTCACATCATCGGCGCTGATCTTGCGGACGGTCTGGTCCATCTGGGCTTCCTCGCACGGTTCTTGTTGTGCCGGCGCATCGGGCGGCCGGCTTTGCTCGGGGTGCATTATAGCGGCTTGGCGGCGCGGCGACAGGGTTGGGCAGATATCGCGAGCCGTGGGCCGCGGGACCCGCCTTTCCGTCATTCCGGGGCGCCACGAAGTGGCGAACCCGGAATCCATATCCCCGGTGCTGCGGCGTATGGATTCCGGGCCCGGTGCTACGCACCGTCCCGGAATGACAAATAGAAAATAGTCCTTGACTATTATTCCTAGGATATTATAGGCTCATTTCGTCCTGTTCCGGCCGGGGGCGCTGTCATGAGGCGTCGTGTCAGTGGAGCAGGATGCGGTGCCCGCGGGCCTGGGAAAACGCATCCCAGGCGCTCGGGCGGCGAGGGGGCACGCGCAAACAAGTTTACGCAGTTTGCGCAAAGCAAACTGCTATGCCGGAGGCACTATGACCTCCTGCAAGGAGCTTGCTGATGGTGAGCGCTACCCATCGCAAGATGGATCAGCCGCCAGAAGCGCGGCCCGTCACTGTGAAGACACCGCGATGGAGCGCCGCGGGGCGCAGGCATCTCGCGTCATGAGATGCCTCGCACCGCAAGGTGCGAAACGACAATGGGCGCCTCGCGGCGCTCCATCCCCTCGGCATGCGCCGAGGGGGCGAAAGGGAAAGCCGGCGTGACCCGCGCCGTAAAGAACAGGGCCAGCGGAGCGTTGGCTGAGGGCTGTTTGACAATCGAAGCACGTAATCAAAAGCTGTCATGCCCGCGAAAGCGGGGCATCCAGTAACCGCTGACGCCTGCGTTTACTGGATCGTCCGCTTTCGCGGACGATGACAGCGCAGGGATTCTCACGCCACCTTCCTGCCCCAGAGCCGTGTCGAGGCGATGTCGGCGCCCTCGCGCAGCGATTTGAGCTTCAACCACACCGCCGGCTCGATCACCCACTCTCTGTTCGTGAAGGTGCCGAAGCCGCAATCGGTCGAGGCGACGACGCGCTCGCGATCGCCCACCGCCGCCACCGCATCCTCGATGCGCCGCGCGACGACCTCGGGATGCTCGACGAAATTCGATGTCGTCTCGATCACACCCGGCAGCAGGATCATGTGCTTGGGCAGCGGCGCCTTCTTGAATGCGGCGTATTCGTGGGCGTGACGCGGATTGGCAAATTCGATGGTCAGCGCGCCGACCTTGGCCTGATAGAGCGCCGGCAGGATCTTCTCCAGCGGGATGTCGTAAATATGCGGGCCTTCCCAGTTGCCATAGCAGACATGCAGCCGCACGCGGTCGGCCGGAATGCCGTCGATGCCGGCATTGATGGCGGCGACATGTGCCTCGACGCGCTTGATGAAGGCCGCATCGTCGAGATCGCGATAGAGCATGGTGCGGTCCATGGCGAGATCGGGCGCATCGATCTGCAGCACGAGGCCGGCATTATGGATGGCGAGATATTCATGCCGCATCTCGCGGGCCAAGGCGGCGAGATAGGCATCGTGCGTGTCGTAATGCGCATTCAGCATCGTCGACGAGATGATGCCCGGCGACGGTGCCGTCATGAAGGTCTCGGCGAACTTGCCCGCGGCGATGCGATTGAAGCGCGCCAGTTCGTCATTGATCGGCTTGACGTCGAGATATTTCAGTTCGCCCTGGCACTCCGGCGCGTTCTGCTGCTTCGATACGTGTGGGAAGCGCCGTGTCAGACTCGCCACCAGTTCGGGGAAGGCTTCGAATTCCTTGCCGCGCCGCCGGTTCGACACGCCGGCAAAGCCCGACATGCGCTGCGGCACATAGGTCTGGAAGCCGACGCGCTGCTGCTCGCCGTCATTGCCGATATCGATGCCCGCCTCGGCCTGCTTGCCGACGACATGAGCGACGGCCTTGTCGAGTTCGGACGCCATTTCGGCCGCGTCGAAGGGCTGGCCCTGTTCCTGGCGCACCAAGAGGTCGGACAATTTGTCGTTGCGCGGCAGCGAGCCGACATGGGTGGTCAGAATACGGTCGCGGCTGAGGATCATTGCGGCTTCACTCCCAGTGGGGGCGCGTTTTGCTTTGGAAATATGCTGCGCTAGGCAGCCTGCGCCCGTCTGTTGCATAATACCCGAATACTTCGGGAGGAAAACAAAATGACGGTCGCGGAAAAAATCGCGGCGGACACAGGCTCGGCCGACGCGGTGGGCGTGAGCCCCATGTTGGGCGCGCGCGGCTACAACTTTGCCGCCGATGTCCTCAAGCGCAATCTCGACGCGGGCCGCGCGGGCAAGCCGGCCTATATCGATGGGCGCGGCACCTGGACATACGGCCAGCTCGCCGACCGTGTGAACCGTTTCGGCGCGGCGCTGCGCGGCCTCGGCGTCCGCCGCGAGGAGCGCGTGTTGATGGCGGTGCTCGACACCATCGACTGGCCGACGACGTTTCTCGGCTGCCTCAAGGCCGGCATCATCGCGGTGCCGGTGAACACGCTGCTCACCGAGGACGACTATCGTTTCATGCTGGCCGACAGCCGCGCCAAGGCGCTGGTGGTGTCGGAGGCGCTGTTTCCGAAATTCGCGAAGATCATCGCGGAAAGCCCGGACCTCGAGCATGTCATCGTGTCGGGCGCCAACCCTCACGGCTATCGCCTGTTCGAGGATCTGATCGGCGCCGATGAACCGGAGGACTACACGGCACCGACGGTCGCCGATGACATGGCGTTCTGGCTCTACACCTCAGGCTCGACCGGTACGCCGAAAGGCGCCGTGCATGTCCATGGCAGCCTCAAGCTCACCGCCGACCTCTACGGCACGCCCGTCGTGGGGTTGAAGGAGAGCGACGTCGTGCATTCGGTGGCGAAGTTGTTCTTCGCCTATGGTCTCGGCAACGCCATGACGTTCCCGCTCAGCGTCGGCGCGACCACCGTACTCAATGCGGATCGCCCGACGCCGGACGGCGTTGCCGCGCTGTTGAAGAGGCATCCCATCACCGTGTTCTTCGCAGTGCCGACTTTCTACGCCGGCTTCCTCAACTCGCCGAGTGCGCCGCAGAAGTCCGAGGTCAAGCTGCGCCATTGCATCTCGGCGGGCGAGGCGCTGCCGGAAGGCATCGCGCGCAAATGGGAAGAGCGCTACGGCGTCTCGGTCTATGACGGCCTTGGCACCACCGAGATGCTGCACATCTTTCTGTCCAACCGCCCCGGCGCCACCAAATACGGCACCACCGGCAAGCCGGTGCCGGGCTATGAGATCAAGCTTCTCGGCGAGGACGGTCAGCCCGTGCCGAAAGGCGAAATGGGCGAAATGTATTCGCGCGGGCCGACCTCGGCGGTCATGTACTGGAACAACCGCGAGAAGTCGCGCTCGACCTTCCAGGGCGAGTGGACCCGCTCCGGCGACAAGTACATCGAGGACGAGGACGGCTATTTCATCTGCTGCGGCCGCGCCGACGACATGCTGAAAGTGTCGGGCATCTATGTCTCGCCCTTCGAGGTCGAGGCTGCTTTGGCGTCGCACCCCGACGTGCTGGAAGCCGCCGTGGTCGGCTGGCACGACGATGAGAAACTGGTGAAGCCGCGCGCCTTCGTCGTGCTCAAGCAACAGGACAAGGCCAGCGAGGCGCTGGTCGTGATGTTGCAGGAGCATGTGAAGCAGGTGCTGGCGCCGTACAAATATCCGCGCTGGATCGAATTCCGCGTCGATCTACCGAAGACGGCGACGGGGAAGATTCAGAGGTTCAAGCTGCGGGCGGAGCAGCAATAACAGTCGTCGTCCCCGCGAAGGCGGGGACCCATACGCCCTGCCTTACCGAGAGGACACGGCGTATGGGTCCCGGGCCTCCTTCGCTCCGCTCAGTCGCCCGGGACGACAGGATCGTGAGTGCGCCATGCAATTATCCGACTCCGGTTTTTTCTCCATCTGCGGCCACTCGCTCGAGTACCGCATGATCGGCCCGCGCCCGGATCAGGCGCCGACCATCGTCATGCTGCATGAAGGGCTCGGCTGCGTCGGTCTGTGGGGTGATTTTCCGGAGAAGGTGCAGCAGGCCACGGGGTGCGGCGTGTTCGTCTATTCGCGCGCCGGCTATGGTCAATCGTCGCCTGTAAAGCTGCCGCGGCCGCTCGACTATATGCACTTTGAGGCGCGCGAGGTGCTGCCGAAACTGCTCGATGCGATCAATGTGAAGCAGCATATCCTGTTCGGGCACTCGGATGGCGCGTCGATCGCCGCGATCTATGCCGGCTCGCATCAGGATCATCGCCTCGGCGGCATCATCCTGATGGCGCCGCATTTCTTCACCGAAGACATGGGCATTGCCGCTATCGCCGAGGCGAAAACGGCTTACGAGACCGCCGACCTCAAGGCCAAGCTCGCGCGCTGGCACAAGGACCCGGACAATGCTTTCCGCGGCTGGAACGATGCCTGGCTCGATCCCGATTTCCGCAAGTGGGATATCACCGAGCAGCTTGCCTATATCCGCGTGCCGATCCTGATCGTGCAGGGCGAGAACGACCAGTACGGCACCGTGGCGCAGATCGAAGTCGCGGAACGCGAATGCTACTGCCCGGTCGATGTGGCGCTGCTGCCCGGTGCAAAACATTCGCCGCAGCGCGAGGCGCCCGAGGCGACGCTCGCCGCAATCGCCGATTTCACCGCGCATGTGCTGGTGAATAACGGGTGGAGCCGCGCCGCCTGACTCCAAAAGAAAAACGGCCGGGCTTTTCGGCCCGGCCGTTTCAAACTCAGCAGAAGCGAAATTTACTCCGCCGCCTGCTTCTTTCCGGCACCATGCTGCGACAGCAGATAATCCATCGCCGCCTGCGCGCCGCCCTTCTTGATCGGCACGCCGAACAACTGCAGCGCAACTTCGGTCGTCGCAAGGCAACCCATCATCGTCGCGTCGTTGACGTCGCCGAGATGGCCGATGCGGAAGTATTTTCCCGCGAACGGGCCGAAGCTCGCACCGTAAGAGATGTTGAAGGTCTCCAGCGCCATGGCGCGGAACTGATCGGCGTTGAAGCCTTCCGGCAGCAGGATCGCGGTGACCGTCGGCGAGTAATACTTCGAGTCCTTGCACAGAATCTCGAGGCCCCAGTGCTTGGCCGCGATACGGGTCGCCTCGGCGAGGCGATCGTGGCGGGCGAACACGTTGTCGAGGCCTTCCTCGTGCAGCATGGTGATGCCGACATCGAGGCCGAACAGCATGAGGGTCGCCGGCGTGTAGGGGAAGAAGCCGACCTTGTTCATGTTCAGCATGTCCTGCCAGTCCAGGAACGCCTTCGGCAGCTTCGAGGTTTTGTTGGCTTCCAGCGCCTTGTTGCTGACGGCGTTGAACGACATGCCGGGCGGCAGCATCAGGCCCTTCTGCGCGCCGCCGACGGTGACGTCGACGCCCCATTCATCATGGCGATAGTCGGTCGAGGCCAACGACGAGATGGTGTCGACGAGAAACAGCGCCGGATGGCCGGCGGCGTCGATGGCCTTGCGGATTTCGGCGATCGGCGACAGCGCACCGGTCGAGGTCTCATTGTGCAGCACGCAGACGGCCTTGATCTCGTGCTTCTTGTCTTCCGAGAGGCGCTTCTCGATCACCTTCGGATCGACGCCGGTGCGCCAGTCGGTCGGCAGCAGCTCGGTCACCAGGCCGAGCTTGTCGGCCATCTTCTTCCAGAGCGTGCCGAACTGGCCGGTCTCGACCATCAGCACCTTGTCGCCGGGCGACAAAGTGTTGGTCAGCGCGCCTTCCCAGGCGCCGGTGCCGGTCGCGGTGTAGATGATGACCGGGTTGGCGGTCTTGAAGATGGTCTTGATGCCGTCGAGGCACCGCTTCGCCAGCCTGGCGAATTCGGGGCCGCGATGGTCGATCATCGGCGTATCCATCGCCCGCAGGATGCGGTCCGGAACGGGCGTCGGGCCCGGAATGTGGAGGAAGTGGCGCCCAACCGGACGCGAGGAATTCTGAGCCATAGGAAATCCGCTCCTGGAACGGCTAAAGCTGTGACGACGTGCTGTGTGGTTTGGCCACGGCTCCGCGACCCGGCAGGGAGCGGCGCTTGTGGCCTTGAACTATGAATGTCACATTCCGGTCAAGCGGATTTCCGCAATCGGCTCATGCAATAATCGACGTAAACCATCAAGGATGGGCGTTTTGGCGGTGGTCTTCCCCGGCCTGGAAAGGCGTTTGAAATCCGAACTGGCCGGCGAGGTCCATTTCGACCGATTTACCCGCGGCCGTTACGCTACCGACGCCTCGCACTATCAGATCACCCCGGTCGGCGTGGTCGTGCCACGCACGATCGACGAAGCCGAACGGGCGATCGGCATCGCGCGGGCCGAAGGTGTCACTGTGCTGCCGCGCGGCGGCGGCACCTCGCAGTGCGGGCAGACGGTGGGCGAAAGCCTGGTCGTCGATTGCTCGAAATATCTTAACCGTATCGTCGATCTCGACGTCGCGCGGCAGCGCTGCACCGTCGAGCCCGGCATCGTGCTCGACGACCTCAACCGCCAGCTCAAGCCCCATGGTCTGTGGTTTCCGGTCGACATCTCGACCGCGTCGCGCGCCACCATTGGCGGCATGGCCGGCAACAATTCCTGCGGCGGCCGTTCGCTACGCTACGGCACCATGCGCGACAATATCATCGGCATCGACGCCGTGCTGGCCGACGGCTCGCGCGCCCATTTCGGCCCGATGGGCGGGGCCGACGATGTGCCGCCGGCGCTCAAGCCGCTGGCACAGGACCTCATGGTCATCGGTGTGCGCGAAGCCGATGAAATCGCCGCGCGGTTTCCGAAAGTGCAGCGCCGCGTCGGCGGCTACAATCTCGATGCGCTGGTGCCGGGCTCCTACAGAAACGTTCAAGGATTGGGCGGCAACGACATCAACCTCGCGCATATCCTCGTCGGCTCGGAAGGCACGCTCGGCTTCTCGACCCGCATCGAACTGAAGCTGTCGCCGCTGCTCGGGCGCCGCGCGGTCGGCGCGGTGCATTTCGGCTCATTCTACGAGGCGATGAATTGCGCCCAGCATATTGTCGGCCTCAAGCCGATCGCCGTCGAACTGGTCGATCGCACCATGATCGAACTCGCCGGCGCCATTCCGATCTTCAAGCCGACTTTGGATCGCTTTGTGCGCGATTTGCCCGAAGCTATTCTGCTGGTCGAATTCGGCGAGACCGATCACGAGGAAAACCTGCGTCGTCTGCGCAAGCTCAAGGAGCTGATCGGCGATCTCGGTTTCAACTGGGACAATACCGGCGCCAAATGGGGCGGCGTGGTCGAGGTGCTCAATCCCGAACTGCAGGTCGCGATCACCGAGGTTCGCACCTCGGGCCTCAACATTATGATGTCGATGAAGGATCAGGGAAAGCCCGTCTCCTTCGTCGAGGATTGCGCGGTGCCGCTCGAGCATCTCGCCGACTATACGTCGCGGCTCACCGCGATCTTCGAGAAGCACGGCACGCGCGGAACCTGGTACGCCCACGCTGGTTCAGGCTGCCTGCATGTGCGGCCGATCCTCAATCTGCGGCTTGAGAAAGACGTTCACGCCATGCGCGCGATCGCCGAAGAGGCCTTCGCCATGGTGCGCGAATACAAGGGTTCGCATTCCGGCGAGCACGGCGACGGCCTGGTGCGTTCAGAGTTCAATGAGCCGATGTTCGGCTCGCGCCTGGCCCGCGCCTTCGAAGAGGTGAAGGACCGCTTCGACCCGAACGGGCTCTACAATCCCGGCAAGGTGGTGCGGCCGTCGAAGTTCGATGACCGTTCGTTGCTGCGCTACAAGCCGGACTATCTCGGCATTGAACTGAAGACCGAACTCGACTGGTCGGCCTTCCCCGGTTCGGGCGGCGGATTCCAGGGCGCGGTCGAGATGTGCAACAACAATGGCGCCTGCCGCAAGCTGGCGGGCGGCGCCATGTGCCCGTCCTATCGCGTCACCCGAGATGAGCGTGACGTCACGCGCGGCCGCGCCAATACGCTCAGGCTCACAGTGACCGGGCAACTCGGACCGGATGCTCTGTCGTCCAACGAGATGGCCGAGACCTTGGCGTTATGCGTGTCCTGCAAAGCCTGCCGCCGCGAATGCCCGACCGGCGTCGACATGGCGCGCATGAAGATCGAGGTGCTGGCGGCGCGCGTGAAGAAGAAGGGTCTGTCGCTGCACGACCGGCTTGTCGGCTATCTGCCGCGCTATGCGCCGATCGCCGCGCGCGTGCCCTGGCTGTTCAATCTGCGCGACCGCTGGCCGCTGCTGCAGCGCGTCTCGGAAAGTCTCGCCAATTTCTCGGCGCGGCGCAGCCTGCCGAAGTGGCGCAGCGACATTTACCGCGATCGCAGCGACTGGCCGTATCGTTCTGCGACCGCCGACGCGGGTGCGAAGCCCGTGCGCGAAGTCGTGCTGTTCGCCGATACCTTCAACCGCTATTTCGAGCGCGAGAATCTCGATGCGGCGATGAAGGTCCTGTCGGCCGGCGGGTATCGTATTCATACGGCCAAGCCAAAGGATGGCGACCGTCCTTTGTGCTGCGGGCGCACCTTTCTCTCGGCCGGCAAGGTGGACGAGGCGCGTCACGAAATGCAGCGCACACTCCAAGCGCTGGCGCCGTTCGCCAAACGCGGCGTGCCGATCATCGGCCTGGAGCCGAGCTGCCTCTTCACATTCCGTGACGAGATGCCGGCGCTGATGAAAGGCGAGGGCGTCGCCGAGGTCGCAGCGCAGACTATGATCTTCGAGGAGTTCCTGGCACGGGAAATTAAGGCTGGCGTCGAGTTTCCGTTCAAAGCGCTGCCGAAGCCGGCACTGCTGCACGGCCATTGCCACCAGAAGGCCTTCGCCGCGATGGGCGCGGTCGAATCGGTGCTGCGCGCGGTGCCCGACCTGAAAGTAGAGACTGTCGATTCGAGCTGTTGCGGCATGGCCGGTTCATTCGGCTACAAGGCCGACACCATCGACGTGTCGCTGAAGATGGGCGAGTTGTCGCTGCTACCGGCGGTGCGCGAGGCGCCGGACGACGCGCTCATCGTCGCCGACGGCACGTCGTGTCGGCATCAGATTCACGACGGCGCCGGGCGCGAGGCGATCCATGTCGCGCGCGTTTTGGCGATGAGCCTGGCGGCTGAACGCTGAACGGCCCGTCCGGGGCGCCGGGCGAGCCGTCAGGGAGCGGGCGGGGCGGCCGATCAGTACTCGGCGTAGCTGCACACTTTTTCGTAGTGCGGGCGGCCAAAGCGGTCGTAGCGCTTGATGTAGCCGCATTCGCGGTCGGCGATGCGGTAGCCGTAGTCGGCACCATAGGCGTTCGAGGCGGCCGCGGCGCCGATGAGCGCGCCGGCGACAAGTCCGATGCCGATGGCGGCGCCGTAGCGGGGGCGGGCCTGGGATTCGCTGGTGGACGCGGCGACGGCAGTGAAAAGGGTGACGGCGGCAAGCGCGGCGGTCAGGGTCTTCTTGAACATGGCGGGCTCCATCCGGTTGAACTGAGGCGGCCGTCATGGCCGCATAGCCATCAGTCGCGGCGGACCGGCTAAAGGTTCAAAGGATTGTCGCCCCTGGGCGAAGAAATTTTGCCGGCGGAGGAGCGCCGGTCGGCCTGCCGAGCCGTTTAGGTCTGCTCAGCCGCCGTAGAAAATCCGGATCAGCACCAGCGAGAACCACGGCACATAGGTGCACAGCAGCAACACGCCGACCAGCACGCCGATAAAGCCCAGATTGGCCTTGGTCGTCGCCCAGATGTCCGACTTGGCGACCGAGCAAGCCGCAATCAGCACGCTGGCGACCGGCGGCGTCTGCTGGCCGATGGCCAGATTCAGCGTCAGCACCAGCCCGAAATGTACCGGGTCGATGCCGACCTGATGGACCAGCGGCATGACGATCGGCACCGTCAGGATGATGGCCGCGGCGGAATGCAGGAACATCCCGAGGATCAGGAAGAAGATGTTGAGCAGCAGCAGTACCATGTAGGGGTTGCTGGTCATGTTCACGATCGACTTCGCCAGACCCTGCGGCAACTGGCTCTCGGTCAGGAATACGCCGATCAGCGCCGAGGCGGCGACGAGCAACATCACCACCGCCGTCTGCAGGGCCGAATCGACCAGCGCGCGATACAGCGACTTCCAATTGAGGTCGCGATAGATGACGAGCGAGATGAACAAGGCCGCGAGCACCGCGACGGCGGCGCCTTCGGTCGCGGTGACGAAGCCGCCGAAAATGCCGCCCAGGATGATGACCGGCAGCGACAGCGCCCATGCTGCTTCTTTGGTTGCCTGAATCAGCCGACTCATGGCGAAGCGTTGCTCGACCGGGAAGTTGTTCTTGCGCGCGTAGTAGTAGCTCATTGCCATCAGGGCGAGGCCGCCGAGCGCGCCCGGAATGAAGCCGGCAACGAACATTTTCACCACGGATTCTTCGGCCATCGCGGCGTAGAGAATCATTGGGATCGACGGCGGGATGATGATGGCGAGGCTCGATGCCGACGAGGTGATGGCGGCGGCGAATTCCTTGGAGTAGCCGCGCGACTTCATGGCTGGAATGAGCAGCGTGCCCAGCGCGGCGACGCCGGCCACGGCCGAACCGGAAATCTCGGCGAAGAACATCGACGAGCCGACCGTGACCATGGCGAGACCGCCGCGGATGAATCCCAGCATGGCGGTGGCCAGATTGATCAGGCGGCGTGAGATGGTCGAGGCGTTCATGATGCCGCCGGCCAAAACGAACAACGGTACGGCCAGCAGCGGGAAGTTGGTGGCGCCTTCGAACATCACCAGCGCTACGTTCGGCAGCATATGCGAGCCCTGGATGATCCAGATCGCGACGACAGCAACCACGCCAAGGGCGACTGCGACCGGCACGTTGAGCAGCACCAGCGCGAACATTCCGACAAGCATGAGACCGATTGTCATGGCGTGCGCACCGGATTGGCTTCAGCCGTATCGAGCCCGGCCGATTCGAGAGCTTCTTTGACCTCGTGGTCGATCAACGGTCCGCGTCTGGCTTCGCGCAGCAGGCCCGGCAGCTTGACGAGCTCGGCAATCACGAAAAGCAGCGAGGTGATTGGAATGACGGATTGAGTCACCTGCAGGGAGACTTCCGGGATCGACACCAGCGTGTCGCCCTTCAATATCTGGACGACCTGGAGGCCCATATAGGCGAGAAGTCCGAAGAAAAAGATTGTGACTGTCGACGAGAAAAAAGTCGCGGCGACACGCCAGTTAGCCGGCATCGCATTGACGAGGCCCGGAAAGCCGATATGCGCGCCGCGCAAGGCCGCCAGCGCGCCGCCATAGTAGGTGAGCCAGCAGAGCGAAATGGCCGCTACTTCGTCGTACCAGACCAGCGAATGGCCGGCCCAACGAAAAATAAATCCAGCAACGATGATCAGGGTCACGATCGTCATCATCGCAGCGGCGATGACTTCCAGCGCGCGATCGTACCAACGTTGAAACGCGTCCATGAATTTCGGCCGTCAATTTCGGGAGATGTCAGGTCGACGGAAATCGATGAGCCGGGCCCGCTTGGGGCCCGGCTCGTTCTATACCGTCAGGAGCCCTTGGCGAGGCCGAGCGACTTGTCGATCAGTTCTTTGCCGGTGGGCACTTCCTTGGCGAACTCGTCGTAGATTGCCTTCGAGGCGGCGACGAAGGCCGGCTTGTCGGCCTCGTTCACCTGGATGCCGGAAGCCTTCATCTTGTCGATCAGTTCGCCGTCGAGCTTGGCGGCCAGCTTAAGAATCTCCGGCTCGATCGCGACTGCCGTGTTCTTGAGAATCTTCTGGACGTCGGCCGGCAGCCGGGACCACGAGGCGCCACCGGTCAGATAGGCCGGCGTGTAGACGTGGCCGGTCAGCGACAGATACTTCTGCACTTCCTGGAACTTCTGCGAGTAGATCTGCGTCAGCGGATTTTCCTGGCCGTCCATCACACCCGTCTGCAGCGCGACGAAGACCTCCTTGAGCTCCATCGGCGATGGGCTCGCGCCATAGGCCTTGAACATCTTCACGCGCCAGACGCCGCCCGGCACGCGCAGCTTCACGCCTTCGAGGTCGGCGGGCTTGACGATCGGCCGCTTGTTGTTGGTGATCTCGCGATAGCCGTTCTCCCACACGCCGAGGATACGGTAGCCGGCCTTCTCAGCGACCGGCCCGAGAATGGGGTGGGTCACGTTCTTGGCGATGCGCGCCGCGTGATCGCGGTTTTGCACAAGATAGGGCATTTCGAAGACGCCGAATTCCGGCGCCACTGACGTCATCACGGTCGAGACCAGCGCGAGGTCGACGGTGCCGAGCTTGAGCTTCTTCAGAAGTTCCGTGTCGCCGCCGAGCTGGCTCGAGCCGTAGACCACGAGCTTGGCCTTGTCGCCGAGTTGGGCATTGACCTTGGCGGCATAGAGGTCCGCCGATTGGGCGAACAGGGAACCGGGCGCGCCGACATGGCCCAGCTTGATCTCGGTCTGCGCCGAAGCGGCGCTCGCCATCAGAGTGACGGCGGCGACGGCGGACAGCGAAGCTTTGACGAGCGAACGCGATAGTTTCGACATGACGAAATCCTCCCGGTTGGGCCGCGGACCCGCAGTTTCAGCGGAGCGTTTTTTTGTTGGCGCCGGTATCAATACAAATCGGCGCGCCCAATACAAGTCGCAGCGGTTGTGCATGGCAAGGCGTCGCATGGGGCTTACCTTCGATGCTGCACCGCGCTATCTTTTCGCGCCCGAAGCCGAAGCGACATCAGCAACAACGTCGGAAAAGCAGAGACCCCACGCCATGCGCCGCGCCTTGAGCCTTCTTTCCGCCCTCCTGATGATCGCGGCCGCGCTACCTGCCGCGGCGTCCTCGCCCGCCGCGCCGGCCAAGAAAGAGGGGCCGGAACTTCGCAAGGTGCGTTTCGGCACCAACTGGGTCGCCCAGGCCGAGCATGGCGGCTACTACCAGGCGCTCGCCGACGGCACCTATAAGAAGTACGGCCTCGACGTGGAGATCGTGCCTGGTGGGCCGAATGTGAACAACCGCATCCTGCTGCCGGTGGGCAAGATCGACTTCTTCATGAGCGCGAACTCGCTGCAGAGCTTCGACGCCGTCGAGCAGAAGATTCCCACCATCGCCGTGGCGGCCTCGTTCCAGAAGGACCCACAGGTGCTGATCACGCATCCGGGCATGGCGAACACGCTGGACGACCTCAAGAACCTGACTTTGTTCGTGTCCAAGGAAGGCATGGTGAGCTATTTTCAGTGGCTCAAGGCCGACTATGGCTTCACCGAGCGGAGCGTGAAGCCGTACACTTTCAATCCGCAGCCGTTCCTCGCCGACGAGAAGAGCGCGATGCAGGGTTATGTGACGTCGGAGCCCTACGCCATCGAGCAGCAGGGCAAGTTCAAACCCAAGATATTCCTGCTCGCCGACTACGGCTTCAACAGCTACTCGACCCTGATCGAGACACGCACCGAACTGGTCGAGAAAGATCCGGACCTCGTACAGAAGTTCGTCGATGCCTCGGCGATCGGTTGGTACAACTATCTCTATCACGACAACAAGGCGGCGAACGAGTTGATCAAGAAGCACAATCCGGAGATGACGGATGCGCTGTTGGCCAATTCGGTCGCCAAGATGAAGGAGTTCGGCATCGTCGATTCCGGCGATGCGCTCAAGCTCGGCATCGGCGCCATGACCGATGCACGCATGCACGCCTTCTACGACAAGATGGTACGCACCGGCGTGGTCAAGGCGGGCCTCGACTACAAGAAGGCCTATACCCTGAAGTTCGTGAACAAAGGCGTCGGCCTCAATCTGCGGCCGAAGTGACAACCCGGCAGTCATCGTCCGGCTTGGCCGGACGATCCAGTATTCCCGGACGCGTGGCTGATCGCATGCGGCTCATTCAAATGCGGACATGGCTGGGTCCCCGCCTTCGCGCGGACGACGGTGAGCGGCCTTGACAGTCGCCGAAACCACATCGCCCATCGTCTCGCTCCGTGACGTCGGCAAGGTCTTCGACAGCGGCACCATGGCTCTCGACAGCCTCGATCTCGATGTGCGCGACGGCGAGTTCGTCTCTCTGCTCGGGCCTTCGGGCTGCGGCAAATCGACCGCTTTGCGCATCATCGCCGGCCTGAGCACACCGACGAGCGGCGTCATCGAATGGCCGTCGGACAGCGGCGGTAGCACAGCGACAGGCAATATCGGCTTCGTGTTCCAGGAGCCGACGCTGATGCCGTGGGCGAGCGTTACCGCCAATGTCGAATTGCCGCTGTCGCTGGCCCATGTCGATCCGATGAAAACAAAGGCCGCGGTTGCGACCGTGCTCGACCATGTGGGCTTGGCGGACTTCGCCGCGTCCTATCCGCGCGAACTGTCCGGCGGCATGAAGATGCGCGTTTCTATCGCGCGGGCGCTGGTCACAGAGCCGCGGCTGTTGCTGATGGACGAGCCCTTTGCCGCCCTCGACGAGATCACACGGTTCAAGCTCAATAATGAAGTCCTGTCGCTGTGGCGGGCCCGGCGGCAGACCGTGATCTTCGTGACCCACTCCGTTTTCGAGTCGGTGTTCCTGTCGCAGCGCATCGTGGTGATGACGCCGCGGCCCGGCCGGGTCTTCGCGGAGGTGGCGATCGATGCGCCGTATCCGCGCGACGATCGGTTCCGGACCTCGGCAGAATATGCCGGCTACTGCCGCAAGGTAGCCGAGGTTCTTGCCGCCGCCATGGAGGCCCAGCCATGAGGGCCTCCGGCGTCGTACGGATCGCGCTGCCGATCCTGCTTCTTGCCATCGCCGTCGCGGTGTGGGACGCGGCGGTGCGCGCCTTCGCCATTCCGCCTTACATCTTGCCTGGCCCGGGGATTGTCGCGGAATCGTTGATCGGCGATCGTGGCCTGCTGTTCGGTTCGCTCCTGGTGACGTTGACGCTGGCGCTCGAGGGTTTCGCGCTCGCTGTCATCGGCGGCATCTTCTGGGCGACCGTCTTCAATCAATGGCGCCTGGTCGAATACTCGTTCTATCCATACGCCGTCGTGCTTCAGGTGACGCCGGTGGTCGCGATTGCGCCGCTGCTGCTGATCTACCTGCCGCAGCATCTCGCGGTGTTGGCCTGCGCGTGGATCGTCGCCTTCTTTCCGGTGCTGGCTAACACGACGCTCGGCCTGCGCTCGGTCGATCGCAACCTCGTCGCATTGTTTCAACTCTACAAGGCCTCGCGCTGGCAGGTGCTGATGCGGTTGAAGTTGCCGGCGGCGCTGCCGCAGATGCTCACCGGTCTGCGCATCGCCGGCGGCCTGTCGCTGATTGGTGCCGTGGTTGCCGAGATCGCCGCTGGTTCGGCCGGCGCCGGCTCGGGGCTCGCCTATCGCATCGCCGAGTCCGGCTATCGACTCAATATTCCGCGCATGTTCGCGGCGCTGCTCCTGCTGTCGCTGGCGGGCGTTGCCATCTATTTCGTGCTGTCGTCGCTGTCCCATCTCGTGCTGCGGCGCTGGCACGAAAGCGAAGTGGATGAGGAGCATTGATCACGTCATTCGCGCGATCATGCCGAGCAATGCCATGACGCCGATCACCTCGATCAGGCTGCGATGGAATCGGAAGGTGAGGATCGCTGCGGTCACCGCAAGAAGGGCGATGCGTTGGTCGAGCGCCGCCGGATCGAAGGCATACCAGCGCAGGATGCCGGTGTGCCTTTCGGTGACGTCGCCGAACAGTACATGCAGCGCGAACCAGACCGACAGGTTGAGGATGACGCCGACCACCGCGGCGGTGATGGCGGCGAGCGCGCCGGCCAGCTTCTTGTTGCCGCGCAGTTCCTCGATGAACGGCGCGCCGGCGATGATCCACATGATTGACGGCACGAAGGTCACCCAGGTCGTCAGCACCGCGCCGGCGATGCCTGCGATCAGCGGCGTGAACGGCGCGGCGTCGCGGAATGCGGCAAGAAAGCCGACGAACTGCGTGACCAGGATCAGCGGGCCGGGCGTGGTTTCGGCTAGCCCCAGCGCATCGACCATTTCCGGCGCGGTGAGCCAGCCATGGGTGTCGACGGCCTGCTGCGCCATATAGGCGAGCACCGCATAGGCACCGCCGAAGGTGACGACCGCGAGCTTGGAGAAGAACAGTCCGACCGACACCAGGACGTGATGCGGTCCGAGCGCGAGTGCGATGGCGAGGACCGGCAGCCACCATAAAGACAGCCCGGTGCCGACCGCGATCGCCATATGCCGCCAGCGGTCATTGGCGGGCCGCGCCGCGATGTCACCTGTTGCAGCAACATCGCCCTGCCGTGCCGTGAGGAAGCCGATCAGCGCCGCGCCGATGACGATCAGCGGAAATGGCAGGGCCAGAAAGAAGATGCCGACGAAGGCCGCTGCCGCAACCGCAACGAGCCAGGCCGATTTCAGCGCGCGTTTGCTGATGCGGATCAGCGCCTCGACAACGATGACCAGCACCGCGGCCTTGATGCCGTAAAGCGCCCCGTCGACGAGCCCGATGCCGCGGCCATAGGCATAGAGCAGGCTCAGGCCCAGCATGACGAAGGCGCCGGGCAGCACGAACAGGATGCCCGCTGCGAGCCCGCCGCGCAGGCCGTGCATCAGCCAGCCGATATAGGTGGCGAGCTGCTGCGCTTCGGGTCCCGGCAGCAGCATGCAGAAGTTCAGCGCATGCAGGAAGCGCGACTCCGGGAGCCATTTCTTCTCGTCGACGACAACGCGATGCATCATCGCGATCTGGCCGGCCGGCCCGCCGAACGACAGGCAGCCAATCTTGAACCAGATTTTCACCGCCTCGCCGAAGGTCGGCTTCGGCGAGGTTTGTTCTGTTACGTCCATGGTCATGCCGCCTTGCCTGCTTGGGTGCTTGGCCAATTGTGCTTCTCGTCGGCGGCAAAGCGCGCCCATGCGAACAAGCCATCATACATGGCGAAGCCCTGCCGCAGGAGTCCATGGTCGTCATCGCCGGCGAGTGCCGACAGGCCGAGCGATATGGCGTGCAGGCCGCCCGCTTCGGGCGCAAGGTCGTGTCGCGCCGTGTCGGCGCCACGCACGATGGTCGCGACCCGCGCCAGCGTCGGTTCATCGGCGAGCCCGAACATCGCGAGCAGCGTGTCGAAACTGCAGGTGTCGCCGACATGCGAGATTTCGACGCCGGCGATGTCGAACGGGATGGCGCCGAAATTGGTCGCGGCGTCGGCGACGTAAGGCGGATCGACGAAGACGAACTTCGCCTCGGGATCGATGAAGCGCCGGATCAGCCACGGGCAGGCGATGCGGTCGATCTTCGGGTGACGTCGCGTCACCCAGAGCGACGGCCGCTTCGGCATCAGCCGGTCGACGGTGGCGCGGTCGACCAAAGGCAGGCCGGCATCGGTCCAGGCACCCTGGCCGCCGGCGAGTTGCGCGGCATTGTAGCCTTGCCCGCGCAGTTCACTGACGATGACCTGGCTTAATTCCTTGCCGAGCTTGCAGGTGATGACAATAGGGCGGGCGCGGTCGAGCGTGCCGATCCAGCCGGGAAGGTCGGTTGGTTCGCGCCAGATCGAGCCCGGAATGAGACCGGGCACGGTTTCGTAAATGTCGCGGCGGCGCACGTCGATGATCTGCGGCGCATGCGGCGTCGCCATCGAATGCCAGAGGTTCTGGGGAGAGATTGCAAAATCGAGAGCAAGCATGGGCTTCCTCCAAGAAAGAAGGAAGCGGTGCTTGGGCTCTTTTGCTCAAAGCGTGATGTGCTTTTAGCGAAAAGAGCCTGAAGCGCGGGGCGACCGCCGTTGGCCCCACTGATGCATAACTAGCGCAGCACCGTTATGAATTCAAGACGGCTTCAGCCGAACACCAGAACAAGGCCGGACAGCATCAGCAGGACCAGCACCACCTTGCGGAAGGTGTCCTCGTTGAGATGACCATAGAGCTTGAGCCCGACCCACAGTCCGGCGCCCAGCGCAGGCAGGCCGTAGAGATAGACGCGCATCAGGTCGAACGTCACCGTGCCATTGGCGGTGAGCGAGATGGCAGTCAGCACGAAGGCGGCCAGGATCACTGGCTGAAACACGGCGCGCTGCTCGTCCTTGCGCAAGCCACGCAATTGGCACCAGATGGTGATGACCGGTCCGGTCAGCCCCGTCATGCCGCCGAGAATGCCGTTGACAAATCCGACCGTGACGTCCGCCGGCAGTGACGGCTTGACGCTGTGAACATGCGGCCGGATCAGGAAGTAACTCGAATAGGCGATCAGCAGCACGCCCACGCCGTCGCGCACGAAATCCGGCTTGATGTAGCCGAGCAGTACGGCACCGATCGGCACGCCGAACAGGCCGCCGCCGATGAACGGTGCCAGGGTGCGCAGGTTCAAGGCGTGGCGCATCTTCCAGATGCTGTAGCTCTGCACCAAAATGCCGTAGCCGCAGATCAATGCGGCGGTCTGCGCCGGGGTGAGGATGTGCAGCCAGACGCCTGAAACGACCAGCCCCATCGCGAAGCCGGCCAGTCCGTTGACCATGCCCCCGACGAAAGTCGACAGGACAAAAAGCGCGAGAATCGGGCCATCCATGGTCGTGAGCCGGGCCGTCCGGAACAGCACTTGGCAGGCAGTCGTGGATGCCGTCCCGGGTGGATGGCAGCTATCTGACAGGGAGGCTGCATTTTCCCCGCCAAACCGACTATACCATCGGGCAAGTCAAAACAAATCAGTCCGGGGGAAGCTCTTCCATGTCCAATAACATCGATCTCAAAGGCCGCTTCGCGGTGGTCACCGGCGGCGCGCAGGGCATCGGCCGCGCCATCGTCGAGCGCTTTCTGGCGTCCGGCGCGGCGGTGGCGATCTGGGATCGCGACGAACCGCTGGCCAAAAAAACGGCCGGCGAGCTCAAAGGCCGCGTCGAGGTCGTCGCCGTCGACGTCACCGATTTTGCCAGCGTCGAGCGCGCGCGCGATGCCACCATCAAGGCCTTTGGCCGCATCGACATCTTGGTCAACAATGCCGGCATCGCCGGCATGAACACGACGGTGGCGGAGTATCCCATCGACGAGTGGAAGCGGGTGATGACGATCAACCTCGACAGCCAGTTCTACTGCTGCAAGGCGGTGGTGCCGGGCATGGTCGGCCAGGACTACGGCCGCATCGTCAACATCGCGTCCATCGCCGGCAAGGAAGGCAACCCGAACGCCTCGGCCTATTCGGCGTCGAAGGCCGGCGTCATCGCCCTGACAAAGTCGCTCGCCAAGGAAACCGCGGGCAAGAACATCTCGGTCAATGCCATTACGCCCGCCGCGGCCAAGACGGCGATCTTCGACCAGATGACGCAACAACATATCGATTTCATGCTGTCGAAAATTCCACGCGCCCGCTTCGTCCAGGTCGATGAGGTCGCGGCGCTGGCCGCCTTCTGCGCCTCGGAGGATTGCTCCTTCACCACGGGCGCGGTGTTCGACATTTCCGGGGGACGGGCGACCTATTGAGCGACCAGGCAGCCCTTCGCCGTCAGCGTCTCGCCGGCATCGCACTCATGTGCGGTGCCGTCGCGACATTTTCGTGTCTCGATACGACGGCGAAGTATCTGGTTCATTACATGGACCCGCTGCAGGTGACGTGGGCACGCTATACCGGTGCCTTCGTGCTGGCCCTGTTCATCCTCAATCCGTTCAAACGGCCGCACATGATGGCTACGCAGCGGCCGTTCCTCCAGATCGGCCGCTCGACGCTGCTGCTCGGCTCCACCGCGCTCAACTTTTTCGCCATCCGTTATCTGCAACTCGACGAGGCACTTGCCATTCTGTTCGCGACGCCTTTCCTGGTCGCCGTGCTTGGCAGCCAGTTCCTGGGTGAACGCGTCGGCTGGCACCGCTGGATCGCCATCGGTGTCGGCTTCTCGGGCGTCCTGCTGGTAACGCGGCCCGGCATCGGCGGCATGCACCCCGCGGCGCTGCTCTGCGTCGGCAGCGCAATCTGTTACGGCGTGTACTCGATCGCGACGCGGCTGCTTGCGCGCACCGATTCAACCGAGACGACGACCTTCTATACGAACCTGGTCGGTGCGATCGCGATGATACCGATCGTGTTCTTCGTCTGGACGCCGCCGCAAAGCATATTCCAGGGCGTGCTGATGGCCATGACCGGCTTCTTCGGCGGCTTCGGGCATTATCTTCTGGTGCGCGGCCATCGTCTGGCGCCCGCCTCGACGCTCGCGCCGTTCATCTACACGCAGATGGTTTGGACATCGACGCTCGGGTTCCTTGTGTTCGGGGACGTGCCCCACTTCTGGACCATCGTGGGCAGCGCCGTGGTCGTCGCCTCGGGGCTCTACCTGCTGCATTACGAGCGCAGGGTGGGCAAGACCATCGTCGAGGCCGAGGAAAAGCAGTAGGCGCTCGGCGCAGGTCGGCAGTTGCGGGTTCGCCGTCATCGAGGCTAAGTTCCGGTCCGACAAAAAGAACAAGCCTTTCGGAATGCGAGGAAATCCCCCATGGCGACAGCGCAGAATCGCGCTCAGGCAGTTCCCGGTTCGGGGCTGAACGACGATATCGGCGAGGACAAAAGGCTGGCGATCTATCGCTCGCAGCTTCGCATCCGCGAGGCCGAGCAACGCGCCTACGATCTGTTCCTGCAAAATCTGGTCAAGGGAACGAGCCACCTGTCATTGGGGCAGGAGGCGGTCGCCACCGGTTTCGCCGAGGCGATGCAGAAGGGCGACCTGTCGTTCTGCACCTATCGCGGCCATGCTCACACATTGGCGCGCGGAGTGTCGGTCGAGAAAGTGCTCGGCGAGTTGATGCAGCGCGACAATGGCTTGATGCGCGGCAAGGGCGGTTCGATGCATCTGACTTCGGAGGCGCACGGCGTCATGGGGTCTTACGCCATCATCGGCGCGCATCTTCCCATCGCCTGCGGCGCCGCCTGGCGTGCGCAGTACAAGGGCGACAAGGACGTCTCGGTCTGTTTCTTCGGCGACGGCACCACCAATATCGGCGCCTTCCATGAGGCGCTGAATTTCGCCGCGGTATGGAAGCTGCCGGTCGTGTTCGTCTGCGAGAACAATCTCTACATGGAATACACGCCGATCGGCGACGTGACCGCGGTGCCGCATCCGGCCGCCGATCGCGCCGCATCCTACAGTCTCGAACGGATTGTCATCGACGGCAACGATGCCGACGTGGTCTATCGCACCGCGCAGAAAGCCTATGCCAAGGCACGCGCCGGAGAGGGGCCGTCATTGATCGAAGCTTTAACCTATCGTCACTCGGGCCATTCGCGCGCCGACCCAGCCAAGTATCGTCCCGAGGGCGAGCTGGAAAAGTGGAAGGAGCGCGATCCGATCAAGATCTATCGCGAACGCCTCAAACAGTTCGGCGTCAGCGACAAGGTCATCGCCGAGATCGACGCTGACGTTCGCAAGGAAGTCGATGACGCGACCGAGGCCTGCAAGGCCGCGCCGATGCCGCCGCTCGATATCCTGACCACCGACGTCTATGCCGATGGCGGCTGGGCATGGAGAAACTGATATGCCCGAAATCACCTATCGTGACGCGGTGATCCGCGGCATCGCGCAGGAAATGACGCGCGACAATGACGTCGTCTTCCTCGGCGAGGACGTTGCCAAGGCCGGCGGCGTGTTCAAGGCAACCGTCGGGCTCTACGAGCAGTTCGGTCCGTTGCGCGTGCGCGACACGCCGATCTCCGAACAGGCCATTCTCGGCGCCGCCATGGGCGCGGCGATGACGGGGTTGAAGCCGATTGCCGAGATCATGTTCTCGGACTTCTTCGCGGTGTGCTTCGACTACATCGCCAACGAATTCCCGAAGAGCCGGTACATGTCGAACGGCCAGACCAAATGTCCGCTGGTCGTGCGCACCGGCAACGGCGCCGGTTCGCGCTTCGGCGCGCAGCATTCTCAGTCGGTTGAGAACTGGTGCATGATGATCCCCGGCCTCAAGGTTGTGGCGCCATCATCGCCGGTCGACGTCATCGGCCTACTCGCCGCCGCCGTGCGCGATCCCGATCCGGTGATCTTCCTCGAGCACAAGTCGCTCTATCCGACCAAGGGCGAGGTGCCGGACGGCGAGATCGTCGACAGGCTCGGCACCGCCAAGATCCTGCGGCCGGGCCGCGACGCGACCATCCTGGCGCTGGCGCTGATGGTGCCGCGCGCGCTCGAGGCCGCCGAGCGGCTGAAGGCGGAACACGGCATCGACTGCGAGGTTGTCGATGTGCGTTCTCTGGTGCCGCTCGACACCCAGACCATTCTCGGTTCGGTGGCGAAAACGCACCGGCTCTTCACCGTCGAGGAAAATCCGCGGCTGTGCGGCTGGGGCGCGGAAATCGTCTCCATCGTCGCGGACGAAGCTTTCTACGATCTCGACGGTCCGCCGGTGCGCATCACGACTCCGCATATTCCGCTGCCGGCCGCCGACATCCTCGAAGACATCGTGTTGCCGACGCCGGAGCGTATCGTCGACGCCGTACGGCGGAGTTTGCAGGGCTGACCGGAGTATCGCGTAGCGAAAATCTGCTATTTCGTGCGGCGACGGTGACGCTGGACTTTGGCACGATAAAATCGACGTTCGCGGCTCGCGAACAACGACGCAGATGAAAAGGACAGGCCATGTACGAAAATCTCCTCGCTGGCGTTCCGACTGATCTGTGGATCGGCGGCAAATGGAAAAAGGCTTCCGACGGCGGTCGCTTCGACGTCATCGATCCGGCGACGGAAAAGACCATCGCCTCCGTCGCCAGCGCCACGGTTGACGACGCCATTGCCGCGATCGACGCGGCCGATGCCGCGTTCCCGGCCTGGGCTGCCAAAAAACCGCGCGAGCGCGCCGAGATCCTGCGCAAGGCCTTCGAGATCATCATGCGCGATGCCGAGCGCTTCGCGAAACTGATCACACTGGAGAACGGCAAGGCGCTGTCCGACTCGCGCGGCGAGGTCGCCTATTCGGCGGAGTTTTTCCGTTGGTACGCCGAGGAGGCGGTGCGCAATCTTGGGCAGATGTCGACGGCGCCGGCCTCCGGCGCGCGCATTCTCGCCCAGCACAAGCCGGCCGGCATTGCCGTGTTGGTAACGCCCTGGAATTTCCCGGCGGCGATGGCGACCCGCAAGATCGGTCCGGCGCTGGCCGCCGGCTGTCCGGTGGTGCTCAAGCCGGCGTCCGATACGCCGCTCACCATGCTGGCGCTGATGCCGGCGCTGGAAGAAGCCGGCGTGCCGCCCGGCGTGGTCAATGTCATTCCGTCGCGTTCGTCGGGCAAGGTCGTCTCGGCCATGCTGCACGATCCGCGCGTGCGCGTCGTGTCCTTCACTGGCTCCACCGAGGTCGGCCGCAAGTTGCTGCACGAAGCCGCGGATCAAATCCTCAAGCCGGCGATGGAACTCGGCGGCAACGCGCCGTTCCTGGTGTTCGAGGACGCCGACATCGATGCCGCGGTCGATGGCGCCATGATCGCGAAAATGCGCAACATGGGCGAGGCCTGCACCGCGGCCAACCGTTTCTATGTGCACGAGAAGGTGCATGACGAATTTGCCAAGAAGCTCTCGGCCAAGATGGGTGCGCTCAAGATGGGCAATGGCCTCGACGACGGCGTCGCCGTCGGCCCGCTGGTCAACAAGGAAGGCCGCGACAAGGTCATCGAGCTGGTCGAGGACGCCGTGTCCAAAGGCGCCAAGCTTCTCACCGGCGGCAAGGTGCCCGATGGTCCCGGCTTCTTCTATCCTGCGACCGTGGTTACGAATGTGCCGGATGGCGCGATGATGCTGAACGAGGAAATCTTCGGGCCGGTCGCATCGATCCAGACCTTCAAGACAGAGGACGAAGCGATCAAGCGCGCCAATGACACCGAGTACGGTCTGGTCGCTTACTTGTTCACCAAGGATCTGTCACGCGGCCTGCGTGTCTCCGAGAAGCTCGAGTTCGGCATGATCGGCCTCAACCGCGGCCTCGTCTCCGATCCGGCGGCGCCGTTCGGCGGCGTCAAGCAATCGGGCCTCGGCCGTGAAGGCGCGCAAGAGGGCATGAAGGAGTTCCTCGAGACGCAATACATCTCGGTGACGTGGTAAGTGGTGGGGTAATGGACGTCCTGATGCCGCAGCTCGGCGAAACCGTCGCCGAAGGCAAGATCGTGAAGTGGTTCAAGCAGGCCGGCGACGTCGTCAAGCCGGGTGAGAACCTGTTCGAGATCGAGACCGACAAGACGTCCATGGAAGTGCCGGCGATCGCTGCCGGCACTTTGACTGACATCCGCTTCGGCGTCGGCGACGTCGCCAAGGTCGGCGCGGTGGTGGCGGTGATTGCGGGGGTGGGTGGGGATGTGCGGGCGAAGTCGGTTGAACCTAAGCGGCATGATACTCCCAAGGCGCCGCAACAAACTCCGTTCGTCCCCGCGAAAGCGGGGACCCAGAAGTCCCAAACACAGAAACAGCTGGATCCCCGCTTTCGCGGGGATGACCGGAGTGAGAGGCGCGGGAACGAACCGTTGAATAGTTCATCGCAATCTCAGCGAGACTTTGCCTACCCCGACATGTCCCCCTGGCGTGAGGTTCGAACTCCGGAGCGAAACTTCGGACCCGCCAAGCTGTCGACCGGCCGCTACGTTACGCCTCTCGCGCGCCGCCTCGCCTCCGAGCGCGGCATCGATCTTGGGCGCATCTCCGGCTCCGGTCCGCATGGCCGCATCGTCGCTGCGGATGTCGACAAGGCACCGGTGCCATCTGCAGCCGCGCAGGCGTCAACGTCGCAGTATTATCTCGTCGCCGATGTCGAGATCGACCGGCTTCAGGCCATGCAGACCGAGGCGAAATCTGCCGGCGCAGAATTTTCAATCGGCGACTTTGTCGTCAAGGCCTGGGCGGTGGCGCTCCAGCGCGTGATGCCGGAAGCCGGCGCCGATATCGGCTTGATCACGACCATCGATGGACGCCGCGCTACCACGATCATTCGAGAGGCCGCCACCACGACACTGACAGCGATCGCTCGCGAGGCTGCCGGGCAGGGCAGCGCCTCGCCGTCCGGCGCGACCAGCGCCGTCGCCATGGCCGCCGCGTCCGGCATCCGGGAATTCACCGCCATTCTGACGTCGCCCTTCGTCTCGGCGCTCGCCGTCGGCCAGCCGCGCCGCGCGCCCATAGAGAATGACGATGGCAGCATCAAATTCATTGGCTTGATGACGGTCACGCTGTCATGTGACCATCGCTCGGTCGACGAAGCCTTGGCCGCCGATCTGCTGACGACCTTCAAAACTTTGGTCGAAAATCCAGTGGCCGCGCTGGTCTAGAGAAATTCATTGGGAGACAAGTAATGGCGAACGAGAAGCGCGATGTCCTTCTGATCGGTGCCCGCAAGCCGGTGCTGGTCGGTGGGCTCGAGGGCAAGGTCAACCTGCATTACTATCTCGACGCCAAAGACAAGGCCGCCTTCATCAAGGAAGTCGGGCCGAAGATCGGTGCCATCGCGCTCGCCTATACCCACGACAAGGTCGACGGGCCGTTCCTGTCGCAGTTCCCCAATCTCAAGCAGGTGTCGAGCTTCGGCGTCGGCTACGATCACGTCGACGCCAAGTGGGCCGGCGAGCACGGCATCGTCGTCACCAACACGCCGGACGTGCTGAACGAGGAAGTCGCCGACACCGCGCTCGGCCTGCTGCTGTGCACCTTGCGCGAATTTCCGCAAGCAGACCGATATGTCCGCGCCGGCAAGTGGCCGAAGGCGCCTTATCCGCTGACCAAGGCCACCTTGCAGGGCCGCACCGTCGGCGTCGTCGGCATGGGCCGCATCGGCAAGGCGATCGCCAAGCGTCTGGAAGCGTTCAACGCCAAGGTCGTCTATCACAGCCGCAATCCGCAGACCGGCGTTGATTACAAGTATTATCCCAAGCTGGTCGACATGGCGCGCGATGTCGACACGTTGATGGTCATCGTGCCGGGTGGCGCCTCGACCAAGAACCTGATCAATGCCGAAGTGCTCAAGGCGCTGGGGCCGCAGGGCGTCGTCATCAACATGGCGCGGGGCAGCGTCATCGATGAACCGGCGCTGATCGAGGCGCTCAAGAACAAGACGATCTACTCGGCCGGTCTCGATGTGTTCGTCAATGAGCCGCAGGTGCCGCAGGAGCTGATCGACATGGATCATGTCGTGCTGCTCCCCCATGTCGGTTCGGCGAGCGAGGCGACCCGCGCCGCCATGGACCAGCTTGTGGTTGACAACATCCTGGCCTGGGCCGATGGCAAGCCGCCACTGACGCCGGTTCCGGAAACGCCCTATCCGCCGAAAGGGTGACGCCGAAAAAGAAGGCGTTAATGATAGCTCCGCTCATTCCCGCGCATAGCCGTTCGAAGAACGGCGTTCTTTCATAACGCCTATGGCGGGAATCCAGTCTATATTTGTTGCACCGGGGTGCCGGTTCTGGGTCCCCGCTTTCGCGGGGACGAACGGAGATAGGGTTCGACCTATGCGCATCGCGATTGGCGCTGTCTACTTACTCGTCACGCTCGGTACCGCTCACGCCCAGACGCCGCCGCTCGGCGACCAGGCCAATGCGTTGCTCGGCTCGTGGGAATTCTCCAACGCCGGCCGTGATCGCCGCTGTACCGCCGTCTTCACAAATGCGCCCGTGGCGGGCGGTTACAAGGTCGAGTTCGATCCCAACTGCGTCAACATGTTCCCGTTCATCCAGAATGTCGCGGGATGGCGCTTTCCGGATAGCGACAACCTGTTCCTGTTCGATGCCGGCGGCAAAACGCTGGCCGAGTTCAGCGAGGTCGAGGCCGGCATGTTCGAGGCGCCGACACCGGGCGTCGGCGTTTTGTTCCTGCAGAATGCCGCGGCCGCCGCGCCGCCGCCAAAGAAGCCCGAGGAGGTTGCCGGCGACTGGGCCATTGCGGGCAATGCGGTGCTGTGCGAGCTGTTGCTCAACACGGCGGCCGCGACCGGCGGCGGCATGCGGTTGGTTATCAAACCCGGCTGCCGGGATGACATCGGGAAGCTGAACTTCACGCGCTGGCGCATCGAAGGCGGCGAGCTGCAATTGTTGCCGGCGCAAGGCACGACGCCCTGGCGCTTTGTTGAGAGCGACAGTGACAACTGGCGGCGCATTCCGGAAACCAGTGAGCCGATGAATTTGATCAGGAAATAGCTTCTTTACCCTCCCCCTTGTGGGGAGGGTCGATTGTCGAGCGAAGCGAAGACGATCGGGGTTGGGGGTATTCGCCGTATCGTAACGACCCCCACCCCGCTCGCCATAGTGCGTCGAAGACGCGCGTAACGCGCTTATGGCTCGCGACCCTCCCCACAAGGGGGAGGGTAAAAAGCATCAGATCAGCTTCATCCCTTTCAGACTCGCGTGGCCATCCTTGCCGACGATGATGTGATCATGCACGGCAATGCCTAAGGGCTTCGCCACGTCGATGATCGCCTGCGTCATCTGGATGTCGGCGCGCGACGGCGTCGGATCGCCCGACGGGTGATTGTGCACCAGGATCAGCGCGGTCGCCGACAGTTCGAGCGCGCGTTTGACCACCTCGCGCGGATAGACGGGCGTATGGTCCACCGTGCCCTGCTGCTGCACCTCGTCGGCGATCAATTGGTTGCGCTTGTCGAGAAACAGCAGGCGGAACTGTTCCTTGTCCTCATAGGCCATGGCGGTGCGGCAATAGTCGATGACGCTGGCCCACGACGACAGCACCGTGCGCTTGGTCGCTTCGCCGCGGGTGATCCGCTTGGCCGAGGCGTGCACGATCTTCAGTTCGTCGATCACGGCATCGCCGACGCCCTTGATCTCCTTGAGCCGGGTGCGCGGTGCCGCCATCACCTCGGCGAACGAGCCGAATTTGGCGACCAGCTCTTTGGCCAGCGGCTTGACGTCCCGTTGCGGAATGGCGCGGAACAGCACGAGTTCGAGCAATTCGTAATCGCTGACGGCATCCTCGCCGGCTTTGCGGAAGCGCTCGCGCAGTCGCTCACGGTGGCCGTGGTAATGCGGCGTCGCCTCGGCGAGCCCATGCGCGCCGTTGGCCATCTCGTCCTCGTCGGTCCTGAAGGGGTCCACCATCCGTTACGCGCTCGCTCAACCGGAGCGGGCATTATAGGGGGAATCCGCGCAGACGGCGAGGCCGGTTCAGACCTTGTAAGGCGGCTTGTCGAGCCCGGCGGGCGAGAAGGTGAAGACCTCGACGCCGTCGGCGGTGACGCCGACTGTGTGCTCGAACTGGGCCGACAGCGAGCGGTCTCGGGTGACGGCGGTCCAGCCATCGGACAGCACCTTCACATGCGGCCGGCCGAGATTGATCATCGGTTCGACGGTGAAGAACATGCCGGGCTTGAGTACGACGCCTTCGCCGGGGCGCCCGACATGGACGATGTTCGGCTCGTCGTGGAACAGCCGGCCGAGGCCGTGGCCGCAGAAGTCACGCACCACGCTCATGTGCTGGGCTTCGACGTAGCTCTGGATGGCGTGGCCGATGTCACCTGTGGTGGCGCCGGGACGGATCACGGCGATACCGCGCATCATCGATTCATGGGTCACTTCGATCAGCCGCTCGGCGCGGCGCGGAATATCGCCGACCGGATACATGCGGCTCGAGTCGCCATGCCAGCCGTCGACGATCAAGGTGACGTCGATATTGACGATGTCGCCGTCCTTGAGCGGCTTCTCGTTCGGAATGCCGTGGCAGACGACATGGTTGATCGAGGTGCAGGTCGATTTGCGGTAGCCGCGGTACATCAGCGTCGCCGGCAGCGCGGCATTGTCCATGGCGAACTCATAGACCAGCCGGTCGATCGTGTCGGTCGGCACGCCCGGTTTGACGTGAGGCGTCAGCATGTCGAGGCAGCGCGCGGTAAGCTGACCGGCCTTGCGCATGCCTTCGAAGGCAGCGGGGCCGTGAAGCTTGATTTGCCCGGTCTTGCGCTGGGGGATACGGCGGCATCGATGTAAGTCATGGGGGGAATGTAAGGATTTGGGGCCGGAGGGGCAAGTTGGGCCGGGCCTAGGGCACGAAATGCCGCCAATAGCCGTCATGGCCGGGCTTGTCCCGGCCATCCACGTCTTGTTGCTGCGGAAGGAAGTCGTGGATGCCCGGCACATAAGGGCGTTTACGCCCGTCTTCGACGGGCTATGGCCGGGCATGACGACGGAGAGGGTGGCTAGGCAGAGTTCTACGCAATCTTCCCGCCCAGTTCGTCCTCGATATGCGCTTTGACGATCTCGTCGAAGTTCTGCTCCGCCCTGAAACCGAGTTCCGCGGCCCGTTTGGCGTCGATGCGTTCCGACCAGCCGGCGACGATGCGCATGACGAGTTCGTCCGGCTCGCGCTTGATACGGGCGGCGACCTTCGGTCCGGCGATCCGGGTCAGCGAATCGATCTGCTCGGCGACGGTGCAGCACACGCCGGGCATCGCCAGATTGATGCGCGGCCCGAGCTGCTCGCGGGTCAGGCTCGCAGCATGGATGAGGAAGCCGACGGCGGAACGCGGTGAAGCATGGGTATGCCGCACGGTATCGGCGACCGGCAGGATCGCCTCCTGGCCCGCCAGCGGTTCGCGGATGATGCCGGAGAAGAAGCCCGAGGCCGCCTTGTTCGGCTTGCCCGGGCGCACGCAGATCGTCGGCAGACGGATGCCGACGCCGTCGAGGAAACCGCGGCGATTGTAGTCGGCGAGCAGCAATTCGCTGATCGCTTTCTGCGTGCCGTAGGAGGTCAGCGGCGTCAGGTGGAAATCGTCCGGGATGGCGTGCGGAAATGGCGCGCCATAGACCGCGATCGACGACGTGAAGATGAATTTCGGATGATAGCCATCGGCGTGGCGGATGGCTTCGAGCAGAGCACGAGTACCATCGAGATTGACGTGATAGCCCTTGTCGAAGTCCAGCTCTGCTTCGCCGGAGACGACGCCGGCAAGGTGGAAGATCACCTCGGGTCGCTCAGCGATCAGCTTCTCGGCCGCGCCCGGCGCCGCCATGTCCCCGGTGACGATGTCGACCTGGCCGCTAAAGCCCGCTGGCTTTTCCGGCGCGACGACGTCGGTCAGCGTGAATTTGTCGACAGCTTTGCTGTTCAGTCCGCCGTCCTTGACCAGACGGGCGATCAGCTTGCGCCCGATCATGCCGGCCGCGCCGGTCACCACAACATGCATTGGCATTTCCCCTTTTAAGTGTCTTCTTTTTTATTCTCGGCCGGCTGGAACCGGTCGAGGTGCCGCAGGTCCGGAAACAGCATCATCCACAAACCGGCGACAAGCAACGAGCCGATGCCGCCAATTAGAACAGACGGCACCGCGCCGAACCAGCCCGCCAGCACGCCGGACTCGAACTCGCCGAGCGTATTCGATGAGCCGACAAAAAGGTAGTTGATGGCGGCGACCCGGCCGCGCATCTCGTCCGGCGTCTCGACCTGCACCAAGGTGAAGCGGATGACGACGCTGACGGCGTCGGCGGCGCCGAGCACGGCGAGCGCGCCGATCGACAGCGGCAGCGAGGTCGACAGCGCGAACACGATCGTGGCGGCGCCGAACACCGCGACCGAGGCGAACATCTTGCGGCCGATGTGGCGCTCGACCGGGAAGCGCGACAGCACCGCGGCAGTCAGCAGGGCGCCAATCGCGGGCGCCGAGCGTAACAAGCCGAGTCCGATCGGGCCGGCCTCGAGGATGTCCTTAGCGAAGATCGGCAGCAGCGCGGTGGCCCCGCCGAGCAGCACGACGAACAGATCAAGCGAGATGACGCCGAGCAGCCGGCTGCGGCTGCGCACGAAATCGAAGCCGGCCAGCACCGAGCGTAAAGTCGGAGGCTCGCGGCTCGGGGTGTGGCGGGTCACGCGCATGAGGCTGACGCAGGCGATGGCGGCGAGGAAGAACGCGGCGCACATCGCGCTCACGGCGCGCGGTTCGAAGGCATAGATAAAGCCGCCGAGCGCCGGGCCGCAGATCACGGCCGTCTGGTTCGCCGAAGTCCAGGCCGCGACGGCACGCGGCATCAGCTTCACCGGTACGGTGGCCGCGACCAGCGACTGGTTGGTTGGCAGTTCAAAGGCGCGGGCGCAGCCGATGGCGAAGACAAGAACGAACAGCAGTTCGCGCGACAGCCAGCCGCCGAGCATCGCAACAGTCATGACAATGGCGCAGAGCGCGTAGACGGCTTGCGCCAGTCGCACCGTGACGCGCCGATCGTAGCGGTCGGCGACATGGCCGATGATGAGGGTGAGTATGACCGCGGGAATGAACTGTAGCAGGCCGACATAGCCGAGATCGAAGGCGCTGCCGGTGATCTCGTAGATCGACCAGCCGATGACCACGGCCAGCGCCTGATAACCGATGGTGGCGAACAGCCGCGCGAACCACAGGAAGACGAAAGGGCGGTGCTGCAGCAAACCGCCCTTGGCCGGCTCGTCGGCCGCGCTCATCCGACGAAGCCGTTCAGTTCGCTCAAGGAGATCTTCTGCTGGCCGGCGGCGTCGAAATTGTCGGGCGCCAGCCAGCGCTCGAACGCTGCCTTGCGGGCCGGCCATTCGGTGTCGATCATCGAGAACCAGGCATTGTCGCGGTTGCGGCCTTTGGCAATGATGTGGTTGCGGAATGTGCCCTCGAAGACGAATCCGTAACGCAACGCCGCGCGCCGGGAGGCGGCGTTGAGCGCGTTGCATTTCCATTCATAGCGCCGATAGCCGAGCGTCTCGAAGGCATAGCGTGCCAGCAGGTACTGTGCCTCGGTGCCAATCTTGGTGCGTTTGAGCGCCGGCGAATAAAGCACATGGCCGACCTCGATGACGCGCATCTCGGGGCGGATTTCCATCAGCGTGAAATAGCCGACCGCGCAGCCATTGTCGTCGATGATGGCGTAGGCATAAGGATCGGTCAGGCCGGCGCGCTTGGCGATGAACTCGGCGAAGATTTCCGGATCAGTGAATGGCCCGTCGGTGCTGATATAGGTCCAGATATCGGGATGGCCGTTGAACACGGACCAGAGATCGTCGGCGTGATGATCCTGCAGCTTCTCGATACGGCCGTAGCGGCCTTCCAAGGCTACCGGACCGGGTCGCTGCGCCGGCGTGGCGTCGACCTTTAGGCCGACGGGCTGCCCGGTCTCGGGCAGCGGTTCCCATTGCGACTCGAAATCGGGCATGGCGTTTACTGCTCTGACGGCGTGTTTTGCGCGAAAAATGCGTCCAGATCGGTGCCGGATATCACGCCGCCGAGGCGGTCGAAACGGCCCTCGGTCGCGATCAGTGTCGCCGCCTTGATGAAGGCGTCCATCGCGACACGTGCAAGCGCACCGCCGACGCTGATGCGGCGAACGCCCATCGCGGCGATATCGGAGACGGTGAAGCTGCCGGCCGCAGACATCAGGAGATTGACCGGTTTCGGCGCGACGGCCGTGACCACGGCTTCGATCTGCTCGCGGGTTTTGATGCCGGGCACATAGAGGCAATCGGCGCCGGCTTCGGCAAAAGCCGTGAGACGCCGGATGGCGTCGTCGAGGTCGGGACGGCCGTGCAGGAATCCTTCGGCGCGAGCGGTGAGCAGAACGTCGCCGCCCGACTGGTCGATCGCCTGTCGCGCCGCGCGCACGCGCACGACCGCCTTGTCGAAGTCATAGAGCGGGGCGGTTTCGTCGCCGGTGAAATCCTCGATTGATAGTCCCGCCACGCCGGTGTCGACGCAGAGCCGCACATTGTCTGCGAGCGCGTCGGGCTCGTGCGCATAGCCATTTTCGAAATCGGCGTTCAATGGGATGTCGGTGGCGGCGGCCAGTTCGCAGTAATGCGCGAGCACCTGGTCACGGCTCAGGGCGCTGTCAGGGCGACCCAGGGAATAGGCGTATCCGGAGCTGGTGCTCGCCAGCGCCGGAAAGCCGAGGCTCTGCAGGTAGAGTGCGCTGCCGACATTCCACGGATTGGGAATGACGAAGCAGCCGCTGCGATGCAGGTTCCTGAAGGCGCGGCGTTTTTCGGTGGTGGTGGACATGAAGCCTATATCCCCGGCGGCCGCAGGACCGTGCCATGACAAGGCGCGGAAGGACAATTGCATTCCTTGATGGGGCGATGAATGCCGCTCATGCAGCGACGCGCCATCGGGCGGCCAAGGCCTGTGGCGCGTCGGTCAGGTGCCCTGAACCTGACGGGAACTTCTCCCGGGAAAGACGCCCGCTTGGTCGACCGGCATCCGGCCGAGCACCAGGCGCCCTTGCTGGTCGAACGCGCTGGAAATCAAACTCGGACGTCCGTTGAGCAGGAAGGTGCTCAGACTGCGCTGGGTGCGTTCCGGCATATCGAGATAGGCCCGGATCAGTTCGACGATGCCGGGCTCGCGCGTCCAGTAGTAGAGTTCGAGCAGCCGGCTGGTGTCGGTGCCATTGGCCAGCGTCTTGATCAACTCAAACCCTTCGCTGTCGCTTTGGCCATTGGCAGGATTGGCTCGTTGTCCGCGTTTGGGTTCACGTGGCATGTTCGTCCTGACGTAACGGAGGGACCTGCGGTCCGCGTCTGATCAGCGCGGAACCTGTGATACGGTCGAGCGACCTCGAGACCGCGGTGGGGTTGTGAGGCTTTTCGGCAAGCGCGGCGAAGTCGAGGGTGTCGCGGGCGGGGGCAAAAGTTGAAGATTTCACGGGCGGCTTTATCTCCCGATGTACAGGCGAACTAATGGACAATCTTCTTACCGTAAAAGTTGTAATTGATCATACGAGGTGCCGGAGGTTTCGTCATCCGAAACGCGCAAGAACGGGCGCAGGATAGTCATTGGCAGAATCAATCTATGATTTTAAAAGTATGAACTACAATTATAAATTGTGATCTGCCGCTCAGAGGCTACGCATGCCGGTTTGCATTTGCGCGGCGGATCATGTGAACTCCCGCCAAATTTTGCTGTCTCCGGGGAGGCTTATGCGATGCTCAAGACGATCGCGGCGTTCGACCGCATTGGCGAGGAAAACGCCTTCGCGGTGCTGGCACGCGCCAATGCGCTGATCGCCCAAGGCCGCGATATCATCAATCTCGGTATCGGCCAGCCGGACTTCCGTACCCCGGATTTCATCGTTGAAGCCGCTGTGAAAGCATTGCGCGACGGCCACCACGGCTACACCGCCGCAACCGGTATCCCGCAGTTGCGAGAGGCGGTCGCGGCCGATCTGCACAAGCGTTTCAAGGTCGAGGTCTCGCCCGACAGCGTCATGATCATGCCCGGCGGCAAGCCGACCATGTTCATGTCGATCCTGATGTTCGGCGAACCCGGCGCCGAGATCATGTATCCGGATCCCGGCTTTCCGATCTATCGGTCGATGATCGAGTTCACCGGTGCGACTCCGGTCCCGATCCCGATCCGCGAGGAAAATGAGTTTGCCTTCTCGGCGGAAGAAACGCTGAAACTGATCACGCCGAAGACACGCCTCATCATCGTTAACTCGCCGGCCAATCCGACGGGTGGTGTCACACCGAAGGTCGAGGTGGACAAACTTGTGGCAGGCCTCGCCAAGTGGCCGGATGTCGCCATCATGTCGGACGAGATTTACGACCACATGACCTATGATGGCGAGCAGCACGTCTGCCTGCTCTCCTATCCGGAGATTCGTGATCGCCTTATCCTGCTTAATGGCTGGTCCAAGACCTACGCCATGACCGGCTGGCGCCTCGGCTACGCCGTGTGGCCGGGCAAGCTCTACGATCTGGCGCGCAAGCTCGCCGTCAACCTGCATTCCTGCGTCAACGCTTCGGCGCAATATGCTGGGCTCGCCGCGCTGACCGGTCCGCAGGACGAAGTGGCGAAAATGATCGCCGAATTCGACCGCCGCCGCAAAGTCGTGGTCGAAGGTCTCAACAAATTGCCGGGCGTGTCATGCCGCACGCCGAAGGGCGCCTTCTATGCCTTCCCGAACGTCAAGGCGACGGGATGGAAGGCCAAGGCGTTGGCGTCATCGTTGCTCGAAGATGCCGGCGTCGCCATCATCGGCGGGCCGGATTTCGGCATTCTCGGCGAAGGTTATGTCCGGCTGTCTTATGCCAACTCGACCGCGAACATCCTGAAGGCGCTCGACCGCATGGGCGACTTCCTGTCGAAGAAGAAGGCGGCGTAAGCGTCTCAATCGCCCGGGGGCTCCAGTCCCGTCTTGCCGCGCATCGGTGCCTCTCGCGTAATTCGCACGTCGCGAACGGGATAGGGAATCTCGATACCCGCTTCCTTGAACGCGTCCCATAGCGCCAGCATCACCGGCGCACGGACATTGATGATGCCGTTGTTGGGATCGGCGATCCAGTAGCGCAATGAGAAGTTCAGCGACGAGTCGCCGAATTCCTCAAAATAGCAGACCGGTGCCGGATCGTGCAGTACGCGCGGGACCTTCAGGGCCGCCGCGACCGCGACCTCGCGGACATGATGCGGATTGCTGTCGTAGCTGACGCCGAATAACGATTTCAGCATCATCCGGTTGTCCGAATAGGACCAGTTGATCACTTGTTGTGTGACGAAATCCTCGTTCGGGATGAGAATCTCGCGGCCGTCGCGCGTATCGACCGAGGTGTAGCGTGCGCCCATATTGGTGACCCAGCCGACTTGATCGCCAATGGTGACGACGTCGCCGGGTTTGATCGACTTGTCGGCGAGCAGAATGATGCCGCTGACCAGATTGGAAACGATCTTCTGCAAGCCGAAACCGACGCCGAGGCCGATGGCGCCGGAAAAGAAGGCAAGCGCGGACAGGTCGATGCCGACGCTCGATAGAACGATGAAAATGGCAAAGGTGATGAGCAGGATGCGCAGCACCTTACTGATCAGGACCTGCACGGAGGGGGTTAGGTCGTTCACGGTGCGCAAACGGCGATCGACAAAGTCGCTGAACGCGTTGGCGATCCACAGCGTGAACAGCAGGAGCACGGTGCCCTTGATCACAGTCAGGGCCGAGATGCGCAACCCGCCGACCACGAGTGCATAGCTGTCGAGCTCGGCGCGCACCGCCATGCGCAAGCCCAGAATGTCGAGCGCTGCAAAGGTCCAGGCCCCAATCGATACGACGCGATGAATAAACTGGTTCCGGATCAGGCTGGTCACCAGAGCAATGACCACCCAGGCCGTCGCGAGGCTTACTGCTACGCCGAGCAGGTATGAACGGCTCGGCCACGTCAGCGACAGCATGGCCTCGCGAACGATGAAGAGGATAACGATGAAGATGATCGTGCCGACGCATTCGAGGAACGAGCGGGCCAGCAGTTTTAACATCGGCGGCCAACCCATGGTCACCGACGTCAGGTCGACGCGGCGACGGATCAGGATTCCCGCCACCGTGCCGATGGCGCCGGCGGCCAGCAGGATGCCGAACTGAACGAGCAGCCAGAACGAGGATAGTTCGGCGACGAGTTTAGGCAGCGTATCGGCCAAACTGGCGATGCCGCTTTGGACGCCGTCCATGTGTCGCGCTCCTGGAACGAGGCGGTTTCGTCCGCGCCTCCCGTCAAGTCCTATCAAATTGATGCTTGAGCCGCGGTGACAAGCGGTAGGTTATGCACATCTACGGAGTGCATAATCGCCTCAGCGCAGGGCGAAGCGGAAGCCGACAAGGACGGTCGCCAGGCCGATGAGCTGGGCGATAGTTGGCACGATACCCAGCGCGAGAAAGCCGATGATCAGCGAAAATCCGGGGACCAGCGCCGGAAAGGTCGAGGCGCGACCGGCACCGAGCAGCGTGACCGCACGGGCAAAAAGAAAGATAGGCAGCACGCCGGCCACGAGACCTTGCACCACGATTTGCAGCAGGTTCTCGCCCCAGCCGAACCGCAGCATGTTCTCGGTGCCGATAAACAGAAAATAGATCGGGCTGTAGACCAAAACCGACATCAGGCCGACTGCGGCGGCTACGCGCATGCCGGTTACGCGCCACTGCCGCAGCAGGATGCCGAACAATGCCCACAAGGCGCCGGCCGTTGCGAACAGGAGATCGCCGCCGATGCCGTGTGTGCCGATGGTCGCGAATGATTCGATACCGAACACGACAAGGCCGGCGATGATAGTGGCGGCGCCGACGACCCGCGATGCGGACAGCCGTTCCTTGAGCAGAACCGCGGCCAGCACGATGCCGGCCAAGGCAGCCGTCGCCGGCTGGATGGTCGTGCCGTGGCCGAAAGGCACGTAGATGAACCCGGTATAGGCGACCAGCGCCTGGGTCGGGCCCGACAGCGCCGCCAAAATGAAACCTCGCCCCCAGCCGACGCCACCAAGGTCGGTCACGCCATCGCGGACGATCAGCGGAATCAGCAGCAGCCCGGTCCAAAAGTAGCGATGGATCGCAAGATCGGCCGGCGTGAGGCCGATCGAGATGCCGTGTTTCGCCACCGCGAACCCGGCGGCCCAGGCCAGCGCCGCGCCGACGCCGCAGAGCGCGCCCATGAGCAGGCCGGGCGTTTTTCCGCTCGGCGAAATTCCGGATTTGGGTGGGCTGGCCTGCAACGGGGCATCCAGTTTTTTGTGGCGCGCGGCCATGCGCCGTGCGAGGTGACGTCCGCCCGGCACATAATCTAGGATTGCCGGATAAGTCCAACGATCAAAAACACATCGCAACTACGCCAAGGACGGATAGCTCATGGCTAAGGCACGCAAAGTCATCATCACCTGCGCTGTTACGGGTGGCATCCACACCCCGTCGATGTCGCCCCATCTTCCGGTCACCGCGCAGGAAATCGCGGACGCAGCCATTGGCGCGGCCGAAGCCGGTGCCGCCGTGGTGCACCTCCATGCGCGCAATCCGCAGGATGGCCGTCCCGATCAGTCGCCCGAACTGTTCTCGCCGTTCCTCAAGGTGATCAAGCAGCGTTCCGACGTCGTTCTGAACCTGACCACCGGCGGCGCGCCGACCATGACGGTGGAAGAGCGTCTGCGCCCGGCGGCGACGTTCAAGCCGGAAGTCGCCTCGCTCAATATGGGCACGATGAACTTCGGTCTCTATCCCATGATCGAGCGGTTCAAGGGCAAGTTCAAATACGACTGGGAAGAGCCCTATCTCGAAGGCACGCGCAAGGGCATGTTCAAGAACACGCTCGCCGATATCGAGATGATCCTGACGACCTGCGCCGAGAACAATACGCGCTTCGAGGTCGAGTGTTATGACATCAGCCATCTTTATACGCTGAAGCATTTCCTCGACCGCGGCGTGATCAAGGCGCCGCTGTTCATCCAGTCAGTGTTCGGCATTCTCGGCGGTATCGGCACGCATCCCGAAGACGTCATCATGATGAAGCGCACGGCCGACCGGCTGTTCGGTGACCAATACCATTGGTCCGTCCTGGGCGCCGGCGCCGCGCAAATGCGCATCGCGGCAATGGCGGCGTCGATGGGAGGCAATGTTCGCGTCGGCCTTGAGGACTCGCTGTGGATCGGCGCTGGCAAGCTCGCCGAGTCGAACGCGCAGCAGGTCAAGAAAGTGCGCCAGATTCTCGAGGGCCTCGGCCTCGAGATCGCGACGCCCGACGACGCGCGCGAGATCCTCGCGCTCAAGGGCGGCGACAAGGTCGCATTCTGATGCGCGCGGCCAGGCGCTCGGCGCCAAGCCGCACAGGCAGTTGGCAGCCGGTGGCTATCGCCGACCGGTTGTCGCGCTTCACGATGGTCCTGGCGGCGGCCCTGACCTTCGTGCTGGCGATCGTGCTCCTCGCCGATGTCGTGAGCCGTGCTCTCGTCGGCCGTCCGATGGGCGGCGCGAACGACATTGTCGGCAATGTCATCGTGATGATCGTGTTCCTGCAGGCCGGCTACGCGGTGCGTTGCCGGTCGATGCAGCGCACCGATTTTCTGCTCGGCCTGATGCCGTGGCCGGTGCGCCGCGTCGTTCTCGCGTCCGGCTATGCGCTCGGTGCACTGTTGTTCGCGGCGATCGCCACCGCCAATTGGCAGCCCGCGCTCATGGCGTTCGGCGGCAGCGGCGGCGTGACGGCCTGGATCGCTCACTTCGCGATTGTCGCAGGTGCGGCGCTGGCCTGCATCAATTACGGATTGCTGGCGATCCTCGATCTGACCGGAACCGAACCGACGCTTGACAGAGAGCTGGCCGAATTGCGAAGCCTGGAGCCATGAACCTGGACTTCCGGCAGAGAGCGGCGTGATCGGAATCGGCGCAGCGACTGCGATATTCGTCGCTATGGCGGTGTTGATTGCCTTCGGCGTTCAGGTCGCCATTGCGCTCGGTATTGTCAGTCTCGCCGCGATCTATGGTGCGACAGGCTCTTGGCAGGAGGTTTCGCGGCTTGTCGCGGCGACCGCCTATGACGGCCTCCGTACCGACATCATCATCGCTATTCCGTTATTGATGCTGATGGGCGAGTTCATCGCCCGGTCCGGCGTCGTGACCGATATCTTCCGGGCGACAAGTCGCACGCTACGCCACATGCGAGGCGGGGCAGCGCTCGCCGCGACCATCGGCAATTCACTTTCTGCATTCGCCGCCGGTAGCTCGGTCGCGGGCGCGGTCGGATTTTCCCGCATCTCCTACGGTGAATTGCGTCGTCGAAGTGACGACAGCGCGACATCGCTCGGAACGATTGCCAGTGCCGCTGCGCTTGGAATGCTGCTTCCGCCGAGCATTCTGATGGTCACCTGGAGTATTCTCACGCGCCAGCCGGCCGGCGCGCTCTTTCTCGCCATGCTGGTGCCGGCCCTGCTTGTCGTTGTTGCTTTTGGCGTGTCGGTGCGGGGCGCGGGAACCGCGCTGAACACGTCGAGCGCACCCAAGGATGGACCGCCTGAGACATCGCCTCCGCGTGTCTGGACAAGTCTGATCGGCATCGCGCTGGCCGTAGCCGTCGTTATTGTCGGCAGCGGCGTGCGCATCCTGAGCGTCGCCGAGGCGGCGAGCCTTGGTGCCGCCATCGGTCTGGCATTGGCTATTAGCAGGGGCATGCGCCCCGCCACGATTGTCGAGGCAATTCTGGTCGCGGGGCGCGCTTCCGCGCCGATCCTGCTGCTGATCTTCGCAGCTCTGCTCTATGCCCAGGCGCTCGCGGTGACCGGCGCGGGTGCCGCATTTGAAGCCGCACTCGCGAGTCTCGGGGCTGCAGCCGCGCTCGCGGTGATGATTGCCGTATGGCTGGTGCTGGTGACTGTCCTGGACGCATTATCGGCGCTGGCGCTCACCGCCGCGTTGTTTGTCCCCGCTGCCGCGACCTTGGGCATCGATCCGTTGGCCCTCACCGTGATCGGCGTTCTGGTCCTGGAAGGTGCGCCGCTGGTGCCGCCGCTGGGGCTATTGGTGTTCACCACCCGGGCCGCCGTCGGCGAGGATGGTGTCCCGGTGTTCGACATCTTCAGGCATGTTCTGCCGATGCTGGCGATCCTGATGGCCACTGTCCTGCTGGTCGCGATCGTCCCAAAAGTCGTCATTTGGCTGCCTTATCTGGTCGGCTGATCGATCGGCGACCGCGACAAAGCGCGCGCCGGGTTGACGCGTGGCGTTCAGCGCGCTTGGTGGATTCGCCAATGGGAAAGCGCCAATGCACCACTATATGCACGCTCGTGCGGACCTACGTCGGTCGGCGCCGGCGTGAGATTCACGAATTCTTGCAACGATTGGCGTTTATTTCCCGCAAGCGAATGTGTTTCTCTGAGCCTAAGTGATTTGCGCGGCCGACCCGGCCGCCGGTCGCCCGATGACTCAGACTGGAGAATCCCGCGGTTCAATGTCGGCACTCGATACGGTCAGCATTGCGATATTGCTCGGCAGCCTGCTGGTGCTGGCCGGCATTTTGTCGAGCCTGCTGGCGATGCGTTTCGGCGCGCCCTTGCTGCTGGTGTTCTTGGGTGTCGGCATGCTGGCCGGCGAGGGCGGTCCGGGCGGCATCCGCTTCGACGACGTTGGCATTGCCTATACGGTGGGTTCGATCGCGCTGGCGCTGATCCTGTTCGACGGTGGTCTGCGCACGCGCTTTGCCAGCATCCGCAGCGTCCTGGCGCCTTCGATGATGCTGGCGACCGCCGGTGTTGTGGTGACGGCGCTGATTACCGCGCCGGCCGCCAAGTTCGCGCTCGGCATCGGCTGGACCGAAGCGCTTCTGCTCGGCGCCGTGGTCGCCTCGACCGACGCCGCGGCCGTCTTCTTCCTGCTCAGCGCCGGCGGCCTGCGTCTGCGGCCGCGCGTCCGCGCCACCCTGGAGGTCGAGTCGGGCACCAACGATCCCATCGCGATCTTTCTGGCGCTGCTGCTCGTCGAGATTCTGTCCGTCGGCGGCCTGAGCTGGTCGCAGGCGTTCGTGACCTTGTTCCGCAACGCCGTACTCGGCGCCGCCATTGGTTACGGTGGCGGTCGCATGATCGCCTGGGTGCTCAACCGCGTGAACCTGCCGCAGGGCCTGCATGCACCCTTCGTCGCCGTGAGCGCGCTGGTGGTATTCGGATTTGGCAACGCGGTGCATGCCTCCGGCTTTCTCGCCGTCTATATCGCCGGCCTCGTCGTCGGCAATCGGCAGATCCGCGCGCATAATTCGGTGGTCGTCTTTCTCGACGCCATAACCTGGCTGATGCAGATTGTGATGTTCGTGCTGCTCGGCCTGTTGGTATGGCCCGGACGGCTTGGCGCCAATCTCATCGGCGCCATCGTGGTGGCGCTGACCCTGATGCTGATTGCGCGGCCAGCCGCCGTCTTTCTTTGTCTCTGGCCGTTCAAGTTCCAGTGGCGTGAAAAGCTTTTCATCTCGTGGGTCGGCTTGCGCGGCGCGGTGGCGATTTTTCTGGCCTCGATTCCGCTTCTGGTTGGACTGCCCGGCGCGGCGCTGTACTTCGACGTCGCCTTTGTCGTGGTGGCGTCCTCGCTGCTGATCCAGGGTTGGACCGTGGCATTGTCGGCACGCAAGCTCGATATGTCGTTCTCGCGCGCCGATCCGGCGCCCCGGCGAGTCGAACTCGACTTGCCTGGCCAGATGACGCGCGAGATGGTTGGCTATCCGGTTCCCGCCAATAGTCCCTTCCTCAAGCGCGGCCTGATCCCGAACTGGGCGCGGCCGACCTTGGTGATCCGCAACGAGGAAATCCTTACGCCGGCGGAGGCGGCGCCGGTGCAGGAAGGCGATTACATCTATCTGCTCGCGCCGCCGGAAAAGGCGCAGGCGCTCGACCGCTTCTTCATGGAAAGTCCGGCGCCGCGCGTCCCGGCGGCGGAAGCGCTCGGCGACTTCTTCGTCCCCGGCAACGCCACGCTCGGCGCGCTGGCGGACATCTACGGGCTGCAGGTCGCCGCCGACCATGCCGAGGTCAGCCTCGCCGATTTCTTTGTCGAGCAACTCGGCCGTCCGGCCAGGGCTGGCGATATTGTCGCGCTCGGCACTATCGCGCTGCTGGCGCACAAGGTCGAAAGCGGCAAGGTGTCGACCGTCGGCCTGCGGCTCGACGAGCCGGAAGACGCCGCCACAGTCAGCGGCAGCGCCAGAGCGCTGATGCAGAAGGTGCGGAAGAAACTAAGCCGCTGATCAGCCGTTTGAGCGGGAAAGCAGCGGCATGTGCTGGATCATCCACGCGCCGCCGAATAGCACCGCGGTCCAGAAAAGATCGCCGATCAGCGTGTTCTGGAAGAACGGCAGCGCCAGCACGTAGCACTGCGTCAGGCCGGCGATGTCATGGCTGTACATGCCGCTGAAGGCCCAGACCGCGAAGTTCGACAGCACGAAGAAGGCGACTGAGCAGGCAACCATGGTGCCTGCAGTGCCGATGACGCCGCGCCAGTTGCGTGTCGCCATGCCGGCGAAAGCGGGCAGGGTGATCGCGCCGTAGGTGACGAGCGAGATGCGCCAGTCGTCGCCGGAAAGCACCAGACCCGACAGCGCCATCGCGGCGAGCGGCACCACCGGCGCCAGCACGGGATTGCGCAGCATGCGGCCGGCGAACAGCGCGCTAGCGGCGACCGGCATGAAGCCCCAGGCATGCGGCAGGAGCCGCGCCAACGCCACGAAAGCGACGAGGAAGGCGATCAGCGCCAGATCGGCCAGCAGAGCGGAGCGGTTCTCGGTCGTGTGCATCGCATTGAATCCCGTTTGTGCGTCGCAAGCGTCTTAGCACGGCCGGGTGGGCCGAATCCATCGGCCAAAAGCCCGTCAAACGGCCTTTTCTGGGACCTTCTGGGCCCATTCGGCGATGATGACGGCGAGAGCGTCAAGGCCGTCGGTCAAGGCGGCCGGACCGGGCTGCAGGATTACGGTCGATTTGACCTCGCGGAGCCAGCCGGTGGCAACCGCCGGGACGGTCTCGAAGCCCGGCCGCGCTACGACCTTGGCGGGCACGAATTTCTTGCCGCACCACGAGCCGATGATGATGTCCGGCTGTGCGGCGATCACCGCCTCCGGCGCGACGATGCGGTCCCTGGCGTTCTTGCGCTTCGACAGTCCAGGGAAGATGTCGTCGCCGCCGGCGGTCTCGACCAGTTCGGACACCCAGTTAAGGCCGGAGATCATCGGCTCGTCCCATTCCTCGAAATAGACGCGCGGCCGTCGCGGCAGCTTTGCGGATTGCGCGCGCACGTCTTCGAGGCGGGCCGCGAGTCTATTGGCGAGCGTGTCGGCTTTCCCGGGTTGACCGACCAGCGCGCCGACGGTGCGTATCATGGCGAAGATGCCGGCGACATCCCGCTGGTTGAAGGCGTGGACCGCGACATTGTTGCGGATCAGTTCGGCGACGATATCGGCTTGCAGATCGGAGAAGGTGAGAACGAGATCGGGTTCGAGTGCCAGAATCTTCGGTACGTCGGCGGAAATGAAGGCGGCGACGCGCGGCTTCTCCTTGCGCACTTGCGGCGGGCGCACGGCATAGCCGGACACGCCGACGATGCGCGCATCCTCGCCGAGGAGATAGAGCGTCTCGACGGTTTCTTCAGTGAGGCAGACGATGCGGGCGGGAGGGAACATGGGCATACTCTACACCGTCATCGTCCGCGAAGGCGGACGATCCAGCGCTTGTTCAGGTGAAAGAGCTGGATGCCCGCCTTCGCGGGCATGACGTCAGAGGAGTTCCGCCCCGCCGCTTTTCACCACCCGTCCCGCATCGAGCAGCACGACGCGACTGGCGAGTGCTTTCACTTCTGCGGGGTCATGGCTGACATAGATCATCGGCAGTCTGGTATCGTCGCGCAGGCGCACGAAGTAGGGCAGTATCTCGCTCTTCCGCCGCGCATCGAGCGAGGCCATCGGCTCGTCGAGCAGCATCAGGCGCGGCTTCATCAGCAGCGCACGCCCGAGTGCGACGCGCTGGCGTTCGCCGCCGGACAGTGCGCCGGGGCGACGATCGACGAGCGGCGCGATGTCCAGCAACTCGGTGACGTGCCTGAACTGCGCCGCGTCGCGCGGCAGGCCGGTCATCCAGCGGCCATAGCCGAGATTGCGCGCGACGGACATATGCGGAAACAGCCGGCCGTCCTGGAAGACGGTGCCGATGCGGCGGCGGTGCGCCGGAACGTCGATGCCCGCCGCGCTGTCGAACACCGTCTCGCCGCCGATGACAATGCGGCCGCGGTCGGGCTTGATGAGCCCGGCGATCATGCCGACGATCGAGGTCTTGCCCGATCCCGACGGTCCGAACAGCGCGGTAACGCCGCTGTCGCCGTCGAACGAGACGCTGAGGGCGAAGTCGCCGAGTTGCTTGTCGATGTCCACCGAGATCACGCAAGAACCTGCATCTTAGACACCATGCACACGAGCGCCGGCCCTTCGGCCGAACCATTCCGACACGATCAGCGCCAGCAGCGAGATCGCGACCGCGATCACCACCAGCTTGAGCGCCTGGCTATCGCCGCCTGGCACCTGAGTCAGTGTGTAGATGGCCGCCGAGATGGTCTGGGTTTCGCCGGGAATGTTGGAGACGAAAGTGATGGTGGCGCCGAACTCGCCGAGCGCGCGGGCAAAAGCCAGCACCGCGCCGGCGATGATGCCGGGCAGCGCCAGCGGCAAGGTGACGGTGAGCAGGGTCCAGACGCGATTGGCGCCCAGCGTCGCGGCGGCGTCCTCGAGCTTGCGGTCGACCGCTTCGATCGACAGCCGGATAGCGCCAACCAGCAGCGGGAACGACATCACGGCGCAAGCGAGCACCGCACCGGTCCAGCGGAACGAGAATACGATGCCGATGCTTTCGAGCCACGCGCCGAAAATGCCGCGGCGGCCGAAGGCGATAAGCAGGAGATAGCCGGTGACGACCGGCGGCAGTACCAGCGGCAGATAGATGATGGCGTTGAGCAGCGCCTTGCCGGGGAAATTCTTGCGCGCGAGCAGCCATGCGACCGCGATGCCGAGTGGCAAGGAGAAGGCGGTGGCCACCGCCGCCACCCTGACGGAGAGAGCGACGGCGGTCCATTCTTCGGGAGAAAGCGACAACATTAATGCTTCTTGGAATCTTTGTTTGAGCCTGCAAAACACTCCGTTCGTTCCCGCGCAAGCGGGAACCCAGAATGTCTATCGAAGCGCCCGTAATTTGGTCTCTGGGTCCCCGCTTTCGCGGGGACGAACGAGGTAGGTTTCATCTTGTCGCTGCTAGCTGGCTTTGGCGCTCGCCAATACGCTGAAGCCGTACTTCTCGAAGATTGCTTTGGCCTCCTTGCCGCGCAGGAAGGCGAGATAGGCGGCCGCTCCCGGCTTCGCCGTCGTGGTGGCGGCGACCGGATAGACGACCGGCGGGTAGGAATCCTGCGGGAAGGTGCCGACGATCTTTACCTTCGGCTCGACCTTGGCGTCGGTCTCATAGACGATGCCGAGCACCGCCTCGCTGCGGGCGACCAAGGCGAGCGCCCCGCGCACGCTTTCGGCCATGGCGAATTTTGGCGCGGCCGTCTGCCAGGCGCCGAGCTTCTCCAGCGCGGCCTTGGCGTATTTCCCGACCGGCACTGCTTGCACGTCGCCGGTCGTGATGCGGCCGTCGCCGGCGAGCTTGGCGAGATCGAAGCCGGGACCGATGGCAACGTTGCTGAGCATGGAGTCCGCTGGCGCGATCAGCACCAGGCGGTTTCCGAGCAGATTGACGCGGGTGTCGGCCTTGATGACCTTCTTCTCCACGCCGTAGTCCATCCAGGCGAGGTCGGCGGAAGTGAAGACGTCGGCCGGCGCCCCCTGCTCGATCTGCTTGATGAGGGTCGAGCTCGCCGCATAGCTCGCGACGACTTTCACACCGGTCTGTTTGGTATAGACGGCGCTGATATCGTCGAGCGCGTTCTTCATCGAGGCGGCCGCGAAGACGGTGAGGGTGTCCTGAGCCGCGGCCACTCGGGGGCTGCCGGTCAGAACAAATGCGAGCGCGATAAGGGTCACAAGCCGTTTGAACATGGCAAATCTCCTGCGCGCGGCCAGAATCGGCCGCCTGGGGCGTCGGGTCATAAGGATCGACACGCAGGAACCATCGTTCCGGCAACGCCCGGCGGGCGCACGGCGCGCCGGAGGTCTACTTGCGAACTCTAGCAAATGCCGGCTTCAGACCACAAGCTGAAGATCAGTCCCGCGTCACCGTGACCATGAGACTTTGGACGGTGGCGCCGCTGAACTGGATGGTGAACGGAGCCGCTGCAAGCGAAAATTTTACGCTCTTGCGCAGTCCATCGCAGCCATTGACACCGCTGAACTCGCCCGCGTGCACGAATTTTTCGCTCTGAATCACATCGATCCAAGCATTAGCCGATAGCGTGATGCGGAATGTGCCGGGTCCGGACGTTGCGGCAAAGCGCAGAAAGCCGGCATGAGCGGCAGGCTCGCGCGATGCTCGTTCCGGTGCGGCAGGCAGCTTTGCATCGGCCTGCGGCGCCAGCGCGATTCTGTAGGCTGCCGCGCCCGGCTCGGCGATCGTCGCGCCCGAAGCAATATCGATAGGATTGGCCATCAGCGCGCGCTCGCGGTCCAGCGGCCATTTGAACTTGTCGCAGCCGACGGGCTCCTGCGCCCGGACTGGCGACAACGTCGGTAGCGCGCCCAGGAGCGCGACGGCGATAATCACTGCGCGCATGGCATTAGTCCGCCGCGATCATGACATCGGAGGCCTTGATCACGGCGACGGCCGTCATGCCGGCTTTGAGCCCCAAATCTTCGACCGCTTCGTTGGTGATCGATGCGGTGACGACCTGACCCGCGGCGATTTCCACGCTGACATGCGAGGTGGTTGCGCCTTTGCGGACGTCGACAATGGTGCCTTTGATCTGGTTGCGTGCGCTGAGACGCATGGCGCTTCTCCGGAGTGGCAATCGCGCGGGAGTACCGCGGCAATGCGGATGAGGGTCTGTCGCGAGGGCTGGGACCGATCCGGAAGCGCATTCCGAAGCTCAGATCACGCTTACGGCGTGACTTGAGGTCTCTGAACCCCAGCCTAGCAAGTCCTGCCGCACAGGGTAAAGTCCGGCTTGCGGAGGAAACGAACATGACGCCTATCGAGGGCGAATTCGATTACATCATCGTGGGTGCCGGCTCGGCCGGCTGCGTACTGGCGAACCGGCTGTCGGCCGATCCCTCCAAGCGCGTGCTGATCCTGGAAGCGGGCGGCAACGACAATTGGATCTGGTTTCACATTCCGGTCGGCTACCTGTTCGCCATCGGCAACCCGCGCGCCGACTGGATGTTCAAGACCGAGGCCGAGCCGGGCCTCAATGGCCGGGCGCTGAACTACCCGCGCGGCAAAGTGATCGGCGGCTGCTCGGCGATCAACGGCATGATCTATATGCTCGGCCAGGCGACCGATTACGACCAATGGCGGCAACTCGGTCTGCTCGGCTGGTCCTGGGATGACGTGCGGCCGTATTTCCGCAAGCATGTCGATCATTTTCTCACCGGCGAGCATCATGCGCAGGGAGGAGAGTGGAGAGTCGAACAACAGCGCCTGTCGTGGGAAATCCTCGAGGCGTTCAAACGCGCCGCGATCGAATACGGCATCCCGGAGAGCGCCGACTTCAACACCGGCGACAACGAAGGTATCGGCTATTTCCATGTCAATCAGCGCATGGGCCGGCGCTGGTCGGCGGCGCGCGGCTTCCTCAAGCCGGCGCTGAAGCGGCCGAATCTCAAGCTCGAGACCGGTTGTCAGGCGGAAGCGATTTTATTCGACGGCAAGTCAGGCTCTTTGCGCGCGAAGGGCGTGCGCTTTCGACAGAAGGGCGTGCAACGCGAAGCTAAATGCCGCGGGGAGGTCATTCTTGCTGCCGGCGCCATCGGCTCGCCGCATCTGATGATGCTGTCGGGAATTGGCCCCGCGGGACATCTTGCACAGCACGGCATCGACGTAAAGCTCGACAAACCCGGTGTCGGTCAGAACCTGCAGGATCATCTGCAACTGCGCACGATCTATAAGGTCGCTGGCGTCAAGACGCTTAATGCCATCAATGCTTCTTTATTCGGCCGGTTCGGCATGGGGCTCGATTATGTCCTGCGTCGGCGCGGGCCGATGACCATGGCGCCGTCTCAGCTCGGCGCCTTCACGAAGTCGGATCCGTCACAGGACCGCGCCAATATTCAGTACCATGTGCAGCCTTTGTCGCTGGAGAAATTCGGCGATCCGCTGCACGCGTTTCCGGCCTTCACCGCCAGCGTCGCCAATTTGCGACCGACGTCGCGCGGCGCGGTGACGCTGAAATCCGCCGATCCATCACAAGCGCCGGCCATCGCGCCGCACTATCTGTCCACCGACGAGGACCGCCGCGTCGCCGCCGACTCGATCCGCGTCACCCGCGCCATCGTTTCGCAGCCGGCGCTGAAGAAATATCAACCGGTCGAGTACCTGCCCGGCGAGAGCATACGCAGCGACGATGAGGCGGCGCTGGCGAAGGCGGCTGGCAATATCGGCACCACCATCTTTCATCCGGTTGGCACGGCGAAGATGGGCCGTGACGACGACCCGCGCGCCGTGGTCGATGCGCGCCTGCGCGTGATCGGCGTCGACGGCTTGCGCGTCATCGACGCTTCGATCATGCCGTCGATCACGAGCGGCAACACCAATTCGCCGACCATGATGATCGCCGAGAAAGGCGCGGCGATGGTAATTGAGGACGGGCGATAACAAAAACACCGCCTCGCGTTTCCGCGAGACGGTGTTGCAGCAATCGCTGTAAGGCGATCAATCCTTGATATCGTCCGGCACCTTGCCGCCATTGGCGGCGAGCTTTTCCATGATCTGCTTGTGCAGCCAGATGTTCATCTTGGCCGAGTCGTTCATGTCGCCGGTGTATTTCAGTTCCTTGGCGAGCTCCTTGCGCGCGCCGATGCTGGAGTCGAGATCGAGCGCCTTCATCAGATCGACGATCGAGGTGCGCCACGCGAGCTTTTCGCCCTTGGACGCAGCCGCCTTGTCGACGATTTCCGCGACGTCGACGCTGTTCATCGGAGCCGCTGCCGGCGCCGTCGGCGAAGCCTGCGCCTGCGCCGAGCCGCTGCCGAAAATCGCGCCCATAATCTTGCCGAAGATACTCATGATGCCCTCTTGGGTTGAGATTTGAAGTTAAGCAGAAACGTTATGCAGAAACGTTGTTACGGCCTGTTGCCGGGATCGGAGATGACTTTCGCCGCCACCAGCCTGTTCCAGATAAACAGCACAAGGATCGCGCCGATGGTGGCGCCGATGAAGCCGGCGCCCTGATCCGACCGGTACCAGCCGATCGCCTGGCCGATCCAGGTTGCGGCGAAGGCTCCGGCGATGCCGAGCACGGTGGTCAGGATGAAGCCTTTCGGATCGTTCGGTCCCGGCGAAATCCAGCGCGCGATCATGCCGGCGACGAAGCCGATCAGGATGATCCAGAGAATGCCCATGATGCGGTCCTTCGGCGCGTGCGCCGGGTTAGAGAAGTCGCGAAATTTCGTGCTCGTCCGGCAAACGCCCATCCGGCGTCATGGTGTCGACCGCCTGCGGCAGATACTGGCTGAGGCCCTCGAGCAATTCGTTGCGCGACATGCCGGTCTGGTTGGTGAGCGCATCGAGCTGATCGGCGCCGAGCGCTTTGGCCAAGTCGTTCGGGTCGACCGATTTGTTCGGGCCGGTGCCGACCCACGAATTTGCTTCCTCGCCCAAACCGTTCTGCTGAAACTGCTTGAGCAGATCGTTGAGGCCGCCGCTGAGAATGCTGCCTGCGGCGCCGCCGGCGAGCAGACCGCCGAGGCCGCCCGCCAGCACGTTACCAAGACCGCCGCCGCCAAGAAGGCCACCGAGGTCACGACCAGGTCCGCCGGATGAGGTTTGCGTCGGTGCTGGCGCGGAAGGAGTCGAAGGAGCCGTTTGGCCGCCACTCAGGCTCTTGACGGCCTTGTAGGCCAGCAGGCCTAGGATCGCCATGGTGATGGGCGACATGCCGCCCTTGCCGGGTTCGCGCTCGCCGCGCGGGCCGTTCTGCATGCCGTTGAGGACGTCCAGCAGGCCCATCGCGCAAACTCCTTTGAAAGCCGGAGTTTGTTAGTTACGCGCAGGCTTGTGTCAATGCTGTGACCACGATCACAGATCGCCGATGTCTCTGCGATTGCACGATATTTCGTGCGCGCCCTGGCAGAGGCTTCGGCGTCAGAGCGCCTTCAAATATCGCATCGGCCGGCCCGGTGCGATGGCTTCCGTCGCGGCGATGATCGAATTGGTGTCGATGCCGTAGTGTTTATAAAGATCGGCCAAGGTGCCGGTCTGGCCGAAATGCTCGACGCCGAGCGCGCGGGTGCGGTGGCCGTGCACGGCCCCTAACCACGCCAAGGTCGCCGGATGGCCGTCGATCACGCTGACGATGCCGCAATGCGGTTGCAGGCCGCCGAGCAGGCGTTCGATATGCGAGCGCGCATGAACGAGGCCGCGTTCGCGGGCGCGCTGCGCTGCGGTCCAGCCGGCGTTGAGTCGATCCGCCGAGGTGACGGCGAGTAGGCCGATATCGCGGCGGTCTTCCGCCATCAGGCCGACGGCGGCGATGGCTTCCGGCGCAATGGCGCCGGTGTAGGCGACAACAACCTGACAGTTCGGGCCTGGCTCGCGCAGCCAGTAGGCGCCGTCGATGATCTGCTGCTTCAACCCCGGTGTCATGTCGCGCTTGATCTGTTCGATCGGGCGCGTCGACAGGCGCAGATAAACCGAGCCGCCGGTCTCGTCGCGCAGCCAATTTCTTTCTGAAACTTCGCCGCCGGACTTCTGCATGTAGTCGAACGACCAGCGCATGATGGTGGCGAGTTCGTCGACGAAAGCCGGTTCGAACGAGGCGAGGCCGTCCTGTGCCATGCCGATCAGCGGCTGGGCGATGGATTGGTGCGCGCCGCCTTCGCCGGCAAGCGTAATGCCGGATGGCGTCGCCACCACCATGAAGCGGGCGTCCTGATAGCAGCCGTAATTAAGCTGATCGAGCCCGCGGGCAATAAACGGATCGTACAAGGTGCCGATCGGCAGCAGGCGCACACCGTTGATCGAATGCGACAGGCCAAGCGCCGAAAGATTGATGAACAGGTTCGACTCGGCGATGCCGAGTTCGATGTGCTGGCCCTTCGGCGAGAATTCCCAGTTGAAGGTTGAGGGGATCTGCTCGCTCTTGAAGGTGTCGGCCATCGCCTCGCGGGCGAACAGGCCGCGCCGGTTCACCCACGGGCCGAGATTGGTCGAAACCGTGACGTCCGGCGAGGTCGTGACGATGCGCTGTGCGAATTCGTCGTCGCCGCGGCCGATCTCGTTGAGGATGGCGCCGAAGCCCGTCTGTGTCGCCATCACCGGCTGGATCGCAACATTGAGCGTGTCCGGCACCGGAATAACCGGCGCGGTGAGGCGGCGCTCGCCGCCCGAGACGAACGGCACCTTGTCGAGGAAAGCCTGCAAAGTCTCGGTGTTGTCGAGACCTTCGAACTTGTCCCATTCGTGGCCCGGTCGCACCTTCATCTTGGCGCGGAAGCCTTCCATCTGCGCCGGCGTCATCAGGCCGGCGTGGTTGTCTTTATGACCGGCCATCGGCAGGCCGAAGCCCTTCACCGTGTAGCAGATGAAACAGGTTGGCTTTTCCGGATCGGCGCCGTGGAAGGCCTCGAGCAGCGCCGGCAGGTCGTGACCGCCGAGATTGTTCATAAGCGCCGCGAGTTCATCGTCGCTGCGCTTTTCGATCAGCTTCGACACGTCGCCCTGATCGCCGATTTCGTCATTGAGGCGCTTGCGCCAGGCGGCGCCGCCGGCGAACACCAGCGCCGAGTAGAGCGGGTTCGGACAGTTATCGATCCAGTGCCTGAGCTTGTCGCCGCCCGGCTCCTTGAACGCCGCCTGCTGCAACGAGCCGTATTTCACGATGGCGACGTTCCAGCCGAAATTCTTGAACAGTTGCTCGTAGCGCTCCCACAGGCCTTCACGCACCACGGCATCGAGGCTCTGGCGATTGTAGTCGATAACCCACCAGCAATTGCGCAGGCCCTGCTTCCAGCCGTCGAGCAGCGCCTCGAAGATATTGCCTTCATCGAGCTCGGCATCGCCGACCAGCGCCACCATGCGGCCTTCGGGACGATCCTTGGCCCAGCCATGCGCCTTCACGTAGTCCTGCACCAGTGAGGAGAACAAGGTCTGCGCGACGCCGAGGCCGACCGAGCCAGTCGAAAAGTCGACGTCGTCGGTGTCCTTGGTGCGCGAGGGATAGCTTTGCGCGCCCTTGTAGCCGCGGAAGTTCTCCAGTCTGTCGCGGGTCTGCTTACCGAACAGATACTGGATGGCGTGGAAGTTGGGCGACGCGTGCGGCTTCACCGCGACGCGGTCCTGCGGCCGCAGCACGTCGAAATAAAGCGCGGTCATGATGGTGGCGAGCGAGGCGGAGGACGCCTGATGACCGCCGACCTTCAGGCCGTCCTCATTCTCGCGGATGTGGTTGGCGTTGTGGATGGTCCAACTCGCCAGCCACAGCACCTTGCGCTCGAGCGCGCTCAGGGACTTCAGGTGATCTGCGGTCGGGGCCATGGCGATCTCACTGAGTGTCGTCCCCGCCTTCTCGGGGACGACGAGTAATTGTGCGCCTTTGGCCATGGCGATGGCTGCCAAAGTACGCTATCTTGTCAACAATAATTAGCTGAATACGCCAATATGCCGGCCATAGAAGGCAGATTATGCCAACCGCAAAACTCGATCCGATCGATCGCAAGATACTCAATCTGTTGCAGGCTGACGGCCGCATGAGCATCAACGACCTGGCGACGCAGGTCGGGCTGTCGCCATCGCCCTGCCTGCGCCGCGTGCGGCTTTTGGAAAAGGCCGGGATCATCAACCGCTATGTCGCGGTTCTCGACCAGCGCGCGGTCGGTCTGCCGGTGAGCGTGTTCATCTCGATCAAGCTCGACAAGCAGCGCGAGGAGATGCTGGAGCGTTTCGGCAAGACCATCTCGCGTTGGCCTGAAGTGCTCGAGTGTTACCTGATGACCGGACAGCGCGATTATCTGCTACGCGTCGTGGTGCCCGATCTGCCGAGTTACGAGCGCTTCCTCAAGACCAAGCTGACGCGTCTCGACGGCATCGCTTCGATCGAGTCGAGCTTCGCGCTGGAGCAGGTGAAGTATACCAACGTGTTGCCGGTGGAGTGAAGAGCTACTCGCCATCCTTCGCCGGCGCGGCGAGCACGGTTTTGCAGGCTGGCGGCAGATCGGCGAGCGTGATCGGCCGTGGTGGCTTGGCCGGCTTGGCATCCGGCGGCTTGGGCTTCGGCTTCAGCACTTTGTCCGAGAACCAGTAGTCGAGCGCGGCGCCGCAGCCATCGCTATCCGGCACCGAAGGCTGGCTGCGGCAATTGGGCGAGTCCGATGGGCATTCCATGCGCACATGAATGTGGTCGTGGTGAGCGTACCAGGGCCGCACCTTCTCCATCCACTCCGGATGCTTGCCATTCTGCATCCGGCACATTTCCTTCTTGATCGCGGCATTGACCAGCACGCGCTCTACACCGGGCTGCTGCGCGGCGACGCGGATGAAGTCGTAATGCTGCGGAGTCCAGGTCTTCGGATTGATACTCTTCCAGTCCGCCGAAACGAGATTGATCGCCGAGACCTTCTCGCGCTCTTCATTCGACAAAGTGTGGCTTGGCATCGGCATGAACCAGACGTCGACGTCGAGGCCGGTCTGATGACTCATGTGGCCGAACGGGGTTGGGCCGCCGCGCGGCTGCGCCATGTCGCCGACGAGAATGCCTTTCCAGCCGGTCGCCTTGGCGGCAGCGGGCGCGAAGCGCTCAAGGAACTGCACGAGGCTCGGGTGGCCCCAGTTGCGGTTGCGTGACAGGCGCATGACCTGCCAGGTCGGGCCGTTGACGGGCAGCGCGACGCCGCCCTGGAGACAGCCGCGCGGGTAGTAGCCAATGGCCATCGCCTTGCCGAGGCTCGGCAGCTTCTCGGCAGCGAAGAGCTGCTTGGCCGGGACCGGCTCGTCTTTCTTGTCGGCGATGACTGGCTTGGTTGGCGGCAATGGCGCGGGAGCGGCAATGGCGGGCGCGAGTGTCTCCGTCGCAGGCGCGGTCGTCACCGGAGCGGGCGCGGGTTCGGGCGCGACGGGCTTGGTGATCTCGGCTGGCGTTGGGGGCGTGACGAGGTTTGGTGTTTCCGCCACAGGTGCGATTTGTGCGGCAGGCGTTGATGGTGCGCTCCACGGTGCGACAATGGCCGGCGGCTTCGCCTCCGGCGCGTTGGGAGCGGCCGGCAGCGTTGCATCCGGCGCATTGTCGAGCGTCTGCCCGACGGCGAACGCGCCGGCAACGAGCAGCGTGAAGCAGGCACCGATGATGGCTGCGCGGGACGTCATGACCTTGCGATTTAAGCGATTTGGCGCGGGCCTGTCAGGTCATTTGCGCGGCATGGTTTAAGCCGGCACTGGCCGGGTTCCATCCGTCGTCGCCGCTGAAATCCGAATAACATCAGTCACTTTTATGGTTAACGAAAGCTTTACAACCCCGGCCCTGATCGGCGATCCTTAGCCTGTCGCGGGTTCTGGAAGGTTCTGTCATGCGTTGTCTAAGCGTTGCTGCCGCCGTTGCGGCTCTCATGGCATTCGCGCCGTCCGCCGCGCGGGCCGACATCGTCATCACCATCAGCAAGGCGCAGCAGCGCGTAGCCGTCGCGGTCGACGGCGCAGAGCGCTATCGCTGGCCGGTGTCCACCGGCCGCCGCGGCTATGACACGCCGGTTGGCAAATTTCGCCCTGTGCGGCTCGAGAAGAGCTGGTATTCGCGCAAATACGACTGGGCGCCGATGCCGCATTCGATCTTCTTCTACCGCGGCTACGCCATGCACGGCACGACGGAGGAACGTAACCTCGGCCGCCGTGCCTCGCATGGCTGCGTGCGGCTGAGCAAGGAGAACGCGGCGACCTTGTTCGCCATAGTGCGAGCCCGTGGCAGCGCCAACGCGCGCATCGTCGTGGTCAACGGGCCACTGCCGAAAATTCAGGACAGCCCGGATGCCCACATTGCCGCGTTGGACCAAGAGGCTGATCCAGCGGCGGCGCTGGCGAAGGCGACCGATGACGACATCATCCAGGTGACCGTGACGCCGGACGCGCTGCCGCTGGCACGGCCTGCCGTCGTCCAAAAGGCTCGGCCGATCCGCGTCGAGAAATTCACGTCGGTCGGCAGCGAGGCCGAGGTGCTGCGCGGGCGTGAGGCCTGGCTGCGCAGCCTCGATCGCAAATACGGAATCGTGCGCTAACCACATTTAGTAATGGCCGCCCGGAGCCGGCCTTGGTTACAGTAAACAGGCGCCGGGAGTTTTGTCATGCGTCGTCTAGCCGCCACCTTGTTCGCGCTCGCGCTCGCGCTGTCGCTCGCCGCTCATGCGGCGCAGGCCGGCGTTCTCGTCACCGTGAACAAGTCGACGCAGGAACTCACCGTGGAGGTCGACGGCGTCCCGCAATATCGCTGGCCGGTCTCGACCGCGCGCTGGGGCTACAACACGCCGAACGGCACCTACCGGCCGCAGCGCCTTGAGCGTCAATGGTACTCGCGCAAGTACGACTGGTCGCCGATGCCCTATTCGATCTTCTTTGCCGGCGGCTATGCCATCCACGGCAGCACCGAGATCTCGCGCCTCGGCCGTCCGGCTTCGCATGGCTGCATCCGCCTGCATCCGAAGAACGCCGCGGTGCTGTTCGATCTCGTCAAGCGTAACGCCGGCGCGGTGCGCATCGACATCATCGGCAGCCGCCCCGGAGCGGAGCCGGAAGCGCGCCGCTCGCGCGGCACGCGGACGGTCGAGTTCCGGCCGCGCAAGCGCGTCGTGCATGAGGAACGGATCGTGCGCCAGCGCATCAGCCCGCCGCCTTATGGCTTCGAGGAAATCTTCATCGAGCCACCGCGTGCTCACTCGCGCCGCGCGGTGCAGTGGGATGATTTCTAGAGTCTCAATGCCCGCGCCGCTTGCGCGTCGCCGCCGCCTTCTTGGCCGAGCGTGAGCGCGCCGCCTTGGAGCGCGCAGCCGAAGCACGGCCGCCGATCCTGCCGCCCTTGCGGGACGAGGCGTGGCTCTCTTTCTTGCCCCGGCCGGAGCCCGATTTCTTGCCGCCGCCGGTTTCCTTGTTGACTGTGGCCCAGGCGCGCCGCTCGGCTTCCTTGTGCGAGACGCCGCGTTTCTCGTAGCCTTCCTCGATGTGCTCGGCCTTGCGCTTCTGCTTGCCGGTGTAGGCCGCCTTGCTGCCGCGGGGCATGTTGCTTCTCCTTGCGTTCGTTCCCCATTCGCTGAACGCGCGGCAAAGTGAAGCGTTCCTCCTTCATTCCGCATGATCTTGTCCGAAAACCGGAATCCACTTTTCGGGATCATGCGGGCTAGAACAGGGGAACGCCGAGTTCGACCTCCTGTTGCGGCGTGACGTAGATCGTCGCGCCGGCGTCGCCCGGCACGCCGAGCGTCAGCACCTCCGACACTTCCGGCCCCATCTTGCGCGGTGCGAAATTGACGACCGCCAGCACCTGGCGGCCGATCAGCGCCTCCTTCGGATAATTGCGATAGGCGCCGCACGACACCTTGGTGCCGATCTCGTCGCCGAAGTCGATGGTCAGGCGCCAGGTCGGTTTCTTCGTCTTCGCCTCCTCGACCTTGACGATGCGGCCGACGCGAATGTCGAGCGCGTCGAAGGCGGAGAAGTCGGCGATTGGTTTGATGGGCATGAGGCTCCCTCAGGTGTCATCGTGCGCGAACGATCCAGCTATTGCTTGCTGCCAGAATGCGTCAAGCGCTGGGTCCTCCGCCTTCGCGGAGGACGACAAGGGAAGCAGGCGCGCAACATCGCCCCTGTTCTTTGAGCGGCGCGGGGGCGCCGGCGTCCCGGTTTATTTTAATGGAGCCTCGGGAGGCGCCATGGGGGCTTGCGAGGCCCCCAGATGGCGGAGTCCCTTGCGATCGGGCCCGCCGAGCGTGCTTTGCGAGAGCACGCGCCGGTTCAGCGGAACCGGCTGCGCCTCCCGACGCTCCATCATCGATGCGCAGTGTCGGCGCACCGGCCTCCGCTCGCCTCGTCACCGCTCGAGACGGTGGGGGAGGCAAGTGCAGACAGAGGAAGAATGCCACATTATAGGAATAGTGTCAACAAGTGCGTTCGATTCGAAACGCGGCGCATTGCACGAGGCGCGGCCCCTCTCCATGATCGCGCTCCATTCGATTCCAGGAGTGCGAGATGAAGGTTGCGATCGTGACAGCGGGCGGCAGCGGCATGGGCGCGGCCTGCGCGAGGAAGCTGGCCGCCGACGGCTACAAGGTCGCGGTCCTGTCGTCGTCCGGCAAAGGTGAGGCGCTGGCGAAGGAACTCGGCGGCATCGGCGTCACCGGGTCCAACCAGTCGAACGACGATCTCAAGCGGCTGGTCGACGAGACCATGGCGAAGTGGGGCCGCGTCGATGCGCTGGTCAACAGCGCCGGTCACGGCCCACGCGACGAGATACTCAAGATCACCGACGAGCAGTGGCACACCGGCATGGATGTGTACTTGATGAGTGCGATCCGCCCCACGCGCCTCGTCGCGCCGATCATGGCCGCGCAAAAGGAGGGCGCAATCGTCAACATCTCGACGGCCTGGGCCTTCGAGCCGAGCCCGATGTTTCCGACCTCGGGCGTGTTCCGCGCCGGGCTCGCCGCCTTCACCAAATTGTTCGCCGATCAATATGCCGCGAGCAATGTGCGGATGAACAATGTGCTGCCGGGCTGGATCGATTCATTGCCGCAGCAGGATGCGCGCCGCGACAGCGTGCCGATGCAGCGCTACGGCAAGTCCGAGGAGATCGCCGCCACGGTGGCGTTTCTCGTGTCGGATGGCGCCGGCTACATCACCGGACAGAATCTGAAGGTCGATGGCGGGCTGATGCGCGGGATTTGATTTTCACGGTCCGTTCGTAGAAACTGCCCGGCGATAAAAAGTAAAAAATAACCGGGGGGAAATCATGGTGCACCGCGCCATTGCTGCTTCTTTGATCGCGGCTATTCTTGCATTCAGTTCGGCTGCACCTGTCCGCGCCGATGACTATCCGTCCGGCAATGTGACCGTGGTGGTTGGGCTGGGCGCCGGCTCGGCGATGGATGTGATCACACGCATGTATGGGCAGGCGCTGTCCACCCGCTTCGGCAAGCCGTTCGTTGTCGAAAACCGCGGCGCGGCGGCCGGCAACGTCGCCGCCGAATTCGTGTCCCGCGCGCAGCCGGACGGCCGCACCTTGTTCGTCGCGTCCAGCGGCGTCTTCGCGATCAACGGCATCTTCTTCAAATCGCTGCCTTACGATGCCGCGAGGGATTTCGCGCCGATCGCGGTTTACCTGAAGACACCGTTCATCCTCGTCACCAGCGCGCAATCGCCGATCAAGTCGCTGCCCGAACTGACGAAAGCGGCGAAGGCCGAGCCGGGGAAGATTACCTACGCCTCATCGGGCGTCGCTCTGGCGCCGCATCTGGCGGGCGAACTCCTGAAGATGAAGCTCGGCATCGATCTCAACCACGTGCCCTACAAGGGCAACTGGCCGCAGGCCGTGGGCGACGTCGCGGCGCGGCATGTCGATCTGGCGTTCTCCGATCCGTCGGTCGCCATTCCGCTGATCAAGGACGGCAAGCTGCGGGCGCTCGGCGTCAGTTCGTCGGCGCGGCTGCCGCAACTGCCGGACGTCCCGACCATCGCCGAAGTCATCGGCGCACCGGATTTCGAAGCGGTGTCGTGGCACGCCATCGTCGCGCCGGCCAAGACGCCTCAGCCTGTCATTGATGCGCTGTCGGCGGCGATGATCGAAGCTTTCAAGGACCCGGCGATCGTCGGCCGTATCGAGACGATGGGCCTGATGCCGATGAAGCCGCCGCTCAGCCCGGCCGCGACAAAAGCCTTCATGCAGGCCGAGACCGTAAAGTGGGGCGACCTGTTGAAGCGGCTTAATCTCGTGGCGAGTCAGTAGGGACGACTTGTTCTTGTAGTCCGCGTGGAGCGGAGCGGAATGCGGGGCGGCGGACGAGAAGCCCCGGATTTCGCTTCGCTCTATCCGGGCTACATATTTTCGCGGCCTCACAAAATCCCATACTTTTTATAGACATCCGCCAGCAGCTTGCCCTGCAGCAGTTCGTCGCGCGAGCGGTTTTCGCCCTCAACCTTCCTGAACGCCGCCTCGAACACCTTGTCCTCGATCTCGCGCGGGATGACGACGACGCCGTCGACGTCGCCGAACACGATGTCGCCCGAGCGCACCTTGACGCCGCCGCATTGCATCGGCCGGTCGATCTCCAGCATCTTGCCGCGGCCGCGCGAATCGAGCGGGCCGATGCCGCCGGCGAACACTGGAAATTTCATGTCGCGGATGAAGCGCACGTCGCGGGTGAGCCCGTCCGTGACGCAGCCGACGCCGCCGCGCATTTTGGTCGCAGTGGTGAGCAGTTCGCCCCACGGCGCGATGGTGAGGTTGCCGGCGCAGCCGAGCACGGGGATTTCGCCCGGCTTGATGTCGTCGATCAGCTTGATTTCGAGTTCGTAGGGGTTCTCGCCCTCGGGCCCGGCATCGCACACCGCCATATAGGCGCCGGTGCGGGCGCGGCCGATGAGCACCTGCGCCTCGTCGAGCGGACGGATGTTGGGCGTCATCGCCTGTCCGGTGTGGCCGAGGCTGTCGAGCACGTCGGAGAGGACGGGGGTGTAGAGCTTGTCCTTGGCCCGTGTGAGGTCGTCGGTGCTCAGCATGCCGTTTCTCCCGATATGGTTTTGATTTTCAGGCAGTGTGGCTGAGGTGCCGGAGCGGCGTCAATTGTGCGGGTGCAAGGAGAGAGATGACGCGCGGGCCTCAATCCGCCTCATCCTGAGGAACGGTCACAGGTCGCGTCTCGAAGGATGGAGCGTCCTCGACCTTCGAGGCTCCCTTTGCTTGTTCCTCAGGATGAGGCCAGGAAGTACGTAGGGCGGGTTAGCCGAAGGCGTAACCCGCCGCTTATCTGTAAAGTTGGACGGTGGACCACGATTCGTTGGCGCGCCCGGCTGGGAGGCGCTCCAATAAGGAGCACGACATGACACTTGAGAAAGCCGCAACATTCATCACAGTATCAACTGTGTTGATAATTGCCCTATCTAGCGGTCATGAGCTTGGCTATTTCTATCGCCTGGGCGGAAATTTCTTTCAAACGTTCATAACGGCCAGCGACTATTTTGCTAACGCCGCCCTATGGGCGCCTTTTGCGCTAATCACGATTATTAGCTGGTGGCACTGGAAATGGGTGTGGGAGGCGCCTCCTTCCGTGCCGACACGCGATTGGCGTACGTGGGTTTTGCCAGCTCTTATTGTTATCCCACCTATTTTGGTTTTTATTTTTGGCGTCGAAAGTCTCAAGCTGCTTTATCTAATTGCGTTTGTTTATCTTTGGTTGGTCGTCTTTGAAAAAATACTTCCATTGCAGGGAGTAAACGGCTTTCCTGCCGAAATTCGTCTATTGCTTAGAGGTAGCGGTCCGGCCTTCGCGGCTCTGTTTTACTTAGGTTATATTAGCGCGAGCGGTGATATGATTGTTTCAAAGGAGCCTTATATTCTAAAATTGAAAGACGCTCATGATTCAATTCTTAGGGTGCCGCTGAGAAATTTCGACAAAGGCGTTCTTTTCAGAGACCCAGTAAATAACCGGATTGAATTCATTCCGAGAGAGAATATTGAGTCGTTGGGGAAGATGAGTTTTGCTGAGCGTGGTACGCCGCTTTCTTGCCGCTGGTTTGCAATTAATTGTATTGAGCAAAACCAGGTGAATCCATGAATGGTCCGTATGGCTACTATGTAGCAGCAGACAAGAATTGAATTGGCTGCTCGTACCTACACATCCACCTTCAGTGCGGCAATAAACGCTTCCTGCGGGATGTCGACCTTCCCGTACTGGCGCATCTTCTTCTTGCCCTTCTTTTGCTTGTCCAGAAGTTTGCGCTTGCGGGTGGCGTCGCCGCCGTAGCACTTGGCGGTCACGTCCTTGCGCAAAGCGCGCACAGTTTCGCGGGCGATGATCTTGCCGCCGATGGCGGCCTGGATCGGCACCTGGAACATGTGCGGCGGGATCAGTTCCTTCAGCTTCTCGACCATGCCGCGTCCGCGCGACTCGGCGCGGGTGCGGTGGACCAGCATGGCAAGCGCGTCGACCGGCTCGTCATTGACCAGGATCGACATCTTGACGAGGTCGGCCTCGCGATAATCGGTGAGGTGATAGTCGAACGAGGCGTAGCCCTTCGACACCGATTTCAGCCGGTCGTAGAAGTCGAACACCACTTCGTTGAGCGGCAGTTCGTATTTCACCATCGCGCGGTTGCCGACGTAAGTGAGTTCCTTCTGCGAACCGCGGCGGTCCTGGCACAGCTTGAGCACGGCGCCGAGATATTCGTCCGGCGTCAGGATGGTGGCTTCGATCCACGGTTCCTCGATGGAGAGGATCTGCATCACGTCCGGCATGTCGACCGGATTGTGAATTTCGATCTGGGATCCGTCGCGCAGGTTCATCTTGTAAATGACCGAGGGCGCGGTCGCGATCAGGTCGAGATTGAATTCGCGCTCCAGCCGCTCCTGGATGATTTCCAAATGCAGCAGGCCGAGGAAGCCGCAGCGGAAGCCGAAGCCGAGCGCGGCGGAGGTTTCCATTTCGAATGAGAACGACGCGTCGTTGAGGCGCAGCTTGCCCATGGCGCCGCGCAGGTCTTCGAACTGCGCCGCATCGACCGGGAACAGGCCGCAGAACACGACCGGGATCGCCGGCTGGAAGCCGGGCAGCGGCGCGTCGATCGGCTTGCGGTCGTCAGTGATGGTGTCGCCGACCCGCGTATCCGCCACTTCCTTGATCGACGCGGTGAGCATGCCGATCTCGCCGGGGCCGAGTTCGTCGACCGGCGTCAGCTTCGGCGTGAACACGCCGGTGCGATCCACGTCATAGGCCGAGTTGGTGCCCATCATGCGGATGCGCTGGCCCTTCTTGAGCACACCGTCGATGATGCGCACCAGAACGACGACGCCGAGATAGACGTCGTACCAAGAGTCGACGAGGAGGGCCTTGAGCGTCGCGTCGCGGTCGCCCTTCGGCGGCGGCAGGCGATGCACGATGGCTTCCAGCACCTGATCGATGTTGAGCCCGGTCTTGGCCGAAATGCCGATGGCGTCCGACGCGTCGAGACCGATGACGTCCTCGATCTGCTTCTTGATCTTCTCCGGCTCGGCGGCCGGCAGGTCGATCTTGTTGAGCACGGGCACGATCTCGTGGCCGGCGTCGAGCGCGTGATAGACATTGGCGAGCGTCTGCGCCTCGACGCCCTGCGAGGCGTCGACCACCAGCAGCGAGCCTTCGCAGGCGGCGAGCGACCGGTTCACCTCATAAGCGAAGTCGACATGGCCGGGCGTGTCGATGAGGTTGAGGATGTAATCCTTGCCGTCCTGCGCCTTGTAATTCAGGCGCACGGTCTGCGCCTTGATGGTAATGCCGCGCTCCTTCTCGATCTCCATATTGTCGAGAACCTGCTCCTTGCCGGCCATTTCGCGCGCATCGAGGCCGCCGGTGAGCTGGATCAGCCGGTCGGCCAAAGTCGATTTGCCATGGTCGATATGGGCGACGATGGAGAAATTGCGGATATTCTGGATGGGGGCGGACGTCATGGCCGCGAGATAACACCCGAATCCGGGGCCAGCAAGGCGATCTAATTGTCATTCCGGCTAGGCCGCCGGCGGCGCCCGGGAATGACCAATTAATGCGCCTTCCAGACCACCGCGGCGGAAACGGTGTAATTCCACACCGCCCCCATCACCGCCCCACCTAGGCCGGCAATCCACCAGCTCGGGCCGCCGGCGTAGATCAGGCTGGCGACGCCGATATTGGAAATCGCCCCGACCGAGCAGATCAGCTGGAATTCGATCAGGCCCCGGACGAAGGCCCAGCCGGTCAGGCGCTGGTCGCGGTAGGTGTAGGCGTTGTTGAAGACGTAGTTCCAGGCGATGGCGACCATGGTGGCGATGGTCTGCTGCAGGCCGAAACTTTCGACGCCGAGCGCATGCAGCGCGGTGAGGGCCGCCATATGCGCGCCGATACCGGTTAAGCCGACGAGGCAGAACAGCACGAAGCGGTACGACACCGCATCATTGGTCAGTTTGGCGAGCAGCAGCTGGCCGAAGTCGAGCGCGACACGGGCATCCAGCTTGCTCTCGCCGGCGAGCCGCGCGCCGAAGACATAAGGCAGCTCGGCGACGCGCAAGGTGTCGCGGCCGGTGGCGGCGATATCGAGCAGGATCTTGAAGCCTTGCGTGGATAGCTTCGGCGCCAGATCGTCAATGACGTCGCGGCGGAGCATGAAAAAGCCGCTCATCGGATCGGTCAGTTCGACCTTGAGCAGTTTGCGCGCCAGCGCCGTGGACCACTGGCTGGCCTTGGCGCGGCCGGCGGAAAAGCCGGTGTCCGTGGTGCCGTCGAGATAGCGCGAGGCGACGACGAGATCGGTCCGGCCTTCGCGCAAGGTCGCGACCATTCGCGTGAGCACGGTCTCGTCATGCTGGCCGTCGGCATCCATGACGGCGACATAACGCGCGCTGGAGGCCAGCATGCCCTCGATGCAGGCGCCGGCGAGGCCGCGGCGGCCGACGCGGCGGATGCAGCGCACCCGTCGGTCCTGCGCGCCGATGGCGCGGGTGACGGCGCTGGTGCCGTCCGGAGAATTGTCGTCGACAACGATGACTTCCCAATCGATCCCTTCGAGCGCCAGCGAGAGCCGCTCGACCATCACCGGAATGTTGGCGCGCTCGTTGAAGGCCGGCAGGACGACGGTCAGTTCAGGCGCGGGTTCGGCCGCCGGCGCCAGCGGGGGCGCCAGCCCAAGCGGCGTCTGAACAACCGTTTTTTCCAGGATCTGCTGCGCCATGGCAGCGGCAGTGTGGTGGCTCGGCGTTAACGGCGGGTTCGCGGGCTTGATTCCAATATAATGGAATTGTAGGCTCTGATCATGGAACAAGCCGGCGCCACCATTGACCCCTTGGACCGCGCCATTGGCGAGCGCGTCCGGAGCCTGCGCGCCGCGCGTGGCCTGACGTTGGACGCGCTGGCCGACAAAGCCGGCGTCAGTCGCGCCATGCTGTCCCGTATCGAGCGCGGCGAATCGAATCCGACGGCGCAACTGCTCGGCCGTGTCTGCGCCGGCCTCGATGTCACCCTGTCGACGTTGTTCGCCGAGACTGAGCGTGCGGCCTCGCCGGTGTCGCGCCGCGCCGATCAGGCAGTGTGGCGCGATCCCGGCAGCGGCTATGTGCGGCGCGTGATCACGCCGCCGAATTGCGGCGCGGCCGCTGACATTGTCGATGTCGAGTTTCCGCCCGGCGCGTCGGTGACGATTGAATCGTCGCGCACGCCGGCGGTGGACCAGCAGATCGTGTTGCTCACGGGCCGCATGGAGATAACGGTTGGCGACACCACGCACCGTCTGGAGACCGGCGACTGCCTCTTCCTGAATCTCGGCCAGCCTGTGTCATTCCACAATCCAGGGACCAAGGCGGCGCATTACCTGGTCGTTGTCGCGCCCCGCGCGTCGCGTCTTTGATGGAAATAAGAGCATGAGTGCCATCGTCATTCGTGAACTTGACGCGGCGGAAGCCGAGCGCCGTGTCGCCGAACTCGGCGTCATCCTGCGCGATGCGGTGGAGGGTGGCGCCTCGGTGAACTTCCTCGCCGGCTTCACGCAAGCCGAGGCGGAAGCGTACTGGCGCGGCCAGATTCCCGGCATCGCCGATGGCAGCCGGCATCTGCTGGTTGCTGACGACGGCGAGAAACTGGTCGGCACCGTGGTGCTGACTTTGGCGCCGCAGCCGAACCAGCCGCACCGCGCCGATGTCGGCAAGATGCTGGTGCTGTCGACGCTGCGGCGGCAGGGACTCGGCAGCAAACTGCTGGATGCCGTCGAGGCGCTGGCGCGCGCCAAGGGCCGCACGCTGTTGATGCTCGACACGACGGCCGGCTCGTCCGGCGACCTGCTATATCGGTGCCGTGGCTGGGTCCAATATGGCATCGTACCGGGCCACGCGCTCTCGACCGCCGGCGTGCCGACCGCGACGAGTTTTTATTACAAGGAAATCTGAGCAGCTCCTTCCCCTCCCCACCGCTTCGCGGGGGAGGGAAAAGAAGCGAACGTGACGCCCGCCGCGCGCCGTGGCATAGGCAGGCCATGCTTCGCCTTGCCGCCGCCCTCAAAAACCTGCGCGTCTCCGTCGCCGATCCGGCCAACGCCAATGTGACGGTGTTCTTCGCGCTCATCGCCTACGTGGCGGTGTGGACCGCCTATGGCGTCATCACCAAGGGCCCGGCGGGCTTCCATCCCGACATGACCGAGATCATCGCATGGTCGCGCGATCTCGACTTCGGCTACCTCAAGCATCCGCCGTTATCGGCGTGGCTGGTGCGCGGCTGGTTTGAACTCGTGCCCGTTGCCAACTGGTCGTACTACCTGCTGGCGATGCTCATGCCGGCCATCGCGCTGTGGGTGATCTGGTTGATCTCGGCCGACTACCTGTCACTGGAAAAGCGCGTCGCGGGTTTGGCGATCATGACGCTGATCCCGTTCTTTTCCTTCCACGCGCTGAAGTTCAACGTGAACACAGTGCTGATGCCGCTGTGGGCGCTCACCACGTTCTTCTTCCTGCGTTCCTATACGACGCGCCGCCCACGCGCCGCGGCTTTCGCCGGCATATTTGCCGCCGCCGCCATGCTCGGCAAATACTGGTCGATCTTTCTTATCGCCGGCTTGGTGATCGCCGCGCTCGCCGACCGCCGGCGTAGCGCCTATTTCCGTTCGGCGGCGCCATGGATCACGGTCATGGTCGGCGCGGCGCTGATCGCGCCGCATGTCATCTGGCTCGCCGAGCACGATTTCTCCACCTTCAAATACGCCTCGGCCGTGCATGAGGCGAAATCGTTCGGCGCAACCGTTATCGCCGCGATCGGCTATCTCGCCGGCTCATTCGGCTATGTCGCGCTACCGGCGATCATCGTCTTCGTCGTCGCGCGCGTGAATGCTACGACATTGCGCGACATGGCTTGGCCCTGGGATGACGATCGCCGGCTGGTGGCGCTGTCCTTCTGGGCGCCGCTGCTATTGCCGGCGGCCGCAGCCTTGCTCGCCGGCGTGCAGATCACGTCGCTGTGGTCGATGTCGGCCTGGACCTTGCTGCCCGTCATGCTGTTGTCGCCGAAACAGGTGACGTGGCGGCCGGTCGACAGCGAACGCGTTGCGATCTTCGCCGCGATTTTGCCGCTGATCCTGCTCGTCGCGTCGCCGTTCATTGCCGACCAGAATAAGCCAAAGGGTCCACCTTCGGCGGCGGCACAGGCGCCGCTGCTGGCGCGTGAGGTCGAACGGCTGTGGCATCAGATCGTGCCTTACCCGCTGCGCTATATCGGCGGCGACGGTGACATCGTGCTACCGGTGACCGCCTATGCAACCGACAAGCCGCGCGCGCTCGTGCCCGGTTTCATTGTGCTGCCCGACCCGGTGACCTTGCGGCGCGCCGGTATGGTGCAGATCTGCTTTGCCGGCGACGAGGCTTGCCTGTCGCGCGCCAGGGCCGAGATGGATGGTGCGCCGTTCCAGACCAACCAGACAACGATCATTCGGACGCCGGGCCAGCCCGGTGCCGAGCCGCGGCGTTATACGGTCATGGTGGTGCCGCCGCGGTCGTGATATGCGCTTGCCCGTAACGAGAGGGCAGGGCCTTGGACACCAAGAGCGGCACCGCGAGCTTCTTCAGCTACGATAACCTGTTGCGCATCGAGGATCGCGTCGCCGCGTTCTTCCTGCGCTATCCGTGGATCGGCTGGGGTCTCTGGATCGTCTTTATCGTTGCCACGTTGGTCCGCGTGCATCCGCGCCGTTTCGGCTCCACCTTCCAGGCCTACCTGAACGCCGCGCACGGCTTCTGGAGCGGCGGCCAAGTCTACGACATGTCCACGCTCGGCGAGTACCTGTACTGGCCGGTATCGCTGCTGGTGCTCGGACCGTTGCCGATGTTCTCGCCCGTCGTGGCCGCGACCATCGCGACCGCGATTTCCGCCGCGCTGTTGACCTGGGCGGCCTATGCGATGATGCGGCTATTGCTGCCGGAGCAGAGCCGCGCCGATGTCGTCAATCTCACGGGTATTCTACTCATCCTCAACATCCCGAACGCCTGGTTCAATCTTAAATACGTGCAGGCGCAGGTCGGCATGACCGCCTTCATGATGCTGGCGGCGGTCGCGATCGCCAAGCGCCAGTGGATCGTCGCCTCGCTGTGGCTGTTCTTCAGCATCGTCATCAAGCCGCTGTCGCTGGTGATGTTGCTGCTATGCGGTGCGACGCAGCCAAAGATGCGCGTCTGGCTGACGCTGGCTTTGGTCGCCGCGCTGGCGCTGCCATTCGCCTTCGGCCATCCGGCCTATGTGGCGGAGCAGTACCGCATCTGGATCGCCAAGCTGCAGCAACTGACCACGGTCGAGCCAGGGCAGTGGCTCTACCAGGCCGACTTCGCCACCATGCTCGACACTTTTGGTATCGTGCTGCCGCATGGCGTGCAGACCGCGATCCGCCTCGCCGCCGCGCTCGGCGTCCTCGCTCTGGTGTGGCGTATTGCGCGTTACGGCAACATCGTCGTCTTCGCCGTGGCGGTGACGCTCTATGCGGCCTGCTACATCAACCTGTTCGGGCCGCGGAACGAGTTTCTGTCTTTCCTCGTGCTGACGCCGACTTTGGCCGGCCTCGCGCTGATGCTGCTCAAGCGCAACACGCATGACCAGCGGGCCTGGCTGCTGATGGTGGCGGTGTTGATCATCGCTTTCCACGGCGCGCTCGAGGTCGACCGGGTGGTCAAGCCGTTCCTAGCCTTTGTGGTGCTCGGCTGGATGATCTGGATGACGATCGATGTGCGGCGCTGGGTGGAACTATTGGGGCCGGCGGCCGTCGAGCGGAAATAATAGTGTTCTCGGATGGGTGTTTGTTACGCTATTGCAACCAGCAGGAGAGCGATCTACCTTTTAACTATTGGTAGCGGGGGGCTGCTCCATGCGGACGGTCTGTTGTGCCTGGCACGAAGGCTTTCAACGCGCTCGGCGAGTCGGCGCCGCCACCCTGTCAACCGGATTGTTTCGTCGGCGGCTCTCGGCAACGGTTCTGCTTGCAGCCATTGCTCTGCTGAGCGTGTTGGCACCGGCGCGCAGTCAGGACTTCCAGACAGGAAAAGTGTTCGTCTGCGCGAACGGGATTAAGTCGCGCACCGACGCCTGTAACGAGATCCTTCCGCCATTCAATAATCTCGATCGGCGGATCTTTCGCAACAAGCGTGTGGACTTCAAGTTCACGGTTTTTGGCCGCGGCGAAGCGTTCGACAATCTGCAACGCAAGAACTATCTGCCGGTGCGGGTCGCGGTTTGGCGTGACGGCATAAGGAAAGACGACGACATCGCGCTCGACATCAGTCAGCGGGATTGGGACGCTTACGCGGAGGAATTGAGCGGGCAATTCGCCGAAGACGGTCAGTTCGCATGGCGAACCTTCTTTCACATCAATCTGCACGACGCCAAAACGATCAGCATTGAAATCAATAACGCGCAGGGGCGCACCGTCTCGGGGGACGGAAAACCTGCGCGCGTTTCTTTGGGTTTTCAAAACTGATGGGAGGGGCCTATGACAGCGGACGTCGAACTGAAGAGTCTTCTGAATACGATAAGAGCCGATCCAGCCGTTCCGGAAGCGATCAAGAAAAAAGCCGAAGATACGCTTGGTTCGGGACCGGTCTATGTATCTGACGTCGTCATTTATCGAATCGTTGTGACAGTGCTGGGCGCCACCGTCATCCTGACCGTGGCGGGCGGGCTTGGACTCGCATTTCTAGGCAGTCCCGACAATTACAAGATTCCGCCGGAGTTGATCGCGCTTGGTTCGGCTGCTGTTGGCGCGCTGGCGGGGTTGCTTGCGCCATCGCCGGGACAGACCAAGGGCTCGTAGGGCGCTAACGAACTGCGTCGCCGGAGGGCCACGCAGAGAGGATAAACGTGAAAGGCCGGGCAGTGGCCCGGCCTTTGGCATTTTGTGACGGCGTACGTGCTCAGTAACGATAGTGATCGCTCTTGAACGGGCCTTCCGGCTTCACGCCGATATAGCTCGCTTGATCCGGCCGCAGCTTCGATAGCTTGGCGCCGATCTTGGCGAGATGCAGCATCGCCACCTTCTCGTCGAGCGCCTTCGGCAGCACATAGACTTCCTTCTTGTACTTGCCGTCCTTGTTGTTGGCGAAGAGTTCAATCTGCGCCAAAGTCTGGTTGGTGAAGGACGCCGACATCACGAAGCTCGGATGCCCCATGGCGTTGCCGAGGTTCACCAGGCGGCCTTCCGACAACAGGATGATGCGGTGGCCATCAGGGAAGGTGATCTCGTCCACCTGCGGCTTGATGTTGTCCCACTTCAGGTTCTTGAGACCGGCGACCTGAATCTCGTTGTCGAAGTGGCCGATGTTGCAGACGATGGCGCGATCCTTCATCGCCCGCATGTGATCGAGGGTGATGATGTCCTTGTTGCCGGTCGCCGTGACGAAGATGTCGGCGCGCGGCGCGGCTTCTTCCATGGTCACGACTTCATAGCCTTCCATCGCCGCCTGCAGGGCGCAGATCGGATCGATTTCCGAAACCATGACGCGGCAGCCAGCCTGGCGCAGCGAGGCGGCCGAACCCTTGCCGACGTCGCCGAAGCCGGCGACCATCGCGATCTTGCCCGACATCATGACGTCGGTGCCGCGGCGGATGCCGTCAACCAGCGATTCACGGCAGCCATAGAGATTGTCGAACTTCGACTTGGTCACCGAGTCGTTGACGTTGATGGCCGGCCACAGCAGCGTGCCGGCTTTCTGCATGTCGTAGAGACGGTGCACGCCGGTGGTGGTCTCTTCCGAGACGCCCTTGATCGAGTCGGCGAGCGCCTGGAAGTAGCCCTTCGGTTTCTCCTTGAGCTGCTTCTTGAGCAGCGCGAAGAACACTTCCTCTTCTTCCGAACCCGGCTTGTCGAGGAACGCGGTGTCGCCCTTCTCGGCCTTGAGACCAAGGTGGACGTACATCGTGGCGTCGCCGCCGTCATCGAGGATCATGTTCGGGTAGCCGCCGCCGTGCCAGTCGAACAGCTTGGCGGTGTAGTCCCAGTAGTCCTTCAGCGTCTCGCCCTTGACGGCGAAGACGGGAACGCCGGCGGCGGCGATGGCGGCGGCGGCGTGATCCTGGGTCGAATAGATATTGCACGAGACCCAGCGCACGTCGGCGCCGAGCGCGACCAGGGTCTCGATTAGCACGCCAGTCTGGATCGTCATGTGCAGCGAGCCGGCGATGCGCGCGCCCTTGAGCGGCTGCTTCGGCCCGTACTCTTCGCGGGTCGCCATCAGGCCCGGCATTTCGGTCTCGGCCAGCGAGAGCTCCTTGCGGCCGAAATCGGCGAGGCCGATGTCCTTGACGATGTATTCACTGGCAATAGGCATGCGCGATCCTTCCCGGGCGGGTTTTGTGGAATGGCGTGCCTATAACAGGCCCCGGGAGGGGCTGCAATGCATATATAAAGATTTCTTTATGTTCTTGCCGAGGGGTAACCCGCAGACCTTAACCCGCCTTCAGGCGGGGTAGCAGCTTACTCCTCTTCGCCGAACCGGTCGGAGACGAGGGCGCAGAGGTCGTCGACCGCTGCTTTGGCGTCCTTGCCCGTGGCCTTGATGGTGATCTTCGAGCCGGGGCCGGCGGCGAGCATCATCAGCCCCATGATCGAGGTGCCGCCGACGGTTTCGCCGCGGCAGGTGACGATGATGGCGGCGTCGTATTTCTCGGCATGCTGCACGAATTTGGCGGACGCCCGGGCGTGCAGGCCCTTCTTGTTGACGATCTCCACGTCGCGGCTGACGCCAGCGCCGTGGGGGTCGGGAGCGTCGCTGCGCGGCAGCGTCATTTGCCGTTCAGCACCCGGCTGGCGATGGTGCAGTACTTGCGACCGGCCTCCTGGGCGGCGGCGACCGCGTCTTCAAGCGGCGAGGTCTCGCGCACTTTGGCCAGCTTGATCAGCATCGGCAGATTGATACCGGCCAGCACCTCGACTTTGGGCTGGCTCATCACCGAAATGGCCAGATTGGACGGCGTGCCGCCGAACATGTCGGTGAGGATGGCGACGCCCTCGCCGGAATCGACGCGTTTGACCGCGTCGAGAATGTTCATGCGACACTGCTCGGCGTCATCGTCGGGGCCGATGGTCACGGCCTCGATCTGGGTTTGCGGACCCACCACATGCTCAAGCGCCGAGCGAAACTCGGTGGCGAGCCGCCCGTGGGTCACTAATACGAGGCCGATCATTCCGAACTCCTCGCGGGCGCCTTGTTGTTGTTGCGCCGCACGATTGGGGGCGCATTGAGGCGCATCCGAAGCCCCGTTGCAAGGGCTTGACTTGCTATATAGGCGGTCTGCTGCAACGCGGGAAGGCGATGTCAAAGCGCGCTCTATCTGGGGTTTTGGCCGCCGGAGGCTACCTCCGGCATGGTTAATTTTCCTTAACGAAACGAGGCGCGACGAGGTACTCCAGTCGCGATTCCGGGTCAATTCCCACCCGGTACTATCCCCCGGCCAGGGGGGCCGACGTCATATATGAAACGACCAGGGGCAGCGGATCCGTCTCCGGTGCGACGGCAAGCCGCGGTAAAATCAACCCGGAAATGGCGGTTTGGGACGCTTCCCGCGACGGCAGCCGCTCGGCGTCGGCAGCGTCCAGGTCGACTACCAGGCCGATCGTTGCGACAGGCTCGTAGGGCAGGCGCCGGATGCCGAGGCCGCGGACCTCGATCAGCCCGGCCAGATTAGGGGCCGGCCGTACCAGCAGGCGACCATTGCAGGCCTCCACGAGGACGCGGTCGTCGCCGACCAGCCGGGAGAAGCGCAGCAGGCCCTGGGCCTGCGCATTGATCAGCGCGAAGGCGAGCCTCGATTTGCCGGCGCCGGAGGCGCCGCGGATCAGCACGGCGGTGGCGTCGATCAGGACCGCGGAAGCGTGGGTGGTGGTCAAATGACCAAACTCCTTACTTCCCCGGTAACCGCACAACAAACCGCGCGCCGAGGACGCGAGGTTCGTCCTCGCCGGTGTCACGGTTTTTCTGCGTGCCGGTACCGATGCGATTCTCGGCGCGGATCGAGCCGCCATGGGCCTCGACGATCTGCCTGGAGATCGACAGGCCGAGGCCGGAATTCTGGCCGAAACCCTGATGCGGACGGTCGGTGTAGAAGCGCTCGAACACCTTGTCCAAAGCGTCGGGCCGGATGCCGGGGCCGTCATCATCGACGATAATCTCGATGTCGGACTTCAACTTGCGGCAGGTCACGCGCACGGTACCGCCGTCGGGCGAGAACGAGCGCGCATTGTCGATGAGGTTCGACACCACCTGACCGAGGCGCGAGTCGTGGCCGGGCGCCTTGAACTGCGACGGCTGACCGCCTTCGAAGGTCAGCGTCACCTTCACGTTGTTGGAGCGCACCTCGTTGGCGGTCGAAACCAGCGCATCGAGTAGCCGCGCAAGGTCGACGATCGCCACTTCCTGGCGCTGCAATTCGGCGTCGAGCCGGCTTGCGTCGGAGATGTCGGTGATGAGGCGGTTGAGACGCTTGACGTCGTGCTGGATGACTTCGAGCAACCGCGCGCGGTTGGCATCGGTTTTTGCCATCGGCAGCGTCTCGACCGCGGAGCGCAACGACGTCAGTGGGTTCTTCAGTTCATGCGAAACGTCGGCGGCGAAGCTTTCGATGGCCTCGATGCGGCTGTACAGCGCGTTGGTCATGTCGCGCAAAGCGCCGGACAGTTCGCCGATCTCGTCGTGGCGGCCGGTGAAGTCGGGAATCTCGACGCGAGTCTTGATGCGCCGGCGCACGCGCTCGGCGGCATCGGCGAGGCGCCGCACCGGACCGGCGATGGTGCCGGCCAGCAGGATCGACAGCACCACCATCACGCCGGCGGCGACGAGGAACACCTTGACGATGGCGAGCCGCTCGGCCTCCACCATGTCGTCGATGTCGGCACCTTGCGTGGAAAGCATCAACGCGCCGCGCACGGCGCGGAAACGTTGCACCGGCACGGCGACGGAAACGATGACTTCGCCGCGGTCATTGACGCGCACTTCGCTGGCATGCAGGCCGGTTAGCGCCTGCCGAACTTCGCCATAGCCTTTGCCGTTCTCGGGACCGAGTTCGCGATAGAGCGGCAGGTCGCCGCGGCCGAGCCAGCGGCGAATGGCGATATAGCTGCGCTCCACCAGACCGGCCTGTTCCGCGGTCGGCGAGGGCAGGTCGAAACGCAGGACGTCGCCGCGGCCATAGAGATTGCGGCTGTCGAGAATGAGCACGCCCTCACGGTCGTAGATGCGGGCGCGCGTCTTGGTCGGCGAGACGAGGCGGCGCAGCACCGGGGCGACACGCTCGGGGTTGATCGGGAATTCGATGCCGGACAGGGCGTCGTCCGGCGGGCCGTAGCTTTCGCCGGCCTGCAGTTCGAGCAGGCGATCGGGGTCGATGGTGACGGCGTCGCTTTCGACCGTGGCCGAGGCGGCAATGGCGCCGGCGATGATCTCGCCCTGCACCAGAAGGCTCTGCACGCGCGCGTCGATCAGGCCGGCACGGAACTGCGACAGGTACATCACGCCGAACAGCAGCGCGCAGAGACCGGCGAGGTTGAGGAAGACGATACGGCGGGTGAGGCTGGAAAAGCTCAGCGTGACGAAGAACGACCAGGCCGAACCGATGAGGCGGCGCAGGCTCCAGTCGCGGCTCGTCGCCGCGGCCGCCGGCGTGTCGCCTTCAGTCGCCGCTTCGGCTTCGCGTGCCTGCTGCTCTGCGGTTCGATCGAGCACGATGAATGGTCCAGCCCGTCACTCGCGAATGCGATGTTAGCCGAAGCATTGGCTTCGCGCACAGCGCGCTCCCTCTCCCCGTTGGGGAGAGGGTTGGGGTGAGGGGGCAAGTGAGCCGATGGTTTGTAACCCCTCACCCGGCACGCTCGCGCGTGCCGACCTCTCCCCATGGGAGAGGTGAAGAAAGTTCATTCCTTGAAGCGATAGCCGACGCCGTAGAGCGTCTCGATCATCTCGAAGTCGTCGTCGACCTGCTTGAACTTCTTGCGTAGGCGCTTGATGTGGCTGTCGATGGTGCGGTCGTCGACATAGACCTGGTCGTCGTAAGCCGCGTCCATCAGCGCATTGCGGCTCTTCACCACGCCGGGGCGGGTGGCGAGCGCCTGGAGGATGAGGAATTCGGTGACGGTGAGCGTGACCGGCTCGCCCTTCCAGGTGCAGGTGTGGCGCTCCGGGTCCATGCGCAGCAGGCCGCGCTCGAGCACCTTGGTGGTGTCGACTTCCTTGGGCGCTGCGCCGTCCTTCGGCGTGGCGCGGCGGAGCACCGCCTTGACACGCTCGACCAAGAGGCGCTGCGAGAACGGTTTGCGGATGAAGTCGTCGGCGCCCATCTTGAGGCCGAACAGTTCATCGATCTCCTCATCCTTAGAGGTGAGGAAGATCACGGGAACGTCGGACTTCTGCCGCAGGCGGCGCAACGTCTCCATGCCGTCCATACGCGGCATCTTGATATCGAGGATGGCGAGGTCCGGCGGCGAAGTCTTGAACCCATCGATGGCGGAGGCGCCGTCGGTATAGGTCATGATCCGATAGCCTTCGGCCTCGAGTGCCATGGACACCGAGGTCAGGATATTGCGGTCATCGTCCACGAGCGCGATGGTTGGCATGAAAGCCCCTTCTGACGTGTCGTCCCGCGCGATTTGAAGCCTGCAAACGGGGTTCGAATTGTGGCCTCTTTGCAACAACTATGTGATTCTGGGTCGAATTCAAGGGCAATTGGCCGGAAAACGGCCCTGTTTTCAATGCGAGAGACCGAACGATCATGACCGAACGACCCGGCGCCCTTCCCGGTTCCAATGCCCTTCCAGGGACCATGCCCGACCGCTTGCCGGAAAGCGCCGCGCCACCAGCCGATTTCGAGCCGCGGACGGTCGCCCGGGACCTGTTGCGGCGAATTCGTTCGGGAACACTGGCCACTTTGGACCGCAATACCGGGCACCCTTTCGCCTCCCTGGTCAACATCGGAACCGATGCCGACGGCGCGCCGGTGATCCTGGTTTCGCGGCTGTCGACCCATACCGCCAATCTGGAGATCGACGGCCGGGCCTCGGTCATGTTGGCGGAGACGGGCAAGGGCGACGCGCTCGCCCATCCCCGCCTGACCGTGCTCGGGCAATTTATTCTGATACCGCGCGACGCCGCAGACGAAGCGCGGCTGCGCCGGCGTTTCCTGACGCATCATCCGAAATCGCAGCTTTATGCCGGGTTCGGCGACTTTGCGTTCTGGCGGATGAATGTCGTGTCGGCGCATTTGAATGGCGGCTTCGCCCGCGCCGCCGATCTGACAGCCGATGACGTGCTGACCGACATCGCCGACGCCCGCGAACTCATCGATGCCGAAGAAGGCGCGGTCGCGCACATGAACGAAGATCACGGCGCCGCGCTCAATCTGTACGCCGTGAAGCTGTGCGGCGCGCCGGATGGCGTCTGGCGCTGCACCGGCATCGACCCTGACGGCATTGATCTGCAGAACGGTCCGCTGTCGCTGCGGCTGCCGTTTCCGCAACGGGTGACCAGCCCAGGCGCGCTGCGCATGGCTTTGAAGGAACTGGCCGAGAAGGCGCGTGCAATGTGAACGGCTTGCCGCCCTGCATCATTGATCAGTCATCATATGACTCATCAAGATTCGTGAAACCCGCAAGCCGCCGGCGGCGTTAAGTCATTGATGCAGTGCAATGCCGGGCGTTCATAATGCATGGCATTTGATCTTGGCATTCACGGCGCTGATGACTATGGTCGCGCGCCTTCAGCCGAGGCTTCGATCAAAGTCTCAAAAGGAATTCGGCCATAGCGGCCGCGGCGGTGCTTTTTCCGCCGGACTGGGAGAGCAAGCGTGCAGGAAACGGGTGTACGGAACGCCGCATACGGCGCCGACAAATTCGGTTTTACCGATCTCAAAGGCGTCAACTGGAATTTGACCGAGCCCAAGCTCTACGAACACGCCCTTCTTAACGGCGAAGCCCAGATCGTCGCCGGCGGCGCGCTCTGCGCCGAAACCGGCCACCACACCGGCCGCAGCCCCAAGGACAAGCACACGGTCGAGGACGATCTCACGCGTGACACCGTCTGGTGGGACGGCAACCGCAAAATGTCGAAGGAGAACTTCGACAATCTGCTCGCCGACTTCCAGGCGCACTGCAAGGGCAAGACCCTGTTCGCGCAGGATCTGCTCGGCGGCGCCGATCCGACCCATCAGATCAAGGTGCGCGTTTTTACCGAACTCGCCTGGCACTCGCTGTTCATCCGCCAGCTTCTCATTCGCCCGGAGCGTTCGGCTCTCGCCAAATACGTGCCGGAAATGACCATCGTCGACCTGCCGTCGTTCAAGCCGGACGCCAAGCGTCACGGCGGCCGCGACGGCTCCGACACCATGGTGGCGATCGATTTCACCCGCAAGATCGTGCTGATCTGCGGCTCGTCCTACGCCGGCGAAATGAAGAAGTCGGTGTTCACCACCCTGAACTTCTATCTGCCGGCCAAGAACGTGGTGCCGATGCACTGCTCGGCCAACGTTTCGAAGGACGGCAAGGAGAGCGCGCTGTTCTTCGGCCTGTCCGGCACCGGCAAGACCACTTTGTCGGCCGACCCGAACCGCATCCTGATCGGCGACGATGAGACCGGCTGGGGTGAGGACGGCATCTTCAATTTCGAAGGCGGCTGCTACGCCAAGTGCATCAAGCTCAGCCAGGAAGCCGAGCCGATGATATGGGACGCCACCAACCGTTTCGGTTCGGTACTCGAAAACGTCGTGTTCGATCCGGATACGCGCGTGCCGGATTACGACGATGGCTCCAAGACTGAGAATACCCGCTCGGCCTATCCGCTCGACTTCATCCCGAACGCCTCGCGCACCGGCCGCGCCTCGCACCCGAAGAACATCATCTTCCTCACCGCCGACGCTTACGGCGTGATGCCGCCGGTCGCCAAGCTGACGCCCGAGCAGGCGATGTATCACTTCCTGTCGGGCTACACCGCGAAGGTTGCCGGCACCGAGAAGGGTCTCGTTGGCGTGCAGCCGGAATTCTCGACCTGCTTCGGTTCGCCGTTCCTGCCGCGGCATCCGTCGGTCTATGCCGACCTGCTGAAGGAATACATCAACGAGCACAATGTCGATGTCTGGCTGGTGAACTCCGGCTGGACCGGCGGCATTTACGGCGTCGGCCGCCGTATGCCGATCAAGGCGACGCGCACTCTGGTGACCGCGGCGCTCAACGGCTCGCTGAAGGATGCCGACTTCCGCACCGACCCGTATTTCGGCTTCTCGGTGCCGACTTCGGTACCGGGCGTTGAGCCGCACCTGCTGAACCCGTTCAAGACGTGGAAAGACAAGGCCGCGTTTGACAAGACCGCGCGCGAGCTGGTCGGCATGTTCCAGAAGAACTTCGAGAAGTACGAGAGCCACGTCTCGCCGGATATCCGCGCCGCTGCGCCGGAAGTGAAGATCGCGGCGGAGTAAGCAGCCTCACCGAATGAGTTGAAAGGGGCGGCCGATGAGGCCGCCCTTTTGTTTTGTGCGCTACGCCGCCATGGCCTCGCAGGCGAAGGCGATCTGCTCGACGTGGCGATGATCGGTGCCGCAGCAGCCGCCGAGCACGCAGGCGCGCGGCAACAGGCGGCGCAGCTCGGCATGCTGGACGCCGAACTCCAGCGGATCGCCGGCGTCGAGCTCAGTCGAGGCGTCGAGTTCGGCGTGGCTCTTGCGCGAGGCATTGCCGCGCAGGCCACCGATGCGGCCGATCCAGGCTTCGCCGGTCGCCACCGCGTCGCGGAAATGCGTCGGGTGGGCGCAGTTGATCATGTAGTAGACCGGATAGGCGCCAGTCTCACGGTCGACCGTCATGATCGCGTCCTTCAGCGTCTCGCCGGTCGGCAGCTTGCCATCGGTCTCCACCGTGAACGAGATCACCACCGGCATGGCGTGCGCCTGCGCCGCGCGGGCGATGCCGATCGCCTCGTCGATATAGTTCATGGTGAAAGCAGAGACGAGGTCGGCCTGCGTGCCGGCGAACACGCCGATCTGCTCGCCGTGATAATCCTGCGCCTCGCGCGCGCTCATTTTGCGGCTCGGGTCATAACCGTCGCCGCGCGGGCCGATATTGTCGGAAATGACGAAAGGCTGCGACGGCGTCTCGAACTCATCGCGCAGTTCGGCCATCAGCGCGACCGCGGCGCGGTTGGCGTCCGCAAGCTCCGCCGCCGAAATGCCGAGCTTGCCGGCCCAGTCGCGATTGGCGCGCCAGGTCGGCGTCTCCAGCACGAAGCCGAAGCCGCCGCGCTTGGCGATCTTCGCATGGCGCGCATAATAGTCGCGCACGCGCGCAATGCCGTCCTGCGACTGGAGCAAGGTGAACGAGGCGAAACACGGCAGATCGAGGCCGTCGTGGAAAATCAAGGTTGTTTCCATGCCGCTATCGGTCAGAAAAATCTGCCCCGAATTGAGCGGCAGGCGGCCGCGATATTTGGCCTTTAATGAAGCCATGGGTGTCTCCTGTTTGTTCTGGAATTCGCGTTTGTTCGTGGAGCGTCGAACTAGAACGACCGGGCAATGCCATCCAGCCCACTGGTGGTGCGGTCGCCGCATCGGCGGAAAGGTCTGAAAATACAGATGTTTCAGCGCGGGTCGGCGTAGCGACAAGCTTGCGCGCGCATGTCAACTGGACTTCTGGTACACTAAAATATGCTCGAGAAGGCACGCCGTAAGGGTGACGACACCCGCGAACAGATACTCTCGGTAGCCGAGGCCGCGGTGCTCGCAAAGGGATTCGCCGGCACCTCGATCGACGAGATCATTGCGGCGGTCGGCATCACCAAGAGCGGCTTCTTCTATCACTTCAAGGACAAGACCGAACTCGCCAAGGGCATGATGCTGCGCTACCTCGAGCACGACCGGCAGGTGCTCGACGATATATTCCGGCGCGGCGACGAACTGCATGGCGATGCGCTGCATGGTTTTCTGGTCGGCCTCAAATTGTTCGCGGAAATGTTCGAGAAGCTGCCCGAGGCCCATCCTGGGTGCCTCGCCGCGTCGTTCGCCTATCAGGACCAGTTGTTTAGTCGCGACATCCGCGCGCTCAACGCCGAGGGCATTCTGGCCTGGCGCCAGCGCTTCCGCGAGCGGTTCGATTTGATTGCCAAAACCTATCCGCCGCGGCAGGACGTCGATTTCGATGCGCTCGCCGACATGGCGGCGACCTTGGTCGAAGGCGGGTTGGTGGTGGGGCGGATGCTCAACGACCCGCACATCCTGCCGCGGCAGATCATGCTCTACCGCGACTATGTGCAGACGATTTTTCTCGGACGGAATTAGCGATCGAGTGCGAACCGGGCGAGAAGCGCGGATTTGCGATAGCGCAGCCGGTAGAGCGGCGAGGTTCGCAAATCGCGGATCAGCGCCATGGTCCGCGCGCTCTCTTCGCGCAGTTTCTGGAGCGAGCGATCCAAGGCGATGCGGACCGTCTCGTGGCAGACGGCGATGGCCGCCGCGCTGTCCACGCGCTTAAGGAGTTCGTTCCGGCGGGTGAGGCTGGGTGCGCTTCGGTTCGGCTCGGAAGCTGACATGGCTGCTCTCCGGGGTCGAAGAGCAGTGTCGAGCCGGCATGGTTAATAATTTCTTACCGGCCAATCAGGCGCCATGCGTCCGCGGATAGGCATTGCGCGGCGGCGATTGCCAGCCGGCGAGGGCGCCCTCGGCGGGCTTCAACACCTCGACCTTGAGCGGAAAGCACTGGGCGACGTCGCTCGAATGCTCGGCGCCGCAATCGCCGCCGGGGCAGGCCGACAAGGCGCCGAGCAGGTCGATCTCGGCGAAGAACTCGATGAAATCGCCCGGCCGCACCGGGCTCGCTTTCATGAAATACTGATGCGTGTCCCTGGTGAAGCCGGTGCACATGAAGACGTTGAGCACGTCGTGCACATGCATCTCGGCCTCGCGCACGTCCATGCCGCGCGCGGCCGCCAAGGCGCGCGTCAGGTTGGAATGGCAGCAGTGGTGATATTCGCCGCCGGACAGCAGCCGGTGGGTGTAGGGATCGCAGCGCGTGCCGATGACGTCGTGCACGCCGCCGCCGTCGGCGTCGAAGCCGTACCAGCCGAGAGAGTCATAGGTGATGGTGGCAAGCGGCCGCAAATTCGGCAGCGTGCTCCACAGCCGGTTGCCAGTGGTGACGTGGGTCGCGTGCAGCGCGCGAGTCTTGCCACTGAAGAAGCGCTCCGACAAGTCGTGCGCGTTCCACAGATTGAGGTCGCCGACCTGCGGACCCTCAATGGAGATGATGCGAAAGAAGTGTCCGGCCGGCACCTCGAAAGCTCGGGCATCGCGCGGCGGCACGATGGTCTCGAAAACCTTCTCCAACGTATCGCGGGCGCGCCCCAGCATAGCCATATCCGGCGGCGGCAGGGTCTCGACCGGATAGCAGACGACCGCAGGCTTGGCGCGTCGGGCTGCGGCGTCGGCGGGCTCGATCAAGTCGCCCTCCTACCCGTGTGCTTCCATGAACGCCGCGATGTCGGCTACGGCGTCGAGCGATTTCGGCAGCAGCTTCGGCCGCGACACGAAGCCGTGCATCTGGCCGGGGAAGCGCTTCACCGTCACCGCCACGCCTTCCGACTGGAGCCGCGCGGCGTAGGCCTCGCCCTCGTCGTAGAGCGGGTCGAAGCCGGCGAGGATCACCAGCGCCGGCGGCAGGCCCTTGAGGCTTTGAGCGAACAATGGCGAGCAGCGCCAGTCGCGGCGCTGGGCGACGTCCGGCACATATTTGCCGATGAAGTCGCGCATGCCGCCATTGGTCAGGGCCACGCCCTTCTCGAAGCGTTCGTCATAGGCGAAGGTCAGGTCGGCAATCGGATAGGTGAGAATTTGCGCGCGTAACTTCACCTTGGCATCGTCGCGCAGTGCGAGCGCGACGACGGCGGCGAGATTGCCGCCGGCGCTGTCGCCGCCGACAAAGATGCGCGCCGGGTCGACATTCAGCATCCCTGCGTTGGCGGCGACCCATTGCGTCGCGGTGACGGCATCGTCGAACGCCGCCGGAAAGCGGTGTTCCGGCGCGAGGCGATAATCGACGCTGACCACGGCGCAGTTGGCGGCATTGGCGACGGCGCGGCAGAGCCAATCATGGCTGTCGAGATCGCCGATCACCCATCCGCCGCCGTGGAAATAAACCTGCACGGGCAGCGCTTCATCGGGAAAAGTGCGGACGCCGCGATAATAGCGCACCTGGATTGAACCGCCTTTCCCGGGGACGGAATACTCGCGCGTCATCGCCACATGCGGCAGGTCGGGCTGGTTGAACGGCCGCGCCCGGCGCATGCCCTCGCGCGCCATCTCCGGGGTCGGCGGCGTCGTGGGTGGAGGCGGCTGCAAGGCCATGTAGGCACTGGATTCCGGATCCATGTCGCCGAGCGATGCGCGGAACGGGGCGGCGGTAGCAGCAGTCATAGGCAAATCCTGATTTCGCGAGTGCGACAGAGCGTGGCGCCGGGACGCGGTTTGGGCGGCGCGGTCAGGCCACTTGGAAGCCGTGGGCGAGCGGGTCGCGATCGTCGACGAAGATCGTGTTGTGGCCAATGACCTGGGCCCAGCCGGCGACGCTGGGGCGGATGGCGCGGTGATTGCCGACCGTGGCCTCGGCTTCAACGCGGCAATCGAACATCGTGCCGATGATGCTCTCGTGGATGAACTCCTGGCCGGTCTTCAGTTTCCCTTTGCCGGCGAGCTGCGCCATGCGTGCCGACGAGCCAGTGCCGCAAGGCGAGCGGTCGATGGCCTTGTCGCCATAGAACACGGCGTTGCGGGCATGGGCGCGCGCTTGGCGCGGTTTGTCGGTCCACTGCACATGGGTGACGTCGCGAATGCGCGAATCCTCGGGATGCACCGGCGCGACCTTCTCCTGCGCCAGTTTGCGGACGATGGGCGACAGACGCTGGATCTCGCTGACCGGCATGCCGTCGAGGCCGGACCAGTTCGCCTGCGGCTCAATGATGGCGTAGTAGTTGCCGCCGTAAGCAACGTCGAGCTTGATGCGCCCCAACGTCGGCACGTCGATTTCGACATCGGTGGCGTGCAGATAGCTGGCAATGTTGAACAGGCGCACCTGATCGACGAAACGGCCGTTCTGCGTGTATTCGATGGCGACACGGCCGGCCGGCGCTTCGATGGCCAGCTTGCCCGGTTCGCGCGGCGTAACGAGGCCTTCCTCGATCGCCACCGTCACGGTGCCGATGGTGCCGTGGCCGCACATCGGCAGACAGCCCGACACTTCGATGTACAAGACGCCGACGTCGCAGTCGTCGCGCGTCGAGGGATAGAGGATCGAGCCGGACATGACATCGTGGCCGCGCGGCTCGAACATCAGCGCGCGCCGCACCCAGTCGTGGTCGCGAATGAAGATCTCGCGCTTGTCGAGCATCGGCACATGCGGCAGCAGCGGCCCGCCGCCGGCGACGACGCGCACCGGATTGCCGCAGGTGTGGGCGTCGATGCAGAAGAAGGTATTACGCGCCATTATCGAACTCCGCTTGACGTGCTTAGTCTAAGCGGTGAGGCGTCCGCCTGTCTCGGCAGAAAAATACGGCACGGATCAGCATTGCGCTGTCAGCAACGGCGATATTCGCGGGCTTTTTCCGGCGACATGCGCAAGGTGAGGCAGCCCTGCACGGTCCACACCCGCACGGTGATCTTCTCGCGCGGCGGCGGGGCAATCGCGGCCGGCCGCGGGGCCTGCTCGAAGGTGGCGGCGCGGCTCGGCTTCGGCCGCGGCGTTTCGGCCTCCGGCTGGACAGGGGCGCTCGCCACCGGCGCGGCCGTGACGGGCGCTGGCGCCGCTGTGGGGCGGGCTACGGCCTTGGATTCGGTTCCGGGCTGCCGGGCGAGCGGCGCCACCGGGGCGGGATTTCGCTCGCTCTGCAGGCGTGCGATCAATTCTTCGGTTGGCCATGCGTCGGCCGGCATGCCGTATTTGACCTGCATGGTGGCGACCGCCTTGCGCGTGCCGGCACCGAGGCGGCCGTCGACCTCGCCGACATCGAGCCCGCGCTTGGCGAGCTGGCGCTGCAATTCCATCATCTGTTCGGTGGTGATCGGCTTGATGTCGCGCGCGCCGGATTCATTGACCGGCGGCGCGCCGCCGAGGCGCGTGGCGAAATAGGCGACCGTGGTGGCGTAGACGAAGGACGCGTTCCAGTCGGTGAAGACGTGGAAGTTCTGATAGCTGAGGAACGCAGGACCCTTGCGGCCCATCGGCAGGATCAGCGAGGCCGGCATGTTGTCGCGCGGTAGCGGCGCGCCATGCGCGGCCTTCACACCCCACGCGACCCATTGCGAGCGCGGATGTTGCGTGTCGATGTCGGCTTCCTGCCACGGCATTTCGTCCGGCACCGTGACTTCCTGCAGCCACGGCTCGCCGCGGCGCCAGCCGATCGAGTGCAAATAATTCGCCGCCGAAGCCAGAGTATCGGCCGTGCTGTTGACCAGGTCGCGGTGGCCGTCGCCGTCGAAATCGACGCCGTACTTGATGTAATTCGATGGCGTGAACTGCATGCCGCCGAATTCGCCGGCCCAGTTGCCGGTCATCTGATCGACGGTCTTGTCGCCGCGCTGGATGATCTTGAGCGCGTCGATCAGTTCTTCGCGGAATTTGTCGCCGCGCCGGCAGTCATAGGCGAGGGTGGTCAGTGCCGGCAGGATTTTGAACTTGCCGAACAGCGCGCCGTAATCGCTCTCGAGGCCCCACACCGCGGTGATGACTTCGGCCGGCACGCCGTAGGTCTTCTCAATGCGATTGAACAGGGCACGATGCTCCTGGATCTTCGCCAGGCCATTTGGAATGCGCTTGCCGCCGAGCAGCCGATTCGAGAACTGGATGAAGGTGAGCTGGAAAACGCCTTGACCGGAATCGCGCTTGATGACCGATTCATCGAAGAACATTTCGGGCGAGGCGGCATTCAGCGTCTCGCGCGAGATGCCATGCGCCAGCGCGTCCTTCTTGAAGTCGGCGAGCCACTTGCTGAAGTCGTGGGTGTTGACGCAGCGAGGCGCGGCCTGCGCGGTGCCGGTGGCGCCAAAGGCCGTAAGAGCAAAGGTGGCCGCCAAGACCAGCGCCATTCGCCGCATCATTGCCTGTCCGCTGTTGATGATCATTGGGCCCCGAATCTTCCCATATGGCGGCCCAGGTCAAGGCCGCGTGCGGAACGGCGTTAAGGACCATTTTGGGGCAAAAGATGGTGTCCGCCTAAGTGCCGAAAGGCTTAATCCTTAAATTTCAGGCCTCGGGCCGGAAATCCGAGCGGATGGGCTCAACGGCGCAGCGGCGGCACTTCGGCGCGGGCATCAAGCGCGGCCTTCGGGATCGACGAGGTGATGTCGCCCGGCACCAGCGTCGGCGCCGCGATCTTGGTGTCGCTGAGCTTGTCGCGCACGGCCTGGGACAGACCGTTGTAGTTCTGGATCGGCGTGAAGTTGGCGGCGACATTGGTGCGGTCGCCACCTTTGCCGGTAAAGGCAAGCAGGCCGGTTTCGGTGGCGACGATGTCACCGGGCCGCAAGGTCGGATCCGTCCTGGCGTCGATATGGGCGAGGCCGAACGGCGTGCGGCCGTTGCAGGTACAGTTCGAGGCGATTTTCTTGCGATAGGCGTAGGCGTTCGGCATGTCGGCGTAGCGGCTGCCGTCGCTCGCGGTCGCATAATCGATTTCGCTGCCCGTGAAGAGCTTGGTCTGAGTGGCCGGGCAGAACGACCGGCAGGCTTCCGCCGCGCTCATGCCGTTATGCGAAAGCACCGGGAAGTAATGACCGTCGCAGGAGCGCACGCAGAACGCCTTGGCGGGACCGCTATTCGTCGGGCGCACGCGGGTGTCCTGGCTGGCGCCGAGATGATCGATCAGGCTGGTGACGGGATCGCTGACCGCGGCGGCGGGGCCTTCGATAGCGCGGCCGATGCCGCCGAACAGCCGTTCGAAAAAGCCGGCCGAAGCGGGTTGCGGTAGCGCCAGCACGACAAGAGCCAATGCTCCGGTCGGGACAATCGCCCGAAACGCCAGCTTTTTACCGGCAACCGCCATGACAAACCCGCATTGGCCTCATTTCGACGCCACGACAACGTTTCACCGGGGCGAAGGTTGCGGGTCGGGCGCCTCAAAGCCGCGCCGCCACTTAAGCGTGCCGGGGTAAAGGCCCGGTTATTGAGGGGATGAATCCGCGCCGTGTGCGCTATGCTACGGTGCCATATGACAAAGTCGGGCCGAATGGTGTCGGGTTCTTTTCAGCGCGGCGCACGGGTCGCGACCGTCGGCGTGCTTCTGGCATTGACGCTCGGCGGTTGCGCCAGCGTCTATAACCAGCCGTTGAATGCGCCGACAGCGAACCCGGTCGGCGGCCTCATCCGGCCGGCCGGCGCCGCCGAAGCTGCCATTCCCGCCCGCAGCGTGAGCGGGGACACAGTCATCGGTCTTGCCTTCTCCGGCGGCGGTACGCGCGCCGCGGCCTTTGCCTATGGCGTGCTCGAGCGCATGGGCAAATACCAGACCCGCCGGCAGGGCCCGCTGCTCGATCAAGTCGGATTGGTCTCCGGCGTGTCCGGCGGAGCGATCATGGCGGCCTATTACGGTCTCAAGGGTCCGGCGTCGCTGCGCGATTTCCGCGCTCGCTATCTGACACAGGATCTGATGGCGCAACTCGACACCAGCTTCAGCCTCGGAAACATCTCCCGTGCGCTCGGCGGCGGCGTCAACACCGACAACAAACTGCGCGACTGGTTCAACGCCAATTTGTTTCACGACGCGACCTTCGGCGATCTCGGCGGCCGCCGCCCGGTGACGCTGATCAACGCCACCGACATCTACAGCCGCACGCCGTTCCTGTTCTCGCCGCCGACCTTTGCTGCGGCGTGTAGCGACATCACGCAATATCCGCTCGCGGCGGCGGTGGCGGCGTCGGCGGCGGTGCCGGGCGCTTTCGCGCCGGTAGTGATCGAAACCTATCCCGACCGGTGCCGGACGCCGTTGCCCGCGTGGGTTACGGCCGCGGCCGCCAATCCGAATGCGTCGCCGCAATTGCAGGCCTATGCCCGCGCCATGACCGACATCCGCAGCGGGCGGGTCAAATACGTCAAGCTGTTCGACGGCGGGCTGATCGACAATTACGGATTGTCGGGCATCACCATCATGCGGGCCGGGCAATCGACGCCTTACGGCCCGCTGCGTCCGGATGAGGCGATCAATCTGCGTCGTATGATGTTTCTCGTCGTCGATGCCGGGCAGGGGCCGAAAGGCGACTGGTCGACGACACTCGAAGGGCCGTCTGGTAAGGAACTGGTCGGTGCCGTCGTCGATGTGCTGGTCGATTCGAATGCGCGGGCGAGCTACACCGCATTTGAAGAGACGATGAAGGCCTGGCGCGAGTCGATCGTGAAGTGGCGCTGCGGACTTAACGCGGGCGAGGCCGCGCGCCTGCGCGGCAAGAGCGGGTCGTGGAATTGCCGCGACCTCAAATTCACCATCGCGCGCATTTCGTTCGACCAACTGGGGCCGGAACGCGCCAAGGTGCTCAATGCCGTGCCGACGAGCTTCACGCTGCCGGCCGAAAGCATCGATACGCTGACGCAGGCCGGCGGCGATGCGCTCGACGGCAATGCGGCGTTTCAGGCCTTCCTGCGCGATATGTGAGCGGTTCGTTTTGACGCGTTTTCTTCACGCGAACCGGTTTCCACTTCGCTCGAAAACGCTCTACCGCCGCTCTTCCAGCACCATGCGCACCGCGAGCGCGCCGAGCACGGTACCCATCAGCCAGCGCTGCGCCAGCAGCCAGAGCGGCCGCGCGGCGAGGAAGGTGGCGATCGATCCGGCGGCGATGGCGATCATGGAATTGACGGTGACGCTGACCGCGATCTGCACTGCGCCGAGCACGATCGACTGCGTCAGCACGCTCTGCGCCGGGTCGATGAACTGCGGCAGCAGCGCAAGATAGAGCATCGCGATCTTCGGATTGAGCAGATTGGTGAGGAAGCCCATGAGGAACAGCCGCCGTGGGCTGTCGACCGGCAGCTTGTGCACCTGGAACGGCGATTTACCGCCCGGCTTCAGCGCCTGCCACGCGAGCCACGCGAGATAGGCCGCGCCGGCCAGGCGCAGCGCGTCATAGGCATAGGGCACGGCAAAGATCAGCGCGGTGATGCCGAAGGCGGCGCACAGCATGTAGAAGACGAAGCCGAGCGCGACGCCGGCCAGCGACACCAGCCCCGCCCCCGCGCCCTGCGTGATCGAGCGCGAGATCAGGTAGATCATGTTCGGCCCGGGCGTCAGCACCATGGCCAGCGCGACGGCGGCGAAAGCAATCAGCGTCGCTCCGTTGGGCATCAATGCGCCTCGTCCCAGTTGTCCGCCGCGCGCGCCTCGACCTGCAACGGCACGTTCATCGCTACCGCCGGATGCGGCGCGCTCTCCATGACGTCCTTGATGATCGGCAGCGTGTCGGCGACTTCCTTCTCGGGCACCTCGAAGATCAGTTCGTCGTGCACCTGCAGCAGCATCTTGGCGTTGAGCTTGGCCAAAGCGAGTTCGCCCTCCATGCGCATCATGGCGCGGCGGATGATGTCGGCGGCCGACCCCTGCAAGCGCGCATTGATGGCGGCGCGCTCGTTGAAGGCGCGCAGCGACGGGTTCGATGCCTTGATGTCCGGGTAGTGGCACTTGCGGCCGAACAAAGTGAGCACATAGCCGTGGATGCGGCAGTACTCTTTGGTCTCATCCATATAGTCGCGGATGCCGGGGAAGCGTTCGAAATACTTCTTGATGTACTCGCCGGCTTCGCTGCGCTCGATGCCAAGCTGGTTGGCCAAGCCGAACGCCGAGATGCCGTAGATGATGCCGAAGTTGATGGCCTTCGCCCGGCGGCGCACTTCGCCGGGCATGTCTTTCACCGGCACGCCGAACATTTCCGATGCCGTCATCGCATGAATATCGATGCCGTCCTTGAAGGCCTGCCGCAACGTCGGCACGTTGGCGACCTCGGCGAGCAGGCGGAGTTCGATTTGAGAGTAGTCGGCCGACACCAGTTTCATGCCCGGCGCGGCGACGAAGGCCTTGCGGATCTTGCGGCCTTCCTCGGTGCGGATCGGGATGTTCTGCAAATTCGGCTCGGACGATGACAGGCGTCCGGTCGAGGTGGCGGCGAGCGCATATGAAGTGTGCACGCGGCCGGTGTTCGGATTGACGTAGTTCGGCAGCGCCTCGGTGTAGGTCGAGCGCAGCTTGGACACCTGGCGCCAGTCGAGAATGACCTGCGGCAGCTTGTGGCCCTGCTCGGCGAGTTCTTCGAGTTCGCGCGCGGTGGTCGACCACTGGCCGGTCTTGGTCTTAGAGCCGCCGGGCAGGCCGAGCTGGCCGAACAGGATGTCGCCGAGCTGCTTGGGCGAGCCGGGGTTCACCGGCGTGCCGGCGATCTTGTTGATTTCTTCCTCGAGCGCGGCCTGCTTCTTGCCGAAGTCGTTGGACAGTTTTGCCAGCACCGCGCGGTCGATGGAAATGCCGCGGCTTTCCATGCGGCCGAGCACGGCCGGCATCTGCCGCTCCAAGGTCTCATAGACGGCGGTGACGTGTTCGGCGGCCATGCGCGGCTTGAGGCCATGCCACAGGCGCAGGATGATGTCGGCGTCCTCGGCGGCGTAGGTCGCTATGCGGCCGATCGGCGTCGCCTCCGGCGTGAACAGGGCTTTCTCCTTGTTCTTGGCCTCGTTGAAGCGCGACGGCATGCGGTCGAGATAGCGGCTACCGAGCGCTGCCGTATCGTGTCCGCCCTTGCCGGCATCGAGCACGTAGGAGATTAGCATCACGTCGTCGGTGACGCCGAGATCAATACCGCGGGCGCCGAGCACCAGCCGGTCGCGCTTGATGTCATGGCCGATCTTGGTGACGCAGTTGTCTTCCAGCAGCGGCTTGAGGATATCGAGCGCGGTGCGTTCGGGAATCTGGCCGTCGCTGAGCTTGGCGGCGAACAGGCCGGACTGGTCGCCTTCGCCGGCATCGCGATGGCCGAGCGGCAGATAGAACGCCTCATTGGGTGCGACGGCGAAGGCAAGGCCGCAGAGCGAGGCCTGCAACGGATCGAGAGCGCTGGTCTCGGTCTTGATGGCCAGCGTGCCGGTGTCGAGGGCGCGCACGATCAGCGCCTTGAGCGCATCGACCGAGTCGATGACGTGGTACTTGCCCATGTCGAAGGTCGCGTTGCGCAGCCGCTCGAGACGGCGGGCAGCGAGGAAAATGGGGGTTTGCTCGCTTATCCCTCCCACCGCAGGGGGGAGGGTGGCCGCCGCAGGCGGCCGGGTGGGGGGCGTGTCGAACAAGTCCCCACCCGGCGCCGCTGGCGCGGCGCCACCCTCCCCGTTCCGGGGAGGGATGGAAGAGAGCTTGCCGTCAGCCTCGATCTTCGAGGCATCAATGCCCGTCTTCTCGGCGATACGGCGGGTGATGGTGGAGAACTCCATCGCCTTGAGAAAAGCGATAAGGTTCTTGTAGTCCGGCTCGTGCACGGCGAGTTCGGCGACATCGGTGTCGAGCGGAACATTCTGGTCGAGCGTAACCAGCCGCTTGGAAATGCGCGCCTGCTCGGCGAACTGGATGATGTTCTCGCGGCGCTTGGCCTGCTTGATCTCAGAAGCGCGCGCCAGCAGCGTTTCGAGGTCGCCATACTGGCCGATCAGTTCGGCGGCGGTTTTCGGGCCGATGCCGGGAACGCCCGGCACGTTGTCGGAGGTGTCGCCGATCAGCGCCTGCGCCTCGATCACCTTTTCCGGCGGCACGCCGAATTTCTCGATCACCTCGGCCACGCCGATGCGCTTGTCCTTCATCGTGTCGTACATCGTCACGCCATTGCCGACGAGCTGCATCAGATCCTTGTCGGAGGAGACGATGGTGGTGGTTGCGCCGGCCTCGCAGGCGAGCCGCGCATAGGTGGCGATCAGGTCGTCGGCCTCGTAGCCGGCCTGTTCGAGGCAGGGAATCTCGAAAGCGCGCACAGCGTCGCGGATCAGCGGGAATTGCGGCCGCAGGTCTTCCGGCGCTTCCGGGCGGTGCGCCTTGTAGTCGGGATAGAAATCGGTGCGGAAGGTCTTCTCGGATTTGTCGAAGATGACGGCGAGATGCGTCGGCTTGTTGTCGGCCGGCATTTCGGCCAGCAGCTTCCACAGCATGTTGCAGAAGCCGAGCACGGCATTGACCTGCAGGCCGTCGGACTTGCGGGTCAGGGGCGGCAGCGCGTGATAGGCGCGGAAAATGTAGCCCGAACCGTCGACCAGGAAAACGTGGTCGCCCTTTTTCAGCGGCCGTGCGGCCGGGCTTGTCGGCGCGGCGTCGGCTTTGGCCGCCGCCTTCGGTTTGGCGGCAGATTTCGGGGCGGATTTTGATGTCTTGGATGTCGGCATGGCCCGAATGTGGGCCGCCGGAGCGCGATTATCAATCGTTGTCGTCATCGCCCGCGTAGGCGGGCGATCCAGTATCCACAAGCCCTGCGGAAGAAGACATGCGCCGGAGATTACTGGATGCCCCGCCTTCGCGGGGCATGACAGTGATGGATTACTCCGCCGGCTGCATGGCCAGGCGCGGTTCCTGCTTTTTCTTGTCCGGAACCAGCCAGAACATGGCCGGCCGTTCGAACAGGAACTTCAGCGGTGTCCAGCGTACCGCCCAGTAGATCGCCAGGGCGCCGATCACGCCGGCGGCGGTCACGATCACCGACTCGGTGCCGATGTCCGTGACGATGCCGGTCTTGAGCAGCACGGTGCGGGTCGCGGCCATCGGCAGGAAGAAGGCGAGATAGATCACGATCGAGTTGCGGCCGCAGTAGCGCAGCGGCTTGAACACATCGTGCTGCGCCAGCAGCGCCGAGATGGTGACCACAGCGACCGCGCCGATGAGGCCGAGCGCCAGCGAATAGAATGGCAGCGATGCGACGCCGGCTTTCACCAGAAGGCCGTTGCCGATACCCCAGATCACCAGGCCGGCCATGGCCAGCGCCGGCGCGGCCTGCGCGCGCGCGGCGATCTCGAAGACGTAACGGGCGGCGACATAGCCGGTGTAGAAATAGACGAAACGCGAGGCGAACTCGTCCGGCACCATCCAGCCGGTATGGATCTGCGAGATTTCCAGCGCCGCACCGATCAGCCAGATCGCCGGCCAGGGCACACGCTTGGTCAGCTTCACGATGATGAAGAAGATCGGCAGCAGATAGATGAACCACAAAGTGCCGAAGGGTTCGATGAAGGACATCAGATAGGCGTGCACCACGCCCATGACACCCTGTTCGGCGATGAAGCCCGGCGCCTTGAAGGCGAACTGGATCGCGGTCCACAGCAGATAGAAATAGAAGAAGTGAACGACCTTGCGGTCGATATAGGTGCGCCAGTCGCGGTCGATGACCTTGGCGAGGAACAGGCCCGAGATCAGGAAGAAGTCCGGCATGCGGAACGGCCGCGCGAATTCCACGACGTGATGCAACCAGCCCTCCTGGCCGGTCGCGGCTTCGACGCCGAGCGTCGAATGCATCATCACGACGAAGATGATGCAGAAGCCTTTGGCGTAGTCGACCCAGTCGACGCGCCCATCGTGGATGCCATTTTGCAATTCGTGCTGCATTTTATCCGTCCTGTTCATGATCGCCTTATGACAGCGCACGGTTTCATTCCCCTTTACGCGCATGAATAAAATGCGGCCGGTTTGAGGCAACTCGCAATCGTGGAAGTGCTCTGCTAGACACCGCGGGTGGCCACGATATCATTTGATTAACCAACGGCGGCCTGATGGGTGTGGTTAAGACATGCGCGTTGCGATGATCGGTTCCGGCTATGTTGGTCTCGTGTCAGGGGCCTGCTTTGCAGACTTCGGTCACGAAGTGACCTGCGTCGATATGGATAAGACCAAGATTGACGCCTTGAATGGCGGGAAAGTGCCGATCTATGAGCCGGGTCTGACCGAGTTGGTGAACGCCAATGTGAAGGCGGGGCGGCTCAAATTTACGATGGACCTCGCCGCCGCTGTCAAACAGGCGGACGCGGTGTTCATCGCCGTCGGTACGCCGTCGCGCCGCGGTGACGGCCATGCCGATTTAACGTTCGTTTACGATGCCGCGAAGGAGATCGCCGCCGCGGTCGACGGCTTCACGGTGGTCGTCACCAAATCGACGGTGCCGGTCGGCACCGGCGACGAGGTTGAGCGCATCATTCGCGAGGCGCGGCAAAATCAGGGGGGCGATGCCGCCGATGTGGCGGTGGTGTCGAATCCGGAATTCCTGCGCGAGGGCGCGGCCATCCAGGACTTCAAGCATCCCGACCGCATTGTCGTCGGCACGGACGACGAGCGCGCGCGGGCGGTGATGACCGAACTCTATCGGCCGCTTTATCTCAACCGCTCGCCGGTGATGTTCACCGGACGGCGCACCGCCGAGCTGATCAAATACGCGGCCAATGCATTTCTGGCCACCAAGATCACTTTCATCAACGAGATTGCCGACCTTGCCGAAAAGGCCGGTGCCGACGTGCAGGAGATCGCGCGCGGCATCGGTCTCGACAACCGCATCGGCTCAAAATTTCTCCACGCCGGGCCGGGCTATGGCGGTTCATGCTTTCCGAAGGATACTTTGGCGCTGCTGAAGACCGGGCTCGATCATGACTCGCCGCTGCGCATCGTCGAGGCCGTGGTGGCGGTGAACGACAATCGCAAGCGGGCTATGGCACGCAAGGTCTCGCATGCCCTGAACGGCGACATTCGTGGCAAGACCGTCGCCGTGCTGGGCCTGACATTCAAGCCGAACACCGACGACATGCGCGAGGCGCCGTCGATTCCGCTGATCGCCGCGCTTCAGGACATGGGCGCGAGCGTGCGCGCCTACGATCCGGTCGGCATGGAGCAGTCGCGCGAGTATCTCAAGAACGTGGCCTTCTGCAACGATCCCTATGACTGCGCGCAGGGCGCTTCGGCGCTCGTGATCGTTACCGAGTGGGAGCAATTCCGCGCGCTCGATTTCGCCCGGCTCAAGGGTGTGATGGCCAAGCCCGTCCTCGTCGACCTGCGCAACATCTACCGCCCCGACGAACTCGCCCGGCATGGCTTTGCCTATGAGGGTGTCGGGCGGGGGAAGAAGTGACCGCCGCCTGCGCCAAATCCACAAGCCGTCATCCCCCGCGCAAGCGGGGGAGCCAGTAGCCCCGGTTTCGCCGTATAAGTGACGCCTGCGAATACTGGATCATCCGCTTTCACGGATGATGACGACTGGGTGTCCATGCGAACATTCTCTTCACCGCTTCCCATCGACGAAGCGCTGCCGCGCCTGACCGAGGCCTTGCGCGGGCGCGAGGCGGCCGTGCTGGTGGCGCCGCCCGGCGCCGGCAAGACCACGCGCGTGCCGCTGGTGCTGCTCGACGAAGCCTGGGCGAAGGACAAGAAGATTCTGCTGCTGGAGCCGCGCCGGCTCGCCGCCCGCGCCGCGGCGGCGCGTATGGCTGCGACCTTGGGTGAGCAGGTCGGAGAAACCGTCGGCCTGCGCGTGCGCTTCGGCTCCAAGATTTCGAAGAAGACGCGGATCGAGGTCGTCACCGAGGGTGTTTTCACGCGGCTGGTGCTCGACGATCCCTCGCTTGACGGCATCGCCGCCGTGCTGTTCGACGAATTCCATGAACGTTCGCTCGACGCCGATCTCGGTCTCGCCCTTGCAAGGGATGTGCAGCAGGGCTTGCGCGACGATTTGAAAGTTCTGGTGATGTCGGCGACGCTCGACGGCGCGCGCGTCGCGGCGCTGATCGGCGACGCGCCCATCGTCGAGAGCGAAGGCCGCGCCTTTCCGGTGGAGACGCGCTATCTCGGTCGCGATCCGCGCGAGCGCATCGAGCTGCAAGTGGCCGATGCGGTCAGGCGCGCTTTGCGCGCCGATACGGGATCGCTGCTCGTGTTCTTGCCCGGCGCCGGCGAAATCCGCCGCACCGAGACGATGCTCAGGGAGGAGGTGCGCGACGGCGATGTCGATATCGTCGCGCTCTATGGCGCGCTGGAGGCGCGCGACCAGGACCGCGCCATTTCACCGGCGCCCAAAGGCAAGCGCAAGGTGGTGCTGGCGACCTCCATCGCCGAGACCTCGCTGACCATCGAAGGCGTGCGCGTCGTCATCGATAGCGGTCTGGCGCGGGTGCCGCGCTATGAGCCCGATGTCGGCCTCACGAGGCTCGAGACGGTACGCGTGTCCCGCGCCGCCGCCGACCAGCGCCGCGGCCGCGCCGGCCGCACCGAGCCAGGGGTCTGCTACCGGCTGTGGGACGAGCCGCAGACCGGCTCGTTCGATGCCTATACGCGGCCGGAGATTCTGTCGGCCGATCTGTCGAGCTTCGTGCTCGATCTGGCGCAATGGGGCGCGAGCGATGCTGCCGGGCTCGCCTTCCTCGATGCGCCGCCTGCCGCTGCGATGAAAGAGGCGAAGGCGTTGCTTGCCGAGCTCGGCGCGCTCGACGCGCAGGGCCGCATCACCGAGGAAGGCCGCAAGCTGCGGGCGCTGCCCTTGCCGCCGCGGCTCGCGCGCATGGTGGTGGACGCCGGCGAAGCGGGCGCGGGTGACATGGCGGCGAATATCGCGGCCGTCCTCACCGAGCGCGGCCTCGGCGGCGACGATGTGGACCTCACGCATCGGCTCGATCAATTCCGCCGTGATCGCTCGCGGCGCGCCGAGGATGCGCGGGCGATGGCGAGGCGCTGGGCTACCGGCAATGGCGGCGGCGAGACGTCGGTCGGCGCCATCCTCTCGCTCGCTTATCCCGACCGCGTCGCGAAGAACCGCGGTAGTGGCGGCGCTTTCCTGCTGGCCAATGGCCGTGGCGGGCAGGTCGATGCCGCATCGTCGCTGGCGCGCGAGTCGTTCATTGTCGTCGCCGAACTCACAGGCGCCGCCAATGCCAGCCGCATTGTGCTGGCTGCGCCGATTTCGCTGGAGGAGATCGAAGCGAGCTTCGCCGACAGGATCGAGGATCGCGACGCCGTGACCTTCGACAATGCCTCCGCCTCGCTGCGCGCGCGGCGCACGCGGCGGCTCGGGTCGATCGTGCTCGCCGAGCAGATCAAGCAGGTGACGCCCGACGCCGACACGGCGCACATCCTCGCGCAGGGCCTGATTGCGCAGGGTCTCGGCAAACTCGATTGGAGCAAGGCGGCGCTGCAATTGCGCACCCGCGTTGAATTTCTCCGCAAAGCCGAAGGCAACGAGTGGCCGGACATGTCCGACGAGGGGCTCGCCGCCACCGCGACCGAGTGGCTCGAGCCGGTGCTCATGGACAAGACCGCGCGCGGCCAAATATCGGCCGGCGAATTATTCGACGCCGTGAGCAATCTTGTGCCGTGGAATTTGCGCCGCCGTCTCGACGACGAAGCGCCGACGCATTTCACCGCGCCGACTGGCACCAATGCCGCCATCGATTACGAGGCCGAGCAGGGGCCCACTATTTCCATCCGCCTGCAGGAATTGTTCGGCCTGTCGAAGCATCCCGCGATCGCCGGCGGTCGGATACCGCTGGTGATCGAACTCCTGTCCCCCGGTCATAAACCGGTGCAGATCACCCGCGACCTGCCGGGCTTCTGGCGCGGCTCCTATGCCGATGTCCGCACGGAGATGCGCGGCCGTTACCCGCGTCACCCCTGGCCGGACGATCCAGCCTCGGCATTGCCGACCCGCCGGGCCAAGCCCCGTGGGACTTAAGCTGCGGGAGACCTGAAGGTACCGCCGGCGCGGCATACGAATGTCGCAAACAACCAATATCTGCCTTTATTCGGGCGGCTTTTGCGGAGCAATTTGCCGGGCCTAAGCGTTACAGTAAGCAACTGGCAATTTCGCGGCCTTATTGTCCTCCCCGATTTCCCAGCTATCCCCTTCGAGGAATTGATGTATCCGACCCCCAAGCCTGCGCTGCAGCCGAATACTTATGCCTATGAGTCCTCGCCGCTGGTGAAGCCGACCGGCTTCCGCGAATACGACGCGCGCTGGCTCCTGGAGAAGGAAATCAACTTGATGGGCGTGCAGGCCCTCGGCATGGGCCTCGGCACGCTGATCAAGGAAATGGGCGTCAAGCCGGAGATCGTCACCGGCCACGACTTCCGCGGCTATTCGGCCTCGGTGAAGATGGCGCTGATCTCCGGCCTGCTGGCGGCCGGCTGCAAGGTGCACGACATCGGCCTGTGCATGACGCCGATGGCCTATTTTGCCCAGTTCGACTTGGACGTGCCGTGCGTCGCCATGGTCACGGCCTCGCACAACGACAATGGCTGGACCGGCGTGAAGATGGGCGCCAACCGGCCGCTGACCTTCGGGCCGAAGGAAATGACACGGCTGAAGGAGATCGTGCTCGAGGCGAAGTTCAATCTCTCCGGCAACGGCTCGTATCATTTCGTCGAGAACTTCCCCGAGCGCTACATCGCCGATCTCACCAAGCGGCCGAAGATCAAGCGCAAGCTCAAGGTCGTCGCGGCCTGCGGCAACGGCACCGCCGGCGCGTTTGCGCCGCGCATTCTTGAAGCCATCGGTTGCGAGGTGGTGCCGCTCGACTGCGATCTCGACTACACCTTCCCGCGTTACAATCCGAACACCGAAGACATGAAGATGCTGCACGCCATGCGTGATGCGGTGCTCATGAACAAGGCCGACGTCGCGCTCGGCTTCGACGGCGACGGCGATCGTTGCGGTGTCGTCGACAACGAGGGCGAGGAAATTTTCGCCGACAAGGTCGGCGTCATGCTGGCGCGCGACATGTCGGCGTTGCACAAGAATGCGACCTTCGTCGTCGACGTCAAATCGACCGGCTTGTTTCTCACCGATCCGGTGTTGAAGGCCAATGGCGTCAAGGTGGATTACTGGAAGACCGGCCATTCTTACATCAAGCGCCGCGTCAACGAGCTCGGCGCCATTGCCGGCTTCGAGAAGTCGGGCCATTTCTTCTTCAACAAGCCGTTCGGCCGTGGCTATGACGACGGCATGATCTTCGCGCTGGCGGTCTGCGACATGCTCGACCGTAACCCGGACAAGACCATGGCCGACCTGCGCAAGGCGCTGCCCAAAACCTGGGGTTCGCCGACCATGGCGCCGCACTGCGACGACGAGAAGAAGTACGGCATCGTCGACGCCGTGGTGAAGCACTTCGAGGAACTGAAGAAGGACGGCATACGTTTTGCCGGCGAGCCGATCCGCGATCTGGTCACCGTCAACGGCGTGCGCGTCACCGTGGCCGACGGCACCTGGGGGCTGGTGCGCGCCTCATCGAATAAGCCGGAGTTGGTGGTCGTGGTCGAAAGCCCGGTCTCCGAATCTCGCATGCGCGAGATGTTCAAGGCGGTCGACGGTGTGCTGCGCAAGCACCCCGAGGTTGGCGAGTATAATCAGACGATTTGAGTGATTGTCGTCCCGGGCGACCGAAGGGAGACCCGGGACCCATACTCCGCAGCCTATCGATAGATCACGACGTATGGGTCCCCGCCTTCGCGGGGACGACAAGTGCCGAACTATGTTTCCCTGCCTCTTACCCCCGCGCTGTGACACACTTGGCGCATGCGCATCGCCATCCTCGGCGCCGGCCCCGCCGGCCTGTACCTGTCCTTCCTGATCAAGCGCCGCGTGCCCAACGCGGACGTCACGGTGATCGAGCAGAACCCGGCCGACGCAACCTTCGGCTTCGGGGTGGTGTTCTCCGACCGTGCCCTCGAATTCCTGCGCGAGGACGACGAGGAGACCTATGCCGCCGTCGTGCCGGCGATGGAATCCTGGCGCGACATGACGCTCAACCATCCCGCCGAGCGCATCGTCATCGATGGCATCGGCTTTGCCGCCATCGAACGGCTCAGACTGCTGAAGCTGCTGCAGGCGCGCGCCGCGTCGGTGAATGTCACGGCGATCTATGGCTGCGCGGTGAAATCGCTGGATGAGCTCAACGAATTCGACGTTGTCGTCGGTGCCGATGGCGTCAATTCGCTGGTGCGCCGCACCTACGCGAACGAACTCGGCGCCACGGTCGGGCATCTCACCAACCGTTTCGCCTGGTTCGGCACCGGCCAGGTGTTCGAGACGCTGACGCAGACCTTCGTCGACACCGAGTGGGGGCCGTTCAACGCGCATCACTACCGCTACGCGCCGGACCGATCGACCTTCATCGTCGAAACCGGCGCCGACGCGTTCGCGCGCGCCGGGCTGGCGGGAATGGACCCGGTGCAATCGCAGGCATTCTGCGAGAAGATCTTCGCCGCGACCCTCGATGGCGAGCCGCTGATCGCCAATAATTCGATCTGGCGACAGTTTCCGCTGGTGCATAACGAACGCTGGTCGCATGGCAAATATGTGCTGCTGGGCGACGCGCTGCACACCGCGCATTTCTCTATCGGCTCCGGCACGCGGCTGGCGCTGGAAGACGCCATCGCGCTCGACAAGGCGCTCGCCGCTCACCCTACGAATGTGCCGGCGGCCTTTGCTGCCTACGAGGCGGCGCGCCGCCCGGTGCTGGAAAAGTTGGTCGGCGGCGCCAATGATAGCGCCAATTGGTACGAGCATTTCGGCGAGCACATGAAGCTCAAGCCCGCCGATTTCGCGATGAGCTACATCACGCGTTCAGGGCGCGTTGATATCGAGCGGCTGCGGAAATTGTCGCCACAGTTTGTGGCGTGGTGGGAAGACGCAAAGAAATAGCGCATCGCCACATCCTCCGTTCGTTCCCGCGAAAGCGGGAACCCAGAAAAGATGGGCCCCCGCTTTCGCGGGGGCGAACGGTGAAGGCGCTGACTAGCTGTTCCTCATCTGCTTTCGCAGCGTCGGCAATCCAATGCCCGTCGAATCAAACCCGCCATCGACGCACAAAATCTGCCCGGTGATGTAGCTCGCCCGTTCGCTCGACAGGAAGAAGATGGCTTCCGCCAGTTCTTCCTCGAGGCCGTAGCGGTTGAGCGGCATGTGGTCGTGATAGTCGGCACGGATTTCCGGCGTATGCACGGCTTTCGCCATCGCCGTGTCGACCGGACCGGGCGCCACCGCATTGACGCGGATATTGTACTGCGCCAATTCCGCCGCCTGCTGCTTGGTAAGATGGGCTAGGCCTGCTTTGCTGGTGCCGTAGGCGGTGCGCAGCGTTGACGCTCGCAAGCCCGAGATGGAAGTAATATTCACAATCGCGCCGCCGCCGCCGTCGCGCATCATCGGCGCCGCCGCCTGCGCGCACAAAAACGGCCCGGTGAGGTTTACGGCCATCACCCGCGACCAGTCTTCATAAGTCACGTCGAGGATCGGCTTGAAGACCGCGATTCCGGCATTGTTGACCAGGGCATCGAGCCGCCCGAACTGGCGGGCGACGGCGTCGAAGGCCAGCATCACCGCGTCCGGCTGCGCCACGTCGCATTCGATAGCCATGATGTCGTGTTCATGGGCCAGCGCCGCATGGGCGGCGTGTAAGGTCTCGGAATTGATGTCGAGCAGCGCGACCTTGTAGCCCTCGGCAAGAAACCGCTTCGCGGCGGCAAGCCCGATGCCGCGCGCGGCCCCTGTGACCAGGGCCACCTTGTCAGTCGTCGTCATGATCCCTCCCGCACGGCCGGCGTTCAGCGCCTGCCTGTCGCCGCAGTTCAACCGGTTGCGCGGCTGGTATCAAGGGGTGCGCGGCGTCGCCACAATCATGCGCTAGATCAAAACACTCGGGCCCGGCCCGCGGCATGGTCCGAGCCGAAACAGGGCCCTGACGGGTCGCATTCTTCATCCAAGGGATTTGTCATGAGCCACTATCACGCCATCGTCTGGATCGATCACCGCGAGGCGCGGGTTTTCCATTTCAACCCGACCGACGCCGACAAGCAGGTCATCCACCCGGACAAGCCGGCCAAGCACCTGCACCATAAGGCCGGCGAACTCGGACCGGGCCATGCCCCGGCGGACCACGAGTTTTTGCACGCCGTGGCGCAGGCCGTCGCGGATGCCGGCGCGGTGCTCATCACTGGACCGGGTAACGCCAAGAATCAACTGGTGAAGCACATCGAAAGCCACGACGCGCCGCTGAAGAAGCTGATCGCCGGGGTCGAGACCGTCGACCATCCGAGCGACGGACAGCTCGTCGCCCACGCGCGCAAGTACTTCAAGGCCGAAGACCGCATGACCAAGTGATTGGTCTTTGCGATCAGTCCTCGCCGTCTTCCTTGAACGTGTTGCGATAGGGGTGCGCGGGATAGACGCCGAGGATACGCAATTCCTTGGAGAAGAAAGCGAGCTCTTCCAGCGCATGAACCAGCGCGGTGTCGTCGGGGTGGCCCTCGACGTCGGCGTAGAACTGCGTGGCGAAGAAGTTGCCGCCGACCATGTAGCTCTCGAGCTTGGTCATGTTGACGCCGTTGGTGGCAAAACCGCCCATCGCCTTGTACAGCGCGGCCGGCAGGTTGCGCACCCGGAAGACGAAAGTCGTGATGACCTTGCCGTTGCCGGGCTTGGCCCATTTTTTCTCCGGCGACAGCACGACGAAACGCGTCGTCGAGTTCGACTCGTCCTCGACGTTCTCTTTCAGGATATTCAGGCCGTAGATTTCCGCGGCCAGCCGCGAGCCGATGGCGGCGCGGGTGATGTCATTCGCTTCGGCGATTTCGCGCGCCGATCCGGCCGTGTCGGCGCCGATCACCGGCGTGAGCTTGAGGTCGCGAATGACCTTGCGGCACTGGCCGAGCGCCATCACATGGCTCTGCACCGTCTTGATGGTCGCAAGCGTTGCACCCTTCGGCGCCATCAGTTGATTGCGGATCGGCAAAAACCACTCGCCGATGATGTGCAGCTTCGCGGTCGGCATCAGGTGGTGGATGTCGGCGACACGGCCGGCCACCGAATTCTCGATCGGGATCATGCCGAGATCGACATCGCCGCTTTCCAGCGCGGTGAAGCAATCCTCGAACGTGGCAGCGGGCACCGGCTCGTAATCGGGATAGGCTTCGCGGCAGGCGATGTCTGAATTCGCGCCGAGTTCGCCCTGGAAGATGATTTTCTTGGTGGCCATGTCATTCCTGCCTTGTGTGGCGGAGGGGGTACGCGCTGGCGGCGAGCCGAGTCAACCGGCCAGCATTCTGCGCGCCTTCTCGAGGTCTTCGGGCGTGTCGACGCCGAGCGGCACCGAGCCCACCACGGCGATGTCGATGCGCATGCCGTTATCCAACGCGCGCAGTTGCTCCAGCCGCTCACGCTGCTCATTGGCCGAAGGCGGCAGCTTGACGAAACGCTCCAACGCCGCGCGTTTGTAGGCGTAAAGTCCGATGTGGTGATAGTGCGGGCCGGGGCCCTCGGCGTCGGCGCGGGTGAAGGTCGTGGCGCGCATATGGCCGGAGCCGATCGTGACGCCTTTGGCCTTGACCACGTTGGGGTTGGTCAGTTCGGCCGGATCGTGGATGACGGCGGCCAGCGTGGCGATGTCCACGGCCGGGTCGGCGAGCGGTCCGAGCGCGGCGCGGATATCGCCCGGCGCGATGGTCGGCAGGTCGCCCTGGACATTGACGATCTGGGCCACCCGGTGCTCGGGGTCCACCATCTCCAGCGCTTCGAAGATCCGATCCGAACCGGAGGCGTGGTCGGTGGCGGTCATCACCGCGCGGCCGCCGGCCTTTTCAACCGCCGCCTGCACGGCTTCGGAATCGGTCGCCACCACGACCTCGCCAATGTGGGCCTCATGGGCTCGCCGCAGCACCTGGACGATCATCGGCAGGCCGTTGATATCGGCCAAAGGCTTGCCGGGCAGCCGGGTTGAGGCCATGCGGGCCGGTATGAGGATGATGGTCGCAGTCATGGCTTCCGGGGCACCAAATTGTAGCGGGTGGACGGGCTTATACGGGTTGCCACAGGGCCGGCAAACCGGCTATTTGTCCGCCAGGTTTGGTCCGCATCCCCTCTTCGGGAACCGTTTTCCATGAACTCTTTCGAACTGAACAAGATTCTCGGCGCCGTGCTGGCGACCTGTCTGGCCCTGCTGTCGCTGAACATCGGCGCTTCGGCGCTGTTTGCCCCGGAGGCGCCGGCCAAGCCGGGCTACGCCATCGCGGTCAAGGAAGAGGGCAAGGGCGGCCCTGCGGCGCCGGCTGAACCGGAAAAGCCGATCGCCGTGCTGCTAGCCAGCGCTTCAGTGGAAAAGGGTGCAGCCGCCGCCAAGCAATGCGCCTCCTGCCACACCTTCGAAAAGGGCGGCCCGAACCGCGTCGGTCCGAACCTCTATGACATCGTCGGCCACGAAGTCGGCACCGGCCGCGGCGGCTTCAACTTCTCGGCCGCCATGAAGGCCAAGGGCGGCAAGTGGACCTACGATGACCTCAATGTGTTCCTCAAGAACCCGCGTGGCGCCATCCCGGGCACCAACATGACCTTCGCCGGCCTTTCGCGCGACACTGTCCGCGCCGATGTCATCGCTTATCTGCGCTCGCTGTCCGACAGCCCGCAGCCTTTGCCGGCCGCGGCGGCCAAGTAGCCTTTCGCGCAATCCCTCGTTTCGACGGCCGGGCCCCAAAAGCCCGGCCGTTTCATTACGGGCCTGTAATTGCGGCGATTGGCCACGGAGATTTGAGGGCATTCGGGGTGTTCCGCGCCGTCGGCGCTGGCCGGGGACCGAAAAACCGACATAATCGGAACCGAACTCGACAGGGTCGGCCAAGATAGCGTCCTGAGCCGGCGGAACCTCGTTTGGACCCACGACTTTTCGACAAGACGGCCCGCCCATGAAAATTTCCCGACGCAGTCTCCTCCAATCCACCGCCGCAGCCGTCGCCGCACCGGCGCTCGGAGGCTTCGGCGCGATGTCGTTTGGGGCTGTGGCCACGGCGCAGGACAGACCGTGGAAGCACGGCCTGTCGCTGTTCGGGGATGTGAAATATCCCGCCGGCTTCAAGCATTTCGAGTACGTCAATCCGGCCGCGCCGCAGGGCGGCACTGTCCGCATGGCGGGCTTCGGCACTTTCGATAACTTCAACGAAGTCGTGGCGATGGTGAAGGGCAACATCGCCATGGGCACCAGCCTCATCAGCGAGACTTTGATGACGCCGGCCTTTGACGAAGTCTCGACCGAATACGGGCTGCTGGCGGACGCCGTGCGCTACGCCGACGATTTCTCCTGGGTCACTTATCGCCTCGATGCCAAAGCGCGCTGGCATGACGGCAAGCCCGTGACCGTCGACGATGTGATTTTCTCCTTCAACGTCCTCAAGGAGAACCGCCCCGATCTCGCCGCCTATTACAGCCACGTTACCAAGGCCGAGAAGACGGGCGAGCGGGAAATCACCTTCACCTTCGACATGCCGGGGAACCGCGAACTGCCGCATATCGTTGGCCAGCTCACCATTCTGCCGAAGCATTGGTGGGAAGGGACGGACAAGTCCGGCAACAAGCGCGACATCACCGCGACGACTTTGGAGCCGCCGCTCGGTTCGGGACCCTATCGCGTCAAGGAATTCGCGCCGGGCCGCACCATCGTCTACGAGAAGGTCGCCGACTATTGGGGCAAGGACCTCAACGTCAATATCGGCACCAACAACTTCGCGCAGATCCGTTACGAATATTTCCGTGACATGACCGTCGCGCTCGAAGCCTTCAAGGGTGACCAGATCGATTTCCGTTCCGAGTCGAGCGCCAAGGACTGGGCGACCGCCTACGATTTCCCGGCGGTGCAGCAGAAGAAGGTGGTGCGCGAAGAGTTTCCGCAGACCAGCAGCGGCGTGATGCAGTGTTTCGCCTTCAATATCCGTCGCGACAAATTCAAGGATGCCCGATTGCGCCGGGCGTTCAACTATGCGTTCGATTTCGACAAGATGAACAAGCAGTTGTTCTACGGTGCGTACAAGCGCATCGACAGCTATTTCTTCGGCACCGAGCTGGCCAGTTCCGGTGTGCCGCAGGGTCTCGAGCTGGAGATTCTCGAAAGCGTGCGTTCGCAAGTGCCGGCCGAACTTTTCTCGCAACCGTACACCAATCCCGACTACAGCAAACCGCAGTCAGAGCGCATGAATCTGGGTGCGGCGCTCAAGCTGTTCAGCGCGGCCGGTTACGAGATCAAGAACACCAAGTTGGTTAACGTCAAAACCGGTGAACGCCTGTCGGTCGAATTCCTTCTTGTCCAGCCGACTTTTGAGCGTGTCGTTCTGCCCTACAAGGCGGAGCTGGAGAAGATCGGCGTCGAGGTCAGTGTCCGCACGGTCGACGTGTCGCAGTACCAGAACCGGCTGCGGCAATGGGATTTCGACATGATCGTCGCGTCGTGGGGGCAATCGCTGTCGCCGGGTAACGAGCAGCGCGAGTTCTGGGGCTCGCAGGCCGCCGACCGTCCGGGTTCGCGCAACCAGATCGGCATCAAGAATCCGGCAATCGACAAACTGATCGACCGCGTCATCTTCGCCAAGAGCCGCGAAGAACTGGTGGCGGCGACGCATGCGCTCGATCGCGTGCTGTTGTGGAACGACTACGTCGTGCCGCAGTGGAGCTATCCGTTCCAGCGCACGGCGCGGTGGGACCGCTTCAGCCATCCGGAAACCATGCCGAAATACGGCGCCTCGGCCTTTCCCACCGTCTGGTGGTGGGACGAAGCCAAGGCGGCAAAGGCCGTGCGGTGACGCTTTTCTTCTTCACCTCCCCCTTGTGGGGAGGTCGCTCATCGGAGCGCAGCGACGATGAGCGGGTGGGGGTAATTGCTTGAGGCAAGGATGAGCGGCTCCAAACTTCTACCCCCCACCCCAACCCTCCCCCACAAGGGGGGAGGGAGCACGTTGACGCGCCGCCGCGTTCTTATCGCAGGCACCGCTGCCTTTGCTGCGGCTTACATGCCGCGGTCGTCTTACGCACAAGCCCAGCCCATCAATCTCGACACCGAACGACACGGCATGTCGGCCTTCGGCGATCTGGCGCTGCCAGAGGGCTTCAAGCACTTCCCTTACGTCAATCCGGACGCGCCCAAGGGCGGCGCCTTTTCGGAATGCATCTCGCGTCGGACCTTTAACGGTTCGTTCCTCACCTTCAATTCGCTCAACACCTATATTTTGAAAGGCGACGGCGTCTACGGTATGGACTGGACCTTCGCTACCTTGATGGTGAAGGCCGGCGACGAACTGGATGCCATGTATGGCCTCGCCGCAAAAAGCGTGCGCATTTCCGACAACGGCGCGACCTATCGCTTCACCTTGCGCGACGGCCTGACCTTCCATGACGGCTCGCCGCTGACGGCGCATGACGTCGTCTGGTCGCTGAACACGCTCAAGGAAAAAGGCCACCCGATCATCACGCAACTTCTCAACGACTTCGACAAGGCCGAGGCCGATGGCGACGGCGTTGTCGTTGCCCGTTTCAAGCCGGGCCGCGGACGCGAAGTGCCGCTGTTCGTCGCCGGCCTGCCGATCTTCTCCAGGGCCTATTACAGCAAACGGCCGTTCGACGAATCGACGCTCGACATTCCTCTCGGCAGCGGACCCTACAAGGTCAGCCGTATCGACGCCGGGCGCTCGATCGAATACGCGCGCGTCAAGGATTGGTGGGGAGCGAAGTTGCCGGTCGAAGTCGGGCAGAATAACTTCGACACCATACGCTACGAATACTACCGCGACCGCGATGTCGCGATGGTTGGCTTCACGGCCGGCAACTACTCGTTCCGCGAGGAGTTCACCGCGCGCTTCTGGGCGACGCGCTACGATTTCCCGGCGATTAAGGAAGGTAAGGTCAAGCGCGACACCATCCCCGACGATACGCCGTCCGGTGCGCAGGGCTGGTTCATCAATACGCGGCGCGACAAGTTCAAGGATCGCCGCGTGCGCGAGGCGCTGATCGACGCCTTCGACTTCGAATACACCAACAAGAACATCATGTACGACGCCTACAAGCGGACGCACTCGGTGTTCCAGAATTCGCCGATGATGGCGATGGGACAGCCGGACGAGGCCGAGCTGAAGTTGCTCGAGCCGTTCCGCGGCCAGGTGCCGGACGAGGTTTACGCGGTGCCGTATGTGCCGCCGGTGTCCGACGCCTCCGGCCAGGACCGCCGCGTGCTGCGCATCGCGGCCGGCAAGCTCAACGACGCCGGCGTCGTCATCAAGGACGGCAAGCGCGTGCTGCCGAACGGCCAGCCCTTCACCATCGAGTTTCTCAGCGAAGAGCCGAGTTTCAACCCGCATCACCTGGCGTATATCAAGAACCTCGAGCTGCTCGGCATTCAGGCGAGTCTCCGCGTCGTCGATCCGGTGCAATACCGCGCCCGTGTCGATACGTTCGACTTCGACCTGACGGTCGAGCGCATGAGCTTCTCGTCGACGCCGGGGGATTCGCTGCGCAGCTATTTCGTGTCGAATGCCGCGAAGATCAACGGATCGAAGAATCTGGCCGGCATCGCCGATCCGGCGGTCGATACGCTCGTCGAGAAGATCGTCGGCGCGTCCACACGCGAGGACATGGTCGCGGCCTGCAAGGCACTGGATCGCGTCGTACGCGCGGGGCGGTACTGGGTGCCGCAATGGTATCTGGCGTCGCACCGCATCGCCTATTGGGACGTGTTCGGCCGCCCGGCGCGGCAACCGCGCTATGACCGCGGCATTCCCGAGACGTGGTGGGCGGCGGAGAAGAAGGGGTGAGTGCGTGACGGATCGGCCATACTGCGCTAACAGGAACCTATGACCGCCTATATCATCCGCCGTATCCTGTTCATGATTCCGACCATGATCGGCATCATGCTGGTGTCGTTCGTTGTGGTGCAGTTCGCGCCCGGCGGGCCGGTCGAGCAGGTCATCGCCAAGCTGCAGGGCTCCGATACCAGCGCGACCTCGCGCATCTCCGGCTCGGCCGGCGGCGATTTCGGCAGCCGCGGCATGGCCCAGGGCGGCTCCGGCGTCGATGCCGTCACCTCCAAGTATCGCGGCGCGCAGGGCATGGACCCAGCCTTCATCAAGAAGCTGGAGCAGCAGTTCGGCTTCGACAAGCCGGCGCACGAGCGCTTCCTGATCATGATGTGGAACTACATCCGCTTCGACTTCGGCTCGAGCTATTTCCGCGACGTCACGGTGCTGCAGCTGATCAAGGAGAAGCTACCGGTGTCGATGTCGCTCGGCATCTGGATGACGCTGCTGACTTATCTCATCTCGATTCCACTCGGCATCAAGAAGGCGGTCGAGGCCGGCTCGCGCTTTGACATGTGGACCTCGACCGTCATTATCATCGGCTACGCTATCCCAGGCTTCCTGTTCGCGATCCTGCTCATCATCCTGTTCGCGGGCGGCTCGTTCTTCAACTTGTTCCCATTGCGCGGGCTGGTGTCCGACAATTTCTGGGCGATGCCATGGTACCAGCAGATCATCGACTATTTCTGGCACCTGACGCTGCCGATCATCGCCATGGCGCTGTCGGCCTTCGCCACCATGACGCTGCTGACCAAAAACTCGTTCCTCGACGAAATCCGCAAGCAATACGTGCTCACCGCCCGCGCCAAGGGCTGCTCCAGCAATCAGGTGCTGTACGGCCATGTGTTTCGTAACGCGATGTTGATCGTGGTGGCGGGCTTTCCGTCGGCCTTCGTGTCCGCCTTCTTCGCCGGTTCGCTGCTGATCGAGACCATCTTCTCGCTCGATGGCCTCGGTCTGCTCGGCTTCGAAAGCGTGCTCAACCGCGACTATCCCGTGGTGTTCGCCACGCTCTACATCTTCTCGCTGGTCGGCGTGGTCGTGAATCTGGTCTCCGATCTCGCCTATACGTGGATCGATCCGCGTATCGATTTCGAGTCGCGGGAGGTCTGAGCCGTGGACGCCCGCACCGCTAACGCCGCAACCGTGACGCCGACCGGGCCCGAGCCCGCGCCGCGGCCCTGGATCAAAGTGTCGCCGCTGAACCGGCGGCGCTGGCAGAACTTCAAGCAGAACCGGCGCGGCTACTGGTCGCTGTGGATCTTCATGATCCTGTTCGTGATCTCGCTGTTCGCCGAGTTCGTCGCCAACGACAAGCCGATCTTCATTCATGTCAACGGCAAATCGTTTTTTCCGGCGGTCGTCACCTATCCGGACACGGCCTTCGCCAAGGAGAAGGACCCGTTGCTGTTCGGCACGGCGGCCGACTATCGCGACGACTATCTGATGGACCTCATCAAGAAGGAAGGCGGCGTGGTCGTCTGGCCACCGATCCGGTTCTCCTATTCGACCCAGGTGTCGAAACCGCCGTCGCCGTTCCCGTCGAAGCCGACCTGGGCGCTGACGCAGAAGGACTGCGAATTCGCCGTTAAAAACAACTTCGCGCCATGCGGCACGCTGGAAACCAACTGGCTCGGCACCGATGACGGCGGCCGCGACGTGATGGCGCGCCTGATCTATGGCTTCCGCATCTCGGTGTTGTTCGGTCTGTGCCTGACCATTGCCTCGTCGATCATCGGCATCGCCGCCGGCGCGGTGCAGGGTTATTTCGGCGGCTGGACCGATCTTCTGTCGCAGCGCTTCATCGAAATCTGGACCTCGATTCCGGAACTATATCTCCTGCTGATCATCTCGTCGGTGCTGGTGCCGGGCTTCTTCGTGCTGCTCGGCATACTGCTGCTGTTCTCGTGGGTGCGGCTGGTGGGTCTGGTGCGTGCCGAATTCCTGCGCGGCCGCAATTTCGAATATATCCAGGCGGCGCGCGCCCTCGGCGTCACCAGCGCGACCATCATCTTCCGTCATCTACTGCCGAACGCGATGGTGGCGACGCTGACCTTCCTGCCGTTCATCCTGTCATCGTCGGTGATGACGCTGACCGCGCTCGACTTCCTCGGCTTCGGCCTACCGCCGGGCTCGCCATCGCTCGGCGAATTGCTCAGTCAGGGCAAGGCCAATATCCAGGCGCCGTGGCTCGGCCTCACCGGCTTCTTCGCCATCGCCATCATGCTGTCGCTGTTGATCTTCATCGGCGAGGCGGTGCGCGACGCCTTCGACCCGCGGAAGACTTTCGTATGACCGAACCTCTTCTCAAGGTCGATAATCTGTCAGTCGCCTTCGGCCTCGGCACGCACGAAGTGCACGCGGTCAAGGGTGTGTCGTTCGAGATCGGCAAGGGCGAGACCGTCGCGTTGGTCGGCGAGTCGGGCTCGGGCAAGTCGGTCACGGCGCTGAGTGTGATGAAGCTGCTGCCTTATCCGTCGGCGCGCCATCCCTCGGGCACGATCACGTTCAAGGGCCAGGAACTGCTGGCGATGCCGGAGCACGAGATCCGCAAAGTCCGCGGCAACGACATCACCATCATCTTCCAGGAGCCGATGACTTCGCTCAATCCGCTGCACACCATCGAGAAGCAGATTGCCGAGGTGTTGCTCCTGCACAAGGGCCTGACCGGGCAGGCGGCGCGGTCGCGCATCATCGAGCTTTTGACCCAGGTCGGCATTCCCGACCCGGAGGGGCGCCTGGAGAGCTATCCGCACCAGATGTCCGGCGGGCAGCGCCAGCGCGTCATGATCGCCATGGCGCTGGCGAACGAGCCGGACCTGCTGATCGCCGATGAGCCGACCACCGCGCTCGACGTCACCGTGCAGGCGCAAATATTGAAGCTGCTAAAGGACATTCAGACGCGGCTCGGCATGTCGATGCTGTTCATCACCCACGACCTCGGCATCGTGCGCAAGCTCGCCGACCGGGTCTGCGTCATGCAGCGCGGCGAGATTGTCGAGCAGGGGCCGGTGGAGGAGGTGTTCACCAGACCGCAGCATCCTTACACCCAGGCGCTGCTCGCCGCCGAGCCGAAACCCGATCCGGCGCCGCCGAAGCCGGATGCGCCGGTGGTGGTTAAGACCGACGACCTCAAGGTGTGGTTCCCGATCAAGCGCGGCGTGCTGCGTAAGGTGGTCGGCCACATCAAGGCGGTGGACGGCGTTTCAGTGGAACTGCGCAAGGGCGAGACGCTCGGCGTCGTCGGCGAGAGCGGGTCCGGCAAGACCACGCTCGGCCTCGCCATTCTGCGCCTGATCTCGTCGGACGGGCCGATCGTCTTCATGGGCGAGCAGTTGCAGGGCCTGAGGTTCAAGGAGATGCGGCCGCACCGCCGCCAGATGCAGATCGTGTTCCAGGACCCTTACGGGTCGCTCAGCCCACGGATGTCGGTGTCCGACATCATCGAGGAAGGGCTGTGGGTGCATCACGCGGGCATGGACGACGCGGAGCGCGAGCGCCGCGTGGTCGCTGCGCTGGAAGACGTCGGTCTCGATCCGGCGACGCGCCACCGGTATCCGCACGAGTTCTCCGGCGGCCAGCGCCAGCGCATCGCCATTGCCCGTGCGCTGGTGCTGGAGCCGACCTTCATCGTCCTCGACGAGCCGACGTCGGCGCTCGATATGCTGATCCAGGCGCAGATGGTCGACCTGTTGCGCGACCTGCAGAAGAAGCGCGACCTCACCTACATGTTCATCTCGCACGATCTGCGCGTGGTCGCGGCGCTTGCCTCGCGGCTGCTGGTGATGCGCGACGGCAAGATGGTGGAAGAGGGCGCCGCCGCCGAATTGTTCAAGAATCCGAAGAGCGATTACACCCGCGCGCTATTCGCCGCTGCGTTCCGCATCGAAACGGCGGCCGTCCCCGCGCCGGTGCCGTAGAGCGTCTCACGCTTTCTTGATTCGGACTTGAGGGCGCGGATCGGGCATGAGCATGGCATCGTTCCAGGAGATATTGATCGTGAACCTGCCGCGCCTTGGCTTCACCGTTGCCTTGCTGTTCGCGCTCGCCGCGCCGCCGATGGCGTGGGCCGACGACGCCGCGCAATTTCCGATCATCGCCGACGACGGCAACATTATCGCGAACCACAGCGTCTCGCAGGACCTCGTTGTCCGCATCGAGCATCTCAAGAACATCGTCGTCGCCGGCAATCCGGCCGGCAAAGTGACCTTGTACGAATTCTACGATCTGAATTGCCCTTATTGCCGCCGCGCCTCCGACGACATCGACGAGTTGCTGCAGAGCAATCCGATGCTTCGCCTGGTTCTGGTGCCATTCCCGGTGCTCGGTATTCCGTCGATCCTGGCGGCGCGGGTCGAATATGCGGTGAACCGCATGGCGAGTTCGGAGAATGCCTACAAGTTTCACCGCACGGTCTATCAGGGCCGCGGTACCGTCGACGACAAGCGCGCTTTCGCGGCAGCACAGTCGCTGGGTCTGGAAAGCGTCGAGCTGCGCAAGATCGCCAACGAGGATACGTTCGGCACGGTGATGAAGGAGCATCTGCGCGTCGGCGATGCGCTCGGCATTCAGGCGACGCCGGGGCTGGTGCTCGGCGGCGTCGTCATCGTCGGCTATCCCGGCAAGAAGGCATTGACCGCGGCCGTCAACGCTGTGGCGAAATGCGGCACGGTGATGTGCCCGCGGTAGTTTACAGCCGCCTGATCGACGTGATCTCGCTGCCCGCCGCGCTGATGCGGGAGATGGCTTCGGCGGCGGATTCGATCACAACCATCATGTGATGCGCATTGGCGTGGATCAGCGTCTGCGCATCGCGGGCGATGGCGACATGGCCCTTCCAGAACACGAGATCACCGCGCCGCAGGTCGGCGAGGGTAACGGCTGAGCCGAGTAGCCGCTCCTGCATGTAAGAATCGCGCGGGCTGGTCTGGCCGGCGGTCTGCAGCGACAGTTGCACGAGGCCGGAGCAGTCGATGCCGAGGGACGACTTCCCGCCCCACAGATAGGGCACGCTCGCGAACATCTCGGCGATGGCGACAAAATCGCCATGCGTCGCGTCGACCGGCGCGATATGGCCGAGCGGATAATGCCAGCCGTAGCTATCGACGGCGAAGGTGTCGATCGTGTGGGTCACGGCGAGCCGGGCACCCATCGGTAGCGCGATCATCGGCGGCAGCTTGATGTCGGCTGCGGGAAAGCCAAAAGTGCGCGGTACGCTCACGCGATGCGTCGGCTCAGGGCCGAGCGGTCCGAGCGCATTGGCCGACAGATAACCGACATAGCCATCGCTCTCCAACTGGCCCCAGGCCCAGCCTTCCTCGCTGGTTTCGTACACCGTGACGCGCTCGCCTTTCAGCGCCTGGGTATCGAGCGCAGCCTCATGCGCTGGCGCGCGGCGCAGATCGGCGATGGGCTCGACCACTTCATAGACCGTACCCTCGACAAAGTGCGCCGCTTCGACCTGGCCGCGCAGATGCACGGCAGCGATGTCACGGCGGTAGGGGTTCAAACGAGGATCAAGCATTGCCTATCCGTTCGTCCCCGCGAAAGCGGGGACCCAGGAGCGATTAAGCGAGTGGCAGAAGAAGTGATTGGGTTCCCGCTTTCGCGGGAACGAACGGATGTTGGATTTCAGCCATAACGCTCAACGAGCACTGCATAGAGCGCCCGTGCCGCCATCAGTTCGGCGCCCTCGGGGCGTCCGGGCCGTGCCGACGGCGTCCAGGCGAAGATGTCGAGATGCATCCACGACGGCACGTCGACGAACTTCTTCAGGAACAAAGCCGCGGTGATAGCGCCGGCCATGCCGTCGCTGCCGACGTTGTTGATGTCCGATACCTTGGAATCGAGCTGTGCCTCGTAAGGCTGCCATAGCGGCAGCCGCCACACCGGATCGTTCTCGGCCAATCCGGCCTTGCCCATGTCGGCGGCGAGCTTGTCGTCATTGCTGAACAATGCCGGCAACTGCGTGCCGAGGGCAACGCGCGCCGCGCCGGTGAGCGTGGCGAAATCGGCGAGCAGCGCCGGTCTGTCTTCGCTCGCCAGCGTCAGGGCATCGGCGAGGATGAGGCGGCCTTCGGCATCGGTGTTGCCGATCTCGACGGTGAGGCCCTTGCGCGAGTTGAAGATGTCGCGCGGCCGGAAGCTCCTGCCCGACACCGAATTCTCGACCGCCGGGATGAGGACGCGCAGGCGCAGCTTCATCTTGCCGGCCATGATCATGTGAGCGAGGCCGAGCACGGTCGCCGCGCCGCCCATATCCTTCTTCATGTTGAGCATGCCGCTCGACGGCTTGATGTCGAGGCCGCCGGTGTCGAAGCACACGCCCTTGCCGACCAAGGTGACCTTCGGGTCCTTGTCCTTGCCCCAGCTGATATCGATCAGTCGCGGCGCCCGCGGCGAGCCCATGCCGACGGCATGGATCAGTGGGAACTCCTTGGCGAGTTTGTCCCCGCTCGTGACTTGAATTTTGGCGCCGTGCTCCTGCGCCAGTTTGCGCGCGGCGGCCTCAAGCTCCTCTGGCCCAAGGTCGTTGGCCGGCGTGTTGATAAGGTCGCGCGCCAGCGCCACGCCCTCGGCAATGCGGCTGACCTCGTCGCCGTCGACACCCTTGGGCAGGACCAGCTTCACCTTGCGGGCGTCGGCCTTGCGATAGCGCGTGAACTGATAGGCACCAGTGGCGAAGGCCAGCGCCGCGAGTCGCGTGTCGTGGGGCGCGTTGGCGAAGCGATAGGTGCCCGCAGGCAGCAGGTTAACCAGCGCGCCGGGGCGGAACGTATCGATCGAATCGCCCGGCCGCTCGAGGCCGAAGAGTATACCGGCGAGCTTGCCGTCCTGCGCCGGGATCAATAGCAGCCGGCTCGGCTTGGCTTCGAAGCCGGCGGCCTTGGCGAAATTGCGCTCGCGCTCGCCGAAGCCGGCCAGCACCGCCTCGGCATTGCCGGAATGAACGAACCAGATTGGTGTGCTGCGCTCGTTGGTTGCCGCAAAGATAGGGTGCATCGTCTGGTCGTCTCTCTGAGGGTTCTTCGGTCGTGGCAGTCCACGCGAGACTAGCCGAATTCGTGCAGTTAACCACTCGTTAGGGTTAACGTTTTATTGCTCGGATATGCCGCCGGAAACTTCCCTTTGCACAGCCGGGATGTCCATGCGCCTCTCCTTGCGTGCCGCTCCTCCCCGCCGGGCTCGTTTTTTGGCTGCGGCTGTGCTGACGGCCGCGCTGACGCTCGGCCTCGGCGGCTGCAAGACCACAAATGACATCACCGGGTCGATCGGCGGCCGCGGCGCCGAGCCGGTCACCGAACGCGACTGGCGCGATGCACTGGAGACCTGGAGCGAGCGCTACAAGGCTGATCCCTCCAATGCCGAGGCGGCGATAAATTATGCCCGCGCGCTGCGCGCCACCGACCAGCGCGCCCAAGCCGTCGCGGTGCTGGAGCAGGCGGCCATCCGTAATCCCAACAACATGGCGCTGCTCGGCGCCTATGGCCGGGCCCTGGCGGCGGTCGGCAACTATCAGCAGGCGTTCGATGCGCTAAGCCGGGCGCATACGCCCGACAATCCGGACTGGAGCATTCTCAACGCCCAGGGCGCAGTACTCGATCAGATGGGCCGTAATGCCGAGGCGCAGCGGCACTATTCGGCTGCGCTCAAGATTGTGCCGGACGAACCGTCGGTGCTGTCGAATCTCGGTCTGTCCTACGTCCTCACCAAGGACCTAAAGCGCGCCGAGATCACCCTGCGGCGTGCGCTGGCGCAGCCCGGTGCTGATCCGAAGGTTCGGCAGAATCTCGCGCTGGTCCTCGGCCTGCGCGGCAAGTACGCCGAAGCCGAGCGGATTGCAGGCGAAGGTCTGCCGCCCGACCAGGCCGCGGCCAATGTCGCCAATCTGCGTGAGGTGCTGTCGCAGCAGCAGAAGAGCGGCCGGCCTTACGTGCCACCGCCGAACGCCGGCGGTTAGCCCCCCCGCTGTTCTTCCCGGTCTAGTTGATCGCCAGCACCTTGATGACGGCCGGGCCGAGAATCACGATGAACAGCACCGGCAGGAAGAACAGGATCATCGGCACGGTGAGCTTGGGCGGCAGACCGGCGGCCTTCTTCTCAGCTTCCGACATGCGCATGTCGCGGTTCTCCTGCGCCATCACGCGCAGCATGCTGGCGAGCGGCGTGCCGTACTTCTCGGCCTGCGTCAGCGCCATGCAGACCGACTTGACGCCTTCGAGATCGGTGCGCTTGGCCAGGTTGTCATAGGCCTGGCGGCGATCCGGCAGGTAGGACAGCTCCGCGGTCGTCAGCGTCAGTTCTTCGGCCAGCGGGACCGACTGGGTGCCGATTTCCTCGCTGACCTTCTTGAGTGCCGCTTCGATCGACATGCCGGACTCGACGCAGATCAGGAGAAGATCGAGCGTGTCGGGAAAGGCGCGCTTGATCGAGATTTGGCGCTTTTGAATCTTGTTCTTGAGCAGCATCAGCGGCATGTGCATGCCGAGATAGGCCGCGCCGATGCAGAGGCCGAGCTTGACAGTTGCCGGCTGATCGAAGTGGGTAACGACGAACAGATAGAAAGCCGTAAACAGGGCGGCGGCGATCGGCGTCACCATGCGGAAGAACAAGAAAGTGACGTAAGGCGCCTGGCCGCGGTAACCGGCCTGCACCAGCTTCAGTCGGGCTTCTTCCTGGCCGAACCACTTGTTGAGGTTGAAGCCGTCGACGATCCGCTGGATATATTGCTTCGGCGACTGCCGCAGCGAGACCTTCTCATGCTCCTTGGCAAGACGCTCGCGTTCGCGGGCACGAATCTTCTCGCGCTCGATGGCCACCGCCTTCATGCGCTTGCCGAGCGGGTCGGCGAAGACGATCGGCATGGCAATGGTCAGCACCGTCGCCATCGCGGCGATGGCGGCGAAGATCACCATCAGGGACTGGGCGTTAAGCGCACTGGCGATCAGATCGAGCATCGTCCAACCATCAGAAGTCGAAATTGATCATCTTCTTCATCACCAGAACGCCCATCGCCATCCACACCGCCGAAGCGGCGAGCATGATGTGGCCGAGCTGTTCCGTGAAAAGAAGATTGATGTAGGACGGGCTGGTAATCCAGACGAGAGTCATCACAGCGAGCGGCAATGCGCCGATGATGCCGGCAGAGGCCTTCGCCTCCTGCGACATGGCCTGGATCTTGGCTTTCATCTTCTTGCGGTCGCGCAGCACACGCGACAGGTTACCCAGCGCTTCCGACAGGTTGCCGCCGGCCTTCTGCTGGATGGCGATGACGATGCCGAAGAAATTCGCTTCCGGCACAGGCATGCGTTCGTACAGCTTGCCACAGGCCTCACCGAGCGGCAGACCGATGGCCTGGGTCTCGAGGATGGCGCGGAATTCCGAGCGCACCGGCTCGGGCGCGTCAATCGTGATCATTCTGATGCAGTCGAGCAGGGGCAGGCCGGCTTTGACGCCGCGCACGATGACATCGACGGCGTCCGGGAAACCGTTGAGGAACTTCTGTTCGCGCCGCTTCTTCAGATAGCCCAGAAGCCAGCGCGGAATGCCGAAGGCGCCGGCGAAGCCAAGGCCGACCGCTGGCAACGGTCCGGCATTGGCGAGCATGCCGAGAAGGAACATGACGACACCGATGCCGCCGGAGACGATGAAGAAGGTTTGCTTGGACCAGCTCAGGCCCGCCTGCGTGATGCGGACAGCCAGCGGCGGCGACTTATGCTTGCGGTTGCGTTCCTCGACTTCCTTGAGCGTATTCTCGATGGTATCGCGCCGGCTCTTCTGCGGCCCGCGCGTTTTGCGCGCGATGGGCTCGGCACGCGCCACGCTGGCGACGCGCTGCTCGGCCTTCTTCTCGCCCGACAGGATCGGATAGAGGAAGACATAGGCAACGCCGCCGATGGCGACGGCGGCTAAGAAGGAGATGGCCAGCGCGTTGATTTCCGGCACGGTCAGCCTCGCATCCCTTGGCTAGCGTCCTCGGCGGCATCGAGTGCCTGAGCGAGACGCTTCTCCTCGCCGTAATAGCGAGCGCGATCCCAGAAGCGCGGCCGGCCGATACCGGTCGAGCGGTGGCGGCCGATAATGTTGCCGTCGGCGTCTTCGCCGACCATGTCGTAAAGGAACAGATCCTGTGTGATGATGACGTCGCCTTCCAGGCCCATCACTTCGGTGATGTGGGTGATGCGACGTGAACCGTCGCGCAGGCGCGCGGCCTGGACCACGACGTCGACGGAGGCGACGATCATTTCGCGGATGGTCCTCGACGGCAGCGAGAAGCCGCCCATGGTGATCATCGATTCAAGTCGCGACAGGGCTTCGCGCGGGTTGTTGGCGTGCAGCGTGCCCATCGAGCCGTCATGGCCGGTATTCATGGCCTGCAGCAGGTCGAAGGCTTCCGAGCCGCGGACTTCGCCGACGATGATGCGTTCCGGGCGCATACGCAGACAGTTGCGGACCAGGTCGCGCATGGTCACCTGGCCTTCGCCCTCGAGGTTCGGCGGACGGGTTTCCAGGCGCACCACGTGCGGCTGCTGTAACTGAAGTTCGGCGGCGTCTTCGCAGGTGATGATACGCTCGTCGGAGTCGATGAACTGCGTCAGACAGTTGAGCAGCGTTGTCTTGCCGGAGCCGGTGCCGCCGGACACCAGCGTATTGACCCGGCAGCGGCCAAGAATCCGCAGAATTTCCGCGCCCTGTTCGGTGACGGTCCCGAACTTGACGAGCTGATCGAGCGTCAGCTTGTCCTTCTTGAACTTACGAATTGTCAGCGCGGGGCCGTCGATCGCCAGCGGCGGTACGATGGCGTTGACGCGGGAGCCATCGGGCAAGCGCGCGTCGCAGATCGGCGAAGCTTCGTCGACGCGGCGACCGACCTGGCTGACGATACGCTGACAGATGTTCAGGAGCTGCTGGTTGTCGCGGAAGCGGATGCCGGTGCGCTGAATCTTGCCTTTGACTTCGATGTAGACCGTGCCGGAGCCGTTCACCATGATGTCGGCGATATCGTCGCGCGCAAGCAGGGGCTCGAGCGGTCCGAAGCCGAGTACGTCGTTGCAGATGTCGTCGAGCAGCTCTTCCTGCTCGGAGATCGACATCACAATGTTTTTGATCGAGATGATCTCGTTGACGATATCGCGGATTTCCTCGCGCGCGGATTCGGCGTCGAGGCGGGCAAGCTGCGCGAGGTCGATGGCTTCGATCAGCGCGCCGAAGATCGTGCCCTTGGTGGTGTAATAAGCCTCCGAGCGGCGGGAATCGATCGCCGGCATGTTGACGGCCGCCTGCCGACGTTCCGGCGTTGGCGCCGGCACCAGCGGTGCGCCAAGCCCCTCTGATGGAAACGGGGTGCGGCCGGTATCGACGGGCGGCGCCGGCGCCGGCGCGGCGGGAGTGGGTGCGGCAGGCGCATGCTGCGCCGGCGCCGGCTGCATCGCCGGGGCAGGGCTGCGAATTTCGGCGGTGGCGCCACGCTTACCGAACACGTCGACTTACTCCAAACACTTCCAGCAGACTTGTGGTAGCCGCGCAGGCACTAGCCCGCGCGCTTGAGCAATTTGCCGAGCAGACTTTGGCGGCCGCGCTTGGCTTCGGCGCGACCGGTCAGGACCTGGGCCATCTGGCGGAACAGGTCAGCCGTTTTGTGATTGGCCGCGACTTCCGCGATCATCTGGCCGTTATTGGCGGCAGTGCCGAACAATTGCGGCTCGAAGGGAATCACGGTCAGTGGTTGATCTTCCAGCGCCTTGGCGAAATCGGCCGGCGCGATCTCCGGCCGTTTCGGCACGCCGATCTGATTCAGGCAGTAGTGCGGCGGATGGTCGTTCGGCCGCGCCGCGCGCAACAGATCGACCATGTTCTTGGCATTGCGCAGATTGGCGAGATCGGGGCCGGCGACGATGAGGATCTCGTCGGCGCTGATCAGCAATCGGCGGGTCCAGCCGGACCACAGGTGCGGTACGTCGAGGACGACGCAGGGGATCGAGGCGCGCATCGAGTCGAGAATGGCGTCGAACGCTTCGGCGCCGAAATCATAGACACGATCGAGCGTCGCCGGCGCTGCCAGCAGGCTGAGGTGGTCGGTGCATTTCGACAGCAGGCGGTCGACGAAAGCGGTGTCGATGCGGTCCGGTGAGAACACCGCATCGGCGATACCCTGCGGGGGGTCCTGGTTGTAATCGAGGCCGGCGGTGCCGAAAGCAAGATCGAGGTCGGTGACCACGCTATCAAGGCTGAGGTCGCGCGCGATCGCCCAGCCGATATTGTGGGCCACGGTGGAGGCACCGACGCCGCCTTTGGCGCCGACAACGGCGATGATGCGGCCGACGGGTTTGGCTTCCGGAGAATGGAACAGGCCGCAGACGGAACGGACGACGTCCAGCGTCGAGACCGGCGCGATCAGGTAATCGCTGACACCGCGGCGGGTGAGTTCGCGATAGAGCGTCACATCGTTGATGCGGCCGACGACAATCACGCGCGTGCCGGCGTCGCACACCTCGGCGAGCTGATCGAGGCGGGCCAAGATGGAGTCGCCACGGCCGTCGGCTTCAATGATGATGACGTTCGGTGTCGGCGACATCCGATAGGCTTCGACCGCGGCCGCGGCGCCACCCATCTGTATCTTCACATGCGCTTTGGCCAGACGACGGTCTTCCCCGGCCGACTGCACGGCGGCCGCCGTTTCGACGGTGTCGCAGAAGGCTTGCACAGAAACGCGCGGCGCCGGCGCGATGTGTTCGTCAGATGGCAATGCCGCCGCCGGCGGCTGGCCGTCGTCCTGGACTGTCGAAAGGAGACTGGCGTTCTTGATCATTTTCCGATGTCGCTGATTTTGCCGCTGTCGAAACCGCTGGAGGAGTTCTGATAGCTGCCGCTCGGATTCTCGCCTTTACGATACTTGTCGAGCGCGACCGAGCGGCGGGCCGCATAGGCCGGCTGTTCGCCGCGCGGCTGCACGAGATCGGCCGGGTTGTCGACCATCGAGGCGAGATTGCGCTGTGATGAGCAGCCGAAATTCCAGAACGGCCGGTTTTGATTGTAGCCCTTCTCCATGCTCGGCCCGATATCTTCGGGCCACTGACCGCACGGACCGGCTTCGGCGACCATCTTGGAGTACTCGATCTTGATCGAGGCCAGCGACGCCGCCTCCGGGCGGTATTGACGGACATAGACGGCTTTGCCCGGCACGCCGGACGCCGCGAAAATCGAATGAATCTCGCGCATGGAATCGGCTGCTGCGCGATCGGTCGGACCGCCGCGCGGCACCAGCACGACGATGCCGCTGTTGGCTTCGCGCTTCCACCACTGGGCAAAGGCCAGTACGTCGGCGCGCTGCGCCGGCGTCAGGCCGCCTCGATTGCGGCCGAGAAACACGTCGACCTGCCGTGAACCTTCGCGCACCGTGATCGGGTGGCGATCACGATAGTCGAACGGGTAATCGTTCTTGGCCGTCTGGGTCTGGTTGCAGGCCCCGAGCACGCTGGTCAGCGCGGCGGCGGCGAACAGCCGCAGCATCGCGTGGCGGCGCCGAGCCTTAGTGTCTCGCGAATTCGTCATGGCATCGTCTCCGCCGCTCAATCGAGGATGAACCCGTATTTGCTCCGGGAAGCACCGGCCGGGGCTGGGGCCGGTTGGTTCGTATTGCCGTAAATACGGTTGAGTTTGCCGAGCAATATGGTCGACGGGTCGCTCGGGTCGGCAAATCCGTCATCCGGCCGTGACAACTGCTTCTGCGCGACCGCGCGCACCACGTAAGGCGTGACGATGACCACCAGCTCGGTCTGGTTGTTGACGTAGTCCCGGCTCTTGAACAGCGTACCGAGGATCGGCAACTGCATGAGGCCGGGAACGCCGTTGATCTGCTGCTTGGTCTTTTCCTGGATCATGCCGGCCAGCGCCAGCGAGCCGCCCGACGGGATTTCGACGGTGGTTTCAGCGCGGCGGGTCGAGATCGATGGCACAGTGAGCGATGAATTCGACCCCGACACGGTCAGCGTCATCGAGTTGTCGGTAGACAGATCGGACACTTCCGTCATGACCTTGAGGCTGATGCGGCCTTCCGACAGCACCACCGGCGTGAAGACGAGACCGACGCCGAACTTCTTGAATTCGATCTCCGGCTGACAGGTCGGCGGCGACTTGGTGGTGTCGCAGGACAGGCCGGACGGAATCGGGAATTCGCCGCCGGCGACGAAACTGGCGGTTTCTCCGGAAATGGCGGTCAGGTTCGGTTCGGCAAGCGTGCGCAGCACGCCGGCGCGATCCATGGCGCGTAACGTCGCGGTGACGCTCTTGGCGGTGGCGCCCAACGAGGTGTTGCTCAGCGTCTGGCCGGACGCCGAGAACGGATTCTGCGTGTTGAAGTCCACGACGGCGCTGCCGTAGTTGAAGCTGCCGGACAGGTCGATGCCGAGTTGCTTGATGATGTCGCGGCGCACCTCGGCAACCGTGACCTTGAGCATGACCTGGTCGCGGCCGCGCACGGTGATGCCGTTGACAACCCGGGCGCCGTCGCCGACGAGGCGTGAAGCGAGGTCGTAGGCCTGCTGCGATTCAGCGGCGCTCGAGGCCGAGCCCGACAGCATGACGCCTTCGCCGACGCCCTCGATGCGGATATCGGCCTCGGGCATGGTCTGCTTGAGCGCGGCGCGCAGGCCGTTGAGGTCGCGCGTCACCGCGATGTCGAAGCCGGCGATCTGCTTGCCGGCGGCGTCGAAGAAGAAGATGTTGGTCTGGCCGATCTTGACGCCGATCATGTAGACCCGGCGCGAGGTCCGCACCACCGCATTGGCGATGGTCGGGTCGGCGACCAGCACATCCTTGATGTCGGCGGGCAGGTCGATGGCGACCGACTTGCCGATGCCGAGCGGAATGAAGCGCGAGGTTGCTTCGCTCGCCGCCACCTGGATCACCGGCACGCCCGCGCCGTCGGCGGCGCGCAGCGGCGCCGGGCCGGTCAGCGCCGCGGTAGCCAGCAGAAGGGCCATGAGGCCGGTGCGCATCGGCTTGTGTCTCAGCATCCCGAAGTCCCCAAGACCTTTTGCATAGGAGCGGCTCATCGCGGCGTGCTCACGGTTGATATGCCGAAGCGGACGATGTTGATGCCGGTGTTGCGCGGAGCTTCGACCGGTGCATCCGTCTTCTCGGCATCGGTGATGCTGCGTAACGCCAGCGACAGGGTTCCGCGCTTCTGCGAAAGCGCCAGAGTTTCGGTCTGCGCGGGCGAAAGTTCGAGCGTCGCGGTCTTGCCCATGACGACTTTCTGGCCGCCTTTCTCCTCGACATTCTGATCGATGGCGAGCACGCGGATATTGCTGAGCACAACTTCGCTGGTGTGCGACTCGACGCCGGTGGCCTTCTCGGCCTCGAGATCGCGACGCGTCAGGAGCACGTCGACGCGGTCATTCGGCAGGATGAAGCCGCCGGCCGACGTTTCCGGCGATATTTGGGTCGACACCGCGCGCATGCCCGGCGGCAGGATCGCGGCCATGAAGCCGGACCCCTTGGCGTTCACCAGCTTGGCTTCGCGGATCGGTTCGCCGGCGACGAAGGGATAACGCGCGATCTGACCCGACAGGTCCTCGAGCGCGCCCGGCCGATCGCTCTTACGGATGAAGTTGCCGGTCGCGGCTTCCTTGGGCCAGGCCTGCCAGCTCATTTCACCGGCGCCGAGGGTCTGGCCCATGCCGATATTGTTCTTGGCGATGAGGACGTCGACGGTTTCGGGTTTGGCGACGACGGGCGCCGGCGCCTCAGGCGGCTTTTCGCTGCGGCCAGCCAGCATGGCCGCCACGCCGCCGGCGGCGATAGCGACCGTCAAGACAACAAGGCGCGCGGCTTTCATACGCTGACTCTCACCGATACCGACGACAAGACGCCGTCAAAATCCACATGGCGGCCGAAGCGGTCGCCCGCATGGATTTGACCAGCTAAAGGTCAAGGCATGGTTAAGGAGAGGTGAGTAAGTCGAGTTAATAAACACTTTCCGCGCGAGTTCCGGCGACAGCGAATGTTCTTCCGCACCGGAGCGGCTGCATGCGGCGGATCGAAACGGCGACGAGCTGTTAGTTGAACCCGCCGGGCATCCAGCCGGTCTTCGGGTAAACGATCAACGCAGCCGCGGCCAGCGCGATGCCATAGGGCACCCCGGCGCCGGCTTCGTGCAGACGCATGATCCAGCCCTGGCGTGCGAGTGGCGCCGGTAATGGCAGCTTGCGGAACTGGATCAGGAGGAGCGTCAGCGCGCCGCCGAAGATCGAAGCGTAGATCATATAGTCGAGCAGATGATCGAAGCCGAACCACAATGCGGTGGCGGCCACCAGCTTGGCGTCGCCGCCGCCGATCCATCCCTGAGCGAAAAAGACGAAGCCGACGGCGAGAACGGCCGCTGCTGCCAGCACATGCATGCCGATGGTCTGCAGCGGCATGCCGGTGAACAACGCCATGGCCAGGAACGCTGCGCTGAGCGCAAGCGACAGTCGATTGGAGATCGTCATGGTCAGGAGGTCGCTGGAAGCGGCAAAGGCCATCAGCGCCGGAAATACAACGAGCCTGACCGTATCGAGCGCCGTCATCGGATTATCCTTCGATCGTGGTCCGGCAATCGCCCCGCAGATCGTGCACCGCTGGGACCACCAACAAACGTTAAGCCCGGTTTGCTTGAAGTTCGGTTAGCGCAAAGCATTCAGTTTGCGGTTCAATAAAGACAAAGGGCTCCGGGTTTGACCGGAGCCCTTCGTCGCAACGCGTCGAGCCCGCTTACTTGAGCTGGCTCGAAATGCTGTTGAACGAGGTGTTCAGCTTGGTGCCGAGGCCGTTGACGACCGCGATGATCGCGACGGAAATGCCGGCGGCGATGAGGCCGTACTCGATGGCGGTGGCGCCCGAGTCGTCCTTCATGAAACGCACGAACAGGGTCTTCATCTGTAGCTCCATTAATCCACGTGGCTGTCTGAGCTGATCGGGTCGCCGGTTTGGCGTCCGGCTGTTCCGATCGTGGGATGACACTACGCGTGAGGTCCTTGCGGTCGTCTTAATGTGATTGAATAAACACAGGTACATCTGCCGTAATCTGAGTGTAGTTAATGAGTAGTAACTTAATGAACATTATGGTTAAGCAGCCTTAAATCGAATATATACGATAGATATTGGATTGCCTCTTTCATCTATATGGTACTTTTGAGAGCTTTATTTGATAAATTTGCAAATAATACGAAGAGGCGTTGCATTGCGGCATCAACTCAATACTGGGAACGGTCCGAACCGCTGTCTCATGATTACGGCGCCGGCATCCGGCGCGCCGTCGAATGCGGCTCCGTTGTCACCATTGGACTGGTGCATCGCTTTTACGAATGCGGAACCCCGCAGGCGTTTGGGAGACATGCTGAACGGATGTTTCCATTTTCCCGCGCCGCCGAGGAACCTTACGCGCGCCATGGCGCGAGGCGCGAGCTGCTCTTGAGAGCAAGCGCGTCATCGGCCTTTGCACTTCGTTCACCAATTTCAAGTCAACTGGCCCGTATCCGCCGGTGTTTTGAACCGCGCGGTCTAGTGTGTTGCGTAGCGTTGGAGAGAGCGATGTGGGCCGCGTTCCCCCGTCCTGAGCGGCTGCTGGCCGTCCTGGCTGGTTTGATGATCGTCGCTTCGCTGACATCGGCGCACGCGGAGACGATCTCGGTCTCGGTCGACGAGGCCCGCCTCATGAAGCTCCCGGATAATGTCGCTACCATTGTCATCGGTAACCCGCTGATCGCCGACGCGACGCTTCAGGCCGGCGGCGTTCTCGTGCTCACCGGCAAAGGGTTCGGCTCCACCAACATGCTGGCGCTCAATCGTGCCGGTAAGACCGTCCTCAATACCACGGTGCAGGTGGTCGGCCCGACCAAATCGGATCTCGTCGTCGTGTACAAAGGGGTCGAGCGCGAGTCGTATAGCTGCGCGCCGGAATGCGAGAAGCGCCTGACGCTCGGCGATTCAACGGCGTACTTCACCAGCATCCTGTCACAATCCGGCGCCCGCATAGGCGGCGCGGGCAGCGGCGGCAGCGCGGCAGGCAACCGCTGATCGCTCTGTCCGGCACCGTTCACGGTTAGCGCGGACTTAACGCGATCGCCGTCTTTTTCATGAATGCCCGCAAGAAATCAAAAACGCGACTTCGCTATAAATAGCTTGGTTGGGCGATGCGGTTTCGGCGGGGACACGGTCATGTTCAATAGGTTCAGGAGCATCGTTGTCGATCGCTGCGGCGCTGGGAAGTGCGGCGGCGTCGGCCGTCGCTTTATCAAGCAGCAGGACGGCGCCGCCGCCGTCGAATTCGCGCTGATCGCGACGCCGTTTCTGGCGCTCACTTTCGCGATCATCGAATCCGCCATGGTATTTTTCGCCGGTCAGAGCCTCGAGGCGGCAACCGCCTCCGCGGCCCGGCTGATTCTGACCGGCCAGGCCCAGACCGGCGGCTACAGCGCTTCCGACTTCAAGACCCAGGTCTGTAACCGCGTCGCCAGCCTGTTCGACTGCAATGGCGGCGTCTATGTCGATGTGAAGACCTATACGAATTTCAGCTCGGTCAGCACCACGTCACCCGTTACCAACGGCAAACTCGACACCTCGAATATGACCTACACCCCCGGCGGACCGGGCTGCATCGTCAAGGTCGCGGTCTATTATCAGTGGCCAATCTATGTGTCGCTGCTCGGAAATAACCTGGCGACCCTCGATGGCAACAAGAGGCTGCTGGTGGCGACGTCGGTATTCCGCACTGAGCCTTACGGAGGAACGGGCGGATGCTGACCCGAGCAATGGAAAAATCCGATCGGCGCAGGATAGGCTTCGCCGGCGACGAACGCGGCGTTTCGGCCGTGGAGTTCGCCCTGGTCGCACCGGTGATGATCGCGCTTTATTTCGGCTGCGTCGAGATTTCCGACGGTGTCAGCGTCGATCGCAAGGTGAGTCTGGCCGCCGCCGCGCTCGCCAATCTGTCGTCTCAGGTGACGACGATCTCGGCCGACGACATGATCAATATCTTCGACGCCACCGGTGCGATCGCCGCGCCCTATGACGTCAACAAGATGAAGATGACCATCACCTGCATCAATATCGACGCCAACAAGAATGCGACGGTGAAATGGAGCGCAACGCGCAATGGCACTGCCAACTCAGGAAACGTGACGCTGCCGGATGCGCTGAAGGTCGCCAACTCGCAGATCATTCTTGCCGAAGCCAGCTACGCCTATCAACCGGTGGTCGGTTATACCATTACCGGCACGCTCAATCTGGCCGACAAGATGTATATGACGCCGCGCCAGACGGCGCCGACATACGGCAGCCAAACCTGCACTTGATGGTCAACGCGCGGCAGTCTTGTTTTCGCCGATGGGTAGCGCCGTCGTCGACTTGATGCGTTCCATGGCGAAGCGCGAAGTGACGTTCTTCAGCGGCACGGTGGCGATCAGCTTCTTGTAGAATAAGTCGTAGCTCTGCATGTCCGGCACCACGACGCGCAGCACGTAGTCGACGTCGCCGGCCATGCGGTAGAACTCCATCACCTCCGGCATGGCGTTGACGACCTCGGCGAAACGGCCGAGCCATTCCTGCGAATGGTCACCGGTCTCTACCGATACGAACACGGTGATACCGAGCCCGATCTTCTCCGGGTCGATCAGCGCGACGCGCTTGGTGATGACCCCATCGGCTTCAAGTCGCTGCAGCCGTTTCCAGCACGGCGTCGATGACAAGCCGACCCGCTGGCCGATTTCGGCAACTGACAGGGAAGCGTCGTCCTGCACTACGGCGAGGATCTTGCGGTCGATGGCATCCATTCTCTAATTCCTTGCAAAAGAAGAATCTTCCAACTTTCGGAGGGGTCTTTTACGGAAGATTTTTCTTATTTTAGCGCTGGTACTGTCTTTACATAGAAAAATATTCTATTTCAAGGGGCATGTGATGGCGCCGATAGGGCGCCTTGTTCTGAATGGACCGCCCCATGAGAAAATTCTTCGCCCCGTTCCTCGCTGCCGGCCTCAGCGCCTTGGTGTCGCTCGGCGCGACGTTCACCGCTTCGGCAGCCGAGCCGCAGCCGCTGGTCAGTGTGTCGTGGCTGAAGCAACACCTCGACGACAAGAACCTGCTCGTCCTCGATATCCGCTCGGCTATCGACGGTGGCGGCGCCAAGGCTTACGAGGAAGCGCATATCCCGGGTGCGATCCACAGCGATTACGACAAAGCCGGCTGGCGCGTCACGCGCAATGACGTGCCCTTCATGCTGCCGACCGTCGCCGAGCTCGAGAAGCTGGTTGGTGATATCGGCATCGACGAGACGACACATGTCGTTGTCGTCCCGGCCGGCGTCAATTTCACCGATTTCGGTTCCGCCGCGCGCACCTACTGGACGCTCAAGGTGGTCGGCGTCCCCAACGTCTCTATCCTCGACGGCGGCGTCGCTGCCTGGAAGGCGGCCGGCCTGCCGCTCGAAAAGGGTATCAAGAAGCCATCGCCGACGATCTTCTCGGCGACGCTCAATGAGAAGCTGTTGTCGCGGCTTGAGGACGTCACCACCTCCGAGACGGTGAAGAACGCCACGCTGCTCGATGCGCGTCCGGCCTCGTTCTTCAACGGCAAGGAAAAGGCGCCTGCCGCCAAGGCCTATGGCCACATTCCCGGTGCGGTCAATCTCGACAGCGCCAGCTTCTACGATGCCGCCACGAATAAATTGAAGCCGCACGCCGAACTGGCGGCACTGGCGGCGCAATTGCCGGCGCAAGGGCCCGTCATCGCCTATTGCAACACCGGCCACTGGGCCGCGACCGACTGGTTCGTGCTGCACGAATTGCTTGGCCGTAAGGATGTCAGCCTTTACGACGGTTCCATGGTCGAATGGAGCGCGAAGGCAACGCTCCCGATCGCGTCCTCGCGCACCAAGTGGGACGATGTGCTGAAAGTGCTCGGCCTCGGTTCCTGATATACTCGCACTGCTCGATCTCGACATTTGCGGGGGCGCGCTTTAAAGCGCGCCTCTCGCGATGAGAAGGCCAGATATGTCCACAGCAACCATTTCCGCTCCATCGGCCGCGGCACCGCGTGCCGACTATCTCTTCGTTTCCATCGCCGTCCTCGCCACCGCGATCCTGGTCGCGCTCGTGCTGCTCGACGGCCAGCCGGCCTCTGCCGTGCTGCTGCTCGGCGGCTTCGGCCTCGGCGTTGCCTTCCTCAAGGCGGAGTTCAGCTACGCCGCATCGTGGCGGCGTTTTCTCACGCGCGGCGAGGCCGGCGGCCTGATCGGCGGTCTCATCGTGATTGCCATCGCGGCGCTCGCCGTGGTGCCCGTTGCGTCGCTCTGGCCGGGCTATGGCGGCGCCATCGCGCCGCTCGGGCCGTCGCTGATTATTGGCGCCTTCGTGTTCGGCGTCGGCATGCAGCTCGGCAATGGCTGCGGCTCCGGCACGCTCTACACCGTCGGTGGCGGCTCCGGCCGCATGCTGGTGACGCTGGCCTTCTTCGTCATCGGCAGCGTGCTCGGCTCGTTGTCGCTGCCGTCCTTCCTGGCGCTCGGCGGCATCGATCCGATCCTGGCGGCGAACTATCTCGGCCCATGGGGCGGGCTCGCCGCGACTTTGGCGAGCCTCGCGGTCGCCGCGGCGGCCTTGGCTTATGTCGCCAAAAAGCGCGGCGCCAATTTCAAGCCGTCGCGCAACTACATCATCGGCGGCATCGTTATCGGCGCGCTGTGCATCGGCGTATTCTTCGCCGGCGGGCATCCCTGGAGCGTCACCTTCGGCTACACGGTATGGGGCGCCAAGATTTTCCAGGGCCTCGGCTTCGACTTCTCGAATGCCGCGTTCTGGCAGTGGCCGGGTCCGAAGCATGCGCTGGCGCAATCGGTGTTGTCCGACACGTCGAGCCTCACGGACTTCGGCATGATCTTCGGCGCCATGGCCGCCGCCGCGGCGACCAAGCGTTTCGCCAATACGCCGTGGCCGCCGCTTGGCTCGCTGCTGGCCGCGGTGGTCGGCGGCATCCTGATGGGCTGGGGCGCGCGCCTCGGCTTCGGCTGCAACATCGGCGCCTTTGTCGGCGGCGTTGCTTCGGGCTCGCTGCACGGCTGGGTGTGGTTCGCGATGGCACTCGCCGGCAGCCTTGTCGGCATCCGCCTGCGGCCGGTCTTCGGCCTGTCGCGGGAGTAGACCTTATGAGAAAGGTTTACATCGTTGTGACGCTGGTCGCGATCTTCGCCATTGTCGGCAATCACCTGATGAGCCCGTCGACCGGACGCGCCGTGTCGCCGGAAGATTTCGCCGGCGCCTGCGCGCCTTGCGGTGCGCCCTGTCCGTCGAAGAAGTGAACGGCGTCAGCCGCGTTCCTTGAGGAACGCATCGACCTCGTCGCGCGTCGCGGCGCCCATCAGGCCGCCGAAGCGCGTGCACTTGATCGCGGCCGCCGCGGCGGCAAAACGCATCGCCTTCACGACATCGCGCGTTTCGACGAAATGCACGGCGAAGGCACCGTGGAAGGTGTCTCCCGCACCCAAGGTATCGACCGACTTCACCTTGAACGCATCCATGTGCCGGACTTCGCCCGAGCCTTGGTCCCTGTCGAGCCAATAGACGCCATCGGGTCCGTCGGTGACGGCGAGGAATTCGCCGAAGCTCTCGCCAAGCTTCTTCAACGCGCCCGGCAGGTCCTTGACGCCGGTCGACTCCCGGATGGCGTCGGCCGAGCAGATGACATGCGAGCAAGCCTGGAACAGCGGATCGTCCGCCGGCGTCGGCTTGTCGAAGTCGAGCACGCGCGGAATGCCACGCTTTTTGGCGGCAAGGCAGATCGGCAGGCTGATATTGCTGTAACGGTTGTCGAGCATGGCGGCATCGGCATTGGCGACGATGCCGTCGGGGTCGGCAGGCGTCGCGGCGTGCAGGCCGGTGGGGCGCATGGTGGCAATCATCTTCTCGCCTTCGGCGTCGAGCAGGATCAGCGAAGCTGCCGAGCGCGCGCCCGGCACGCGAATGGCATGCGAAACGTCGATGTTTTCCTTGGCGAAGGTCTTGAGGATGGTGTTGGCGACGTCATCGGTCTCGTCGCCGACGGCGCCGATATAGGTGACTTGCGCCCCTAACCGCGCCATGGCCACTGCGGCGTTGCCGGCCTGGCCGCCGCTGGTGATGACGAAGTCGGTCGCCGAGACCTTCTCGCCGGGCGCGGGAAATTTCTCCACCCGCATCACATTGTCCTGCACGGCGCCGCCGGCGCAGACGATGCGGACAGGTTGGCTGGTCCCAGTCAAAACTTACGTCGTCCTCTCTTCGGGCAAGACGGACTTCGTCCGCTTTTAATAAGACGGACTTCGTCCTTTTACTAGGTAAACCGGACTTCGTCCTCTACCCAGGCCCGGATGATGTGGTGCGCGATCGCCATCGGTGGCGGCGTGGTCAGGCCGTCGCGGTGGGTCCGCGTCAGCATCGCAACTATCTCTTCCTTGGTAAACCACCGGGCGGCCTCGAGTTCCGTCGTGTCGATGACGATGTCGCGGCTTTTCGCTTCGGCATGGGTGCCAATCATCAGCGAACTGGGAAATGGCCAGGGCTGCGACTGGTAATACTTGATGCGGCCGCACAGGATGCCCGCTTCCTCGCGGGTCTCGCGCCGCACCGCGTCCTCGATCGATTCGCCCGGCTCGATGAAGCCGGCGAGACACGACCACATGCCGGGGATAAAGCGCGGCGAACGGCCGAGCAGGCATTGTTCGCCATCGACGATAAGCATGATGACGACCGGATCGGTGCGCGGGAAGTGCTCGGCCTTGCAGGCCGGGCACAGCCGCTTCCAGCCGGCATCGACGGCATCGGTGGCCTGGCCGCAATTGGAGCAGAAGCGGTGCCGCTGGTGCCAGTGCAGGATCGCCTTGGTCTCGGCGATCGGCGGCAGATGCTCGGGCGCGACCAGGCCTTGCACGGCGATCGATCGCAGGTCGGTGACCAGAAGATCGTCGCGTGTTTTCAATGCCTCGGCGGCGGCTTGCGGCATGCCGCGGCCGTAGCGCGGCGCGCCGTCAAGATGGCCGAGAAACACGATCTCTTCGTCGGCACCGAGCGCGCGCGCTTCATCGAGCGTGAACAAGGGCTGGTTCGGCTCGCCCTTGCGCAGCACGATCAGTTCACCGCCGACCACGTAAGCGGCGGCGCGCGCGTCGGCGGTCATCCTCTCCTGCGCCGCGCGATCAATGCGCAGTTCGGCCGCGCGCTCAAGGCGGCTGTCGGTATAGCCGAGGAGGGGTTTGGGCCCGAGGGCGGCGAGAATCGGAGGAGGGGACATCGGCGCGGAAATTCGCATGGTGGCCAGGGGAGTGCAATGAGCCGCGGTCAGCCGGCCAGATCCAACGCGCGCCGCAGCACCATCACGAAACCGTCACGGATCGCGGGATCGTAAGCCGTCGCCGGTGCCGCGCCCCAGACCGGCTTCGGCCAGGCGGCATCGGAATGCCGTCGGCCGATGACATGGACATGAAGCTGCGGCACGACATTGCCCAGAGCCGCGACATTGAGCTTCTCGCACTCGGTGATGGCCTTGAGCGCGCGGGAGACGGCGTCGATTTCGGCCGTGAGAACCGCGCGGTCCGCGGGATCAAGGTCGATCAGTTCGACGATGTTCGGCCGCCGCGGCACCAGGATCAGCCAAGGATAATTGGCGTCGTTCGCCAGTAATACCCGGCAGAGTGGCAGGTCGCCGATGGGAACCGTGTCGGCGGTGAGTTGCGGGTGGAGGGAGAAGGACGTGTCCGGCATGGCGGTTCCTCGGCTTGCTTTCTCCCTCTAATGGCCCGATATAGGGCCCCGGGAGGTTGGCGGTGGACGAACCACTCGCCAACCGGGTCAGGTCCGGAAGGAAGCAGCCCTAACGAGCACGGATCGGGTCGCTCGTCAGCCTCCCACCCATTTTTCCAAGATTTTCTTGGTTTAGAGCTTCCCTTGGACGTGCCGCCTTGTGGATGTGCCCTTCGGGCAAGCCCGGGCGGGTGGCCCCCGCGTCCCGGGCTTGCCAGAATAGGCCCATGAACGAACTCGACAGCGCGACAGGTGCCGGTTCCGCCCCGGCCGAACCGGCCGGCGGCTATCGCGTTCTCGCGCGCAAATATCGCCCGGCGAGTTTCGATGACCTGATCGGCCAGGAGGCCATGGTCCGCACCGTCTCGAATGCCTTCGAGACCGGGCGCATCCCGCAGGCCTGGATCCTCACCGGCGTGCGCGGTGTCGGCAAGACCACGACCGCGCGCATTCTCGCCCGCGCCCTGAACTACGAATTGCCCGACGGCTCGGTGAAGGGCCCGACCATCCATATGCCGGCGATGGGCATTCACGACCAGGCCATTATCGACAGCCGCCACATCGACGTGCTGGAGATGGACGCCGCCTCGCATAACGGCGTCGACGACGTGCGCCAGATCAACGATGCCGCTCGCTACGCGCCGGTGTCGGCGCGCTACAAGGTCTACATCCTCGACGAAGTTCACATGCTGTCGACGGCGGCGTTCAACGCGCTGCTGAAGACGCTCGAGGAGCCGCCGCCGCACGTCAAATTCATCTTCGCCACAACTGAAATCCGTAAAGTCCCGGTGACGGTGTTGTCGCGCTGCCAGCGCTTCGACCTGCGCCGCGTCGATGCCGATGTGCTGGTCGCGCATCTTTCCGGTATCGCGGCCAAGGAAAACATCGAGGCCGAGCCGGGCGCGCTGGCGTTGATCGCGCGTGCTGCTGAAGGCTCGGTGCGCGATAGCCTGTCGCTGTTCGATCAGGCCATCGCCCACGCCGCGGGCGCGGTGCGCGCCGAGGACGTGCGGCAGATGCTCGGCCTCGCCGATCGCGTGCGCATCGTCGATCTTTTCGAAGCCTTGATGAAAGGCGACATTGCCGCCGCGCTTACCGAATTGCGCGCGCAATACGACATCGGCGCCGATCCAGCGGTGGTGCTCGGCGATCTTGCCGAGTTCACGCATTTCGTCACCCGTATGAAAGTGGTGCCGAGCGTCGGTGACGACGCTTCGCTGTCGGAAGCCGAGCGGGTGCGCGGCCGCGATTTCGCGACCCAATTGTCACTGCGCGTCCTGTCGCGCACGTGGCAGATGTTGCTCAAGGGCGTCGGCGAAGTGCAGGCCTCTGGCCGGCCCTTGGCCGCCGCCGAGATGGTGCTGGTGCGCATCGCCTATGCCGCCGACCTGCCGACTCCGGACGAGGTCGTGCGCTCGTTGAGCGAGAACGGCGGCGCGGGCGCCGCGCCCGTGCGCGGTGGAAGCAATGGCGGCGGCGGTGGCGTAACGGCCGCCGCGCAGAGTTTCGCGCCGCGTTTCGACGCGCCGCGCGGTGCGCCGCGCGCGCAAGCATCGGTCGCGGCAATGCCCTCGGGCGATCCGGTGGCGCGCCGCGATCTGCCGGAAGCGCAGCCCGCCATCGTCATCAATTCATTCGCCGAACTGATCGCCTTCGTCGCCGACAAGCGCGACATCAATACCAAGATGGCGCTGGAACGCGATGTGCGCCTCGTTCGTTTTGAGGACGGCAAGCTTGAAATCGCGCTCTTGCCCAGCGCCCCGAAGGGCCTGAGCAATGAGTTGCAACGCAAGCTGTCGGCGTGGACCGGCCGCATCTGGATGGTCGCAGTTTCGAAAGAGCAGGGCGCGCCGACCTTGCGTGAGCAGGCCAATGATCGTCAGGCTGAGCTGCGTCAGGAAGTGATGCAGGATCCGCTGGTGCAGGCGGTGCTGAAAAAGTTTCCCGGCGCCAAGGTCGGCGAAATCACCCAGCAGGGCGAGGAGCCGCCGCTCGACGAAAGTGGCCTGCCGCCGCTGGACATGGAAGAGGAAGACTAGCGCATGATCCCGAAAAGGGGTCACCGGTTTTCGGATCAGATCATGCGCAAAGGAGAATAAGTATGCGCGATTTCATGGGCATGATGAAGCAGGCCGCGCAGCTGCAGTCGAAGATGCAGGAGATGCAGGCCGAGCTCGACACCATCGAGGTGGAAGGCACGGCTGGCGGCGGCATGGTCAAGGTCACGCTGACCGCGAAGGGCGCGCTCAAGGGTGTGAAGATCGACGATTCGCTGTTGCAGCCGTCCGAGAAGGAAATCGTCGAGGACCTGCTGGTCACCGCGCATGCCGATGCGCGCCGCAAGGCCGAGACCGTGCTCGCCGAGAAGATGAAGGCGATGACCGGCGGTCTGCCGCTGCCGCCGGGGCTGTTGGGGTAGGATGACTGGCGACGACCTCTCGTTCGTCATGCCCGGCCTTGTGCCGGGCATCCACGTCTTGAGCGTCGCATTGAAGACGTGGATGGCCGGGACAAGCCCGGCCACGACGGAGTAGGAAATGCCCACCGCCGTTGCCGGACCTGAAATCGAGCGTCTGATTCAGTTGCTCGCGCGCCTGCCGGGCCTCGGTCCACGCTCGGCGCGCCGCGCGGCGCTGTTCCTGATCAAGAAGCGCGAGCAGGTGATGACGCCGCTCACCAATGCGCTGCAGACCGCGCTCGAGAAGATCGTCGTTTGCAAGACCTGCGGCAACATCGATACCCATGACCCGTGCACTGTGTGCACCGACACGCGGCGCGATCGATCGATCCTGGTCGTCGTCGCCGACGTTGCCGATCTGTGGGCGCTGGAGCGCGCCCATGCCGTCAACGGCCGTTATCATGTCCTCGGCGGCACTTTGTCGCCGCTCGACGGTGTCGGTCCGCAGGACCTGTCGATCGAGGCTTTGGTCAAGCGCGCCCATGAGCCGGAAGTCAGCGAGGTCATCCTCGCGCTCAATGCCACGGTCGATGGCCAGACCACGGCGCACTACATCACCGAACTGCTCGCTGACGCCAATGTGAAGGTCACGCGCCTCGCCCACGGCGTGCCGGTCGGCGGCGAACTCGATTATCTCGACGAAGGCACTTTGTCGGCGGCGATGAAGCAGCGGACGCTGTTTTAGCCTTGGGCACCGGACCCTAGTCTCCGTTCGTCCCCGCGAAAGCGGGGACCCAGCTCTTCGCACCCCAGGCATTGCCGTTTCGCTTCTGGGCCCCCGCTTTCGCGGGGGCGAACGGATTTGGTTTTCGTCTTCGATGCAAATTACTTCCCCGCCAGCACCCGTTCGCGAAATTCGCTCGGCGCGAGCCCTGTCGCCACCGTGAAGGTGCGGGTGAAATAGGCCGGATCGTTGAAGCCGAGCGCGTAGGCGACCTTCGACACCGGCATGTTGGTATAGACGAGTTGACGGCGCGCCTCGCGCACCAGCCGGTCACGGATCAGGTGTGAGGCCGGACAGCCGAATGCCTCGCGGGTCAGTCGCGACAGATGCGTTGGCGTTATCTTCAGCGCCGCAGCGTAGCGCGCCACCGCCCAGTGCTCGCGAAAGTGCTCGTCGATCAACGCCTCGAAGCGGTCGACCAGCCGGTCGCCGGCCGTGACAGTGCCCTGCGCCGTCTGCGCGGCGAGTTGGCGTGCGACCAGGCCAAGCAGCGCTGCCGACAGAGCCTTGAGCACATGGGCGCGCGCAAAGTTGCGGCCGTCATATTCGGCGAAGATGTCCTGCATCAGCCGGCGCAGGGCGGGCGTTGCGCGCAGCAGCGCCGCGTCCGACAGCACACGCGACAGGCCTTCCGACGGCGCGATCGCTTCGTCGAGAATCTCCGTGGCGATGGTCACCACCCAGCCTTGGGTGCCGCGCGTGAACTGATAGCCGTGGACGTGTCCGGCCGGCATGTTGATGGCGACCATCGGCCGAAGCCGGAACTCGCGGCCCTCGATATTGGCGCGGCCGCCGCCCTTGGCGATCAGCAGCACCTGATGCAGCCGGCCGTGTCGGTGCGGCGGGAACTGCCAGTCGTGCAGCACCGAACGGGCGGCGATCGTCTCGCAGTGCACCACGTCGGGGAGGGCGCGATCCTCGCCGAACAGGTTGTAGGTCAGGATCGCTGGCAAGGTCGAAAGTTTGAGCGGAGCGCGCGGCATGTTCGATTTGTACAAGATATCGTCGGCTCGATCCATTCCCCGCCGCGCGTCTTTTGGGCGATAGTGCGGTCAAACAGAGCGCCATCCGGAGGAATCGTCCATGAAGACCCAGGTTTGTATCATCGGCGGCGGACCGTCCGGTCTCTTGCTGTCGCAGCTTCTGCACCTCAAGGGCATCGATACGGTGCTGCTCGAGCGGCACACCCGCGAATACGTGCTCAGCCGCATCCGCGCCGGCGTTCTGGAACACGGCTTTGCCGACCTGATGCGCGAGGCCCAGTGTGGCGAGCGTATGGACCGCGAGGGCGAGATCCATGAGGGCATCTTCATCTCGCACCCCAGGGGTATGGACCGCATCGACCTGCACAAATATTCCGGCGGCTCGTCGGTCATCGTCTATGGCCAGACCGAACTGACGCGCGATCTCTACGAGGCGCGCGAGAAGATGAAGGGCAACGTCATCCACAACGTCGAGGATGTGACATTGCATGATCTCGACAGTGCCGCGCCTTACGTCACTTATCGCGGCGGCGACAAAACCGTCCGCATCGACTGCGATTACATCGTCGGTGCCGATGGCTTCCACGGTGTTAGCCGCAAGTCGATTCCAAAGGACGTGTTGCGCGAGTATGAGAAGGTCTATCCGTTCGGCTGGCTCGGCGTCCTGTCGCAGACCAAACCGGTGTCGCCGGAACTGATCTATACCAAGCATGAGCGCGGCTTCGCGCTGTGCTCGCTGCGTTCACAGGTGCTCAGCCGATATTACATCCAGGTGCCGCTGACCGACACGGCCGAGGATTGGTCTGACGACGCTTTCTGGGCCGAACTCAAGCGCCGCCTGCCGGCCGACGTCGCCGCTCGCCTGATCACCGGGCCGTCGATCGAAAAGAGTATTGCGCCGCTGCGCAGCTTCGTCGCCGAGCCGATGAGCTATGGCCGGCTGTATCTGGCCGGCGACGCCGCGCATATCGTGCCGCCGACCGGCGCGCGCGGCCTCAACAGCGCTGCCTCGGATATCTATTATCTCTACCACGCTATGCTCGACCACTATCAGAAAGGCGACGACGCTGGCCTGAAAGGCTATTCGGCGAAGGCGCTGGCACGGGTGTGGAAGGCGCAGCGGTTCTCGTGGTGGATGACGACGATGCTACACCGCTTCCCGGACAACATCCCCTACGACAAGAAACTGCAGGACACCGAGCTGGAATATCTCTTGTCGTCCGACGCCGCCAAAAGCGCGATGGCGGAGAACTATGTCGGCCTGCCGTTCTAATTGTCGGTCGGCAGCGGCCCCTTCGGCTTGTCGAGCGCGGCGAAATGGCCGCGCGTCTGCAGCCACCACAGCAAGGCCAGCGATGGAATGGCCGCCACAGCGGTGATGATGAAGAACGTCACCCAGCCGGAATATTCGGCGATGAAGCCGCCGCCCGAGGCGAGCGTGGTGCGGCCGACGGCGGCGAGCGCGGTGAGCAGCGCATATTGCGTCGCCGTGTGGGCGCGGTCGCCGCACAAAGCCGACAGGTAGGCGACGAAGATCACGGTGCCGATGGCGCCGGTGAAGTTCTCGACGATGATGGTCACCGTCAGCGCCGGTACGCTGACGCCGACCAGCGCCAGCCATGAGAAGGTGAGGTTGGACGCCATCTGCACGATGCCGCCGATCCACAGGCTCGTGGCAAGCGGCAGCGCGCGCACAATGGCGCCGCCGGCAAAGCCGCCGATCAGCGCGGCGGCGAGCCCGACGCCTTTCACCACCGCCGCATAGGTCGCCTTGTCGAAGCCGATATCGATGACGAAAGCGGCGGTGAGCGCGCCGGCGAAAGCGTCGCAGAATTTGTACAGCACGACGAACAGCAGCACGATAATGGCGGCGTCGCGCGCCAGGAACTCGCCGAAGGCGCCGGTCGCGGTCTCATACAGGCGTTGCAGCGGATTATGCGAGCGGTCGACGGCCGTCGCGGGCGCGTCGGGCTCGGTGGCGAACAAGGTCGCGCCGATGCCGATCGCCATGCCGAAGGCGGCGCCGATATAGCCCCACATCCATACATTGGCGCGCGGCACGCCCTTGTATTCCAGCCAGGCGACGAGGAACAGCACGCCCGCGCCGGAGGCGAGCATGCCGATGCGATAGGCGGCGACATAGCCGGCCATCCCGGCGCCCTGTTCGCTGGTGTCGAGACTTTCGACGCGGAAGGCATCGACCACGATGTCCTGCGTTGCCGAGGCGGTGGCGACCAGCACCGCGCCGACGATGATCAGTGGCAGCGATTTCAGGGGATCGCAGAAGCCGAGGATGACAATGGTGACGAACAGCAGAAGCTGCGTGAACATCAGCCAGCCGCGGCGGCGGCCGAGCAGGCGCGACAGCACCGGAATATCGAGCGCGTCGATCAGCGGCGCCCACAGGAACTTGAAGGTGTAGGGCAGGCCGACCAGCGAGAACAGGCCGATGGTGGCGAGGTCAATATGGCTTTCGGTCAGCCATACCGCCAGCGTTGAACCCGACAGCGCCAGCGGCAGGCCGGACGAGAAGCCGAGCAGCAGCACGATGAGTACGCGCGGCTTGAGATAGACGGCGAGCGCCTCGGCGAAGGAGCGGCGGGTCGCGGCGTCGGCTTCGGGCGTGGCGGTCATGGCGCTCTTTCTTCACCTCTCCCCATCCAAAGTCGGATTTATCCGACTTTGGCATTTTGAATGCCTAACCCGGATATATCCGGGTTGGGTTGGAGAGGTCGACGCGCGAAGCGCGTCGGGAGAGGGGGTTATAGCACCGGGAGACTTGCAAACCCCTCTCCCCAACCCTCTCCCCACAGGAGAGAGGGGGGCGCGCCAAGTGCTGGGCGCGGCAGAGCCTACTCCCCCGCGATCTTGCGCACCGGCGCGGCGATCACGTCGGCGCTGGCGGGCGTGTCGGCGTCGAAATCGAGGCCCTCGATCTTGCCGGCGCGCTTCTCGATCTTGCCGGTCGAGATCAGGATGCTGTCAATGTCGGCATTGGCCTGGTTGAAGTGCGATTGCAGCTTGCGCACGCGCTCGGACAGCAAGGTGACGTCCTTCATCATCATGCCGACCTCGGTGCGGATCTGGTCGGCGGCCTCGCGCATCTCGGCATCCTTGCGCACCTGCTTGATGACCTGAATCGCCATGACCATCAAAGTCGGCGACACGATCATGACGCGGGCGCGCTGCGCCTTCTGCACCAGATCGTCGAACTGTTCGTGCAGATCGGCATAGACCGATTCCGACGGGATGAACATCAGCGCGATGTCCTGTGTCTCGCCGGGCAGGAGATATTTGCCGGCAATATCGGAGACATGTTTGGTGATGTCGGTGCGCACGCGGGCGGCGGCGAACTTGCGTTCCTCGTCGCTCTCGGCGGCGCGCAGCGCAGTCAGCGCCTCGAGCGGAAACTTGGCGTCGATTACCAAAGGCCCGGAGTCGGGCATGAACACCACGCAGTCCGGCTTGGTGCGGTTCGACAGGCTGTACTGGAATTCGTAGGCGCCCTTCGGCAGCACATCCATGATGATGGCCTCGAGCTGGCCCTGTCCGAAGGCGCCGCGCGACTGCTTGTTGCTCAGCACGTTCTGCAACGAGGTCACGGTCGACGAGAGTTCAGTGATGTTCTTCTGCGCCGAATCGATCACCGCCAGCCGCGAATGCAGCGCCTGCAAATGATCGGAGGTGTGCTTGGCGGTGGTCTTCATCGACTCGCCGAGGTTCTGGCTCACCGCGTCGAGCCGGGTGTTGACCGTCTGGGCCAGTTGGCCGTGCGCGTTCTGCAGCCACGCGCCCATGGCGTCGAGCCGTGCGTTGAGTTCGCGCAGCCGCTGGTCCTGCTCCGCGTCGACCTCCGGCTTCTTCGGCCGCAGCAGAATGACCAGGATGGCGATGAGGCAGATGACGGCGAGCGCCGCGATGGCCAGCCCGACGGGCAGGGCAGCCGACGATTGCAGGAATTCGCGAAGCTGATCGGTCAGGGGAGGGTTCATGGCGTGGGTTTTAACCCGATTCGGCGCGGGAGGGAACGAAGAGCGAACGGGCTTTCAGACGAGCCGAAATCAGCGCCTTTTGGGCGATTCCGTTGACCTTCCAGCTCGCACCCCTTACATCGCCGACCATGGCGATCCGCGACATCCTCATCATCCCCGAAAAGAAGCTCCGGCTGGTTTCCGAGCCGATCAAGGCGTTCGACAAGCCGCTGCGCACTTTGGTCGACGACATGTTCGAGACCATGTACGAGGCGCCGGGCATTGGGCTCGCCGCCATCCAGATCGGCGAGCCGGTCCGCGTCGTCACCATTGACGTCGCCAAGAAGGACGACCCGAAGGCGCCGCAGGTCTTTATCAATCCGGAGATCGTTTGGTCCTCGGAGGAGCACTCGGTCTACGAGGAAGGCTGCCTGTCGATTCCGGAATATTACGAGGAGGTCGAGCGGCCGGCGAAGGTGCGGGTCAAGTTCTTCGACGCCGACGGCAAGCCGCAAGAACTGGAAGCCGACGGTCTGCTAGCGACCTGCCTGCAGCACGAGATCGACCACCTCAACGGTGTGCTGTTCATCGATCACATTTCCAAACTGAAGCGCGATCGCGTGATCAAGAAGTTTACCAAGGCCGCCAAGCACGGCGTCTCGCCCGCGCTCGCCAAGGATAAAGAGCCGTCGCATCATATCGGCTGAGGCCGAAGGATAGGCTCATGTCGCTCCGCCTCATCTTCATGGGCACGCCCGACTTCGCGGTGCCGACCTTGCTGGCGCTGCATGCGGCCGGGCATGAGATCGCCGCGGTCTATACGCGCGCGGCCAAGCCCGGCGGGCGGCGCGGCCTCGATCTGGTGCCGACGCCGGTTGAGCGTGAAGCGACCAAACTCGGGCTCAAGGTGCTGACGCCGAAATCCCTGCGCAACGACGAGGCGCAGGCCGAATTCGTCGCTCTCAACGCCGATGCCGCCATCGTCGTCGCTTACGGCCTTATCCTGCCGAAACCTGTGCTGGAAGCGCCGCGGCTCGGCTGCTTCAATGTCCATGCCTCGCTGCTGCCGCGCTGGCGCGGCGCTGCGCCCATTCACCGCGCCATTATGGCCGGCGATGCCGAGACCGGCGTCACCATCATGCAGATGGACGAGGGCCTCGACACCGGCGCCATGATGATGCGCGAGGCAATGCCGATCGCCGCCGACGCCACGACCGGTGAATTGCACGATGCGCTAGCCGCGATGGGCGCGCGGCTGATGCCGGTAGCGCTGGCCGCGGCCGATCGCGGTTCGCTCAAGCCGACGCCGCAGCCGGCCGAGGGCGTCACCTACGCCGAGAAGATTGCCAAAAGCGAAGCGCGCATCGACTGGTCGCGACCGGCGCGCGACGTGCACAATCACATCCGCGGTCTGTCGCCGTTTCCCGGCGCCTGGTTCGAGTTCGACGGCGCGCGCGTGAAAGTGCTGCGCTCGACACTTGGGTCGGGGTCCGGTGCGCCCGGCACCGCATTGGACGACAATCTCACCATCGCCTGCGGCGACGGCGCGGTGCGACTCGTCCAGGTGCAGCGTGAAGGCAAGAAGGCCATGAGCGCCGAGGAATTCCTGCGCGGCAATGCGCTGCGAAAGGGAACGGCCCTGTCGTGAGCCAGGCTATTCGCACAGAAACGCCGGCCGACATCGAGGCGATCCGCGCGGTCAATACGGCGGCTTTCGGCGGCGCGCAGGAAGCGGCGCTGATTGATGCTTTGCGCGACGATGGCGACTTGTTGCTGTCGCTGGTGGCCGAGATTGGCGGCGGCATCATCGGTCATGTCGCGTTCTCGCGCACGCATGTTGAACATGAGGGCGGCGCCGATCCGGCTGTTGCCCTCGCGCCGGTTGCCGTGCGGCCTGAGCATCGGCGCAAGGGCGTCGGCCGCGCACTGGTGCAAAGCGGACTAGAGCAGCTTACCGAGCGCGGCGAGACTTTGGTCTTCGTTCTGGGCGAGCCTGAGTATTACGGCCGCTTCGGCTTCAGCACGGGACCTGCCGCGCATTTCGCCTCGCCCTATGCCGGGCCTTATTTCCAATCGTTGATGCTGTCGGAGCGCGCGCCGTCGTCCGGTGCCGTCCGTTACGCACGCGCTTTTGCGGCCTTATCTTGAATTTCCTCTACTAGCGTATCATCGAATATGACGTCGCAGGGTTTGCTGACTTAGGCGCCATGAAGGCCTCGTCGGGCTCGTTCAAGTCCGGCGTGCCGGCAAGCATCCGATGCTGGCAGATGAGTTTCTGCGTGAACACCGGTGCGAGCCGGCACCCGGATCGACTGAGCCTGTTATTAGCGATTGCCGCCGCCGCCGCCGCCGCCACCGCCGCCGGCAAGGGCGCCATGGTCGATGTCGTTGCTGCCCGGCTGCCGCACGCCGTATTTGGAAGAACTTTCACCGCACAAGTGCCAGTAACCGGCGCCGGTCAGGGTGGTGTTGACCCAGCAATAGGCGCCTTGCTTGACCGGTCCGCCCAGCGAGTTGGTCCGCGGGCCGGTCGAGGCGTTGGCGGCTGTGGCGGCGGTCATGGCGATCATGGCGGCCAAAATGGCGATTTTCTTCATAACGTCTCTCCTGTTGATCGATTTGCCGTGGGCCGGGCGGCGGTGCCCGTCCCCTCTCACCATGAGTGTGCCGGGGCGTCCTCCCGGTTCACGCCCGGCTCAAATTATTTGGGGGTGAACCCGCCGCCTTCCGCTGCGGCCGCGAGGGCGTGACTTGCGGTGAAATCGCGGTTACTGGAGCGCACCAGGACGCCACCCAGGCAGGCCATGCCCCGCTACAAGCTCATCATCGAATATGACGGCGCGCCGTTCTGCGGCTGGCAGTATCAGGCCGACCAGGTGACGGTGCAGGGTGTGCTGACGTCTGCCGTCAAGGCACTGACCGGCGAGGACGTGCTGGTGCAGGGCGCCGGCCGCACCGATGCCGGCGTGCATGCACGCGGGCAGGTGGCCCATGTCGATCTGGCGCGCGAATGGCGCACGGACACCGTGCGCGACGCGCTCAATGCGCATTTGCGGCCGCATCCGGTGGCGGTGCTCAGCGCCGAGCGCGTTGGCGACGAATTCAATGCCCGCACCTCGGCAATCAAGCGCCATTACTTCTATCGCATCGTCAATCGCCGGCCTGATCTGACCTTCGATCGCAATTACGCGTGGCGCGTGGCGCGGCCGCTCGATGCCGATGCCATGCACGAGGCGGCGCAGCGCCTTGTTGGCAAGCACGACTTCACCACATTCCGCTCCACCGAATGTCAGGCCAAGTCACCGGCCAAGACGCTCGACCGCCTCGACGTCATGCGGCACGGTGAAGAGATTCACGTCTTCGCTTCGGCGCGTTCGTTCCTGCACAATCAGGTGCGTTCGATGGTCGGTTCGCTGATGAATACGGGTCTCAGCGGTCCTGGCGCATGGACCGCCGACGATCTGTCGGCGGCGCTGGAAGCGCGCGACCGCACCGCCTGCGGCCAGGTGGCTCCGCCGGACGGGCTTTATTTGATGAAGGTGGATTATTGAGCTTGTCGTCCCCGCGAAAGCGGGGACCCATAACCTGTGCCCTATCGATAGGGCACGGCGTATGGGTCCCGGCTCGCGCTTCGCTTGGCCGGGACGACAGCTAGCCTAGCCAAAATACCGATCGACAATCTTCCGGTAGATTGACGTCAGCGCGCGCAGGTCCGCGACCGGCACGCGCTCGTCGATGGCATGCATGGTCTGGCCGACCAGGCCGAATTCCACCACCGGACAATAATGCGTGATGAAGCGCGCATCCGAGGTGCCGCCGGTGGTTGAGAGCGTCGGCGTGCGGCCGGTGGTTTCCTTGACCGCGTTGGACACCAACTCGGTGAACGGCCCCGGCTTCGTCACGAACACGCCCGCATTGGACGGCTGGAACCTGAATTCGAACTTGATCCTGCCGGCGGAGGCCTTCTCGGCGCGGGCCTGCAGCAGCGCCTTCAGCGACTCCAGCGTGTGGCAGTCGTTGAAGCGGATGTTGAACTGCGCGCGCGCCTCGCCGGGAATGAGGTTGACGGTCTTGTTGCCGACATCGACCGAGACGAATTCGAGGTTCGACGGCTGGAAGTTGGCGTTGCCGTTGTCGAGTGGCTCGGACAACAGGGCGTCGATCAGCTTGACGATGCCGCGCACCGGGTTGTCGGCGCGTTGCGGATAGGCGACGTGACCCTGCTTGCCGGTGACGATGAGATGGCCGTTGAGCGAGCCGCGGCGGCCGATCTTGATGGTGTCGCCCATCTCGTCCTGGTTGCTCGGTTCGCCGAGGATACAGTGGTCGAATTTCTCGCCCATGCCGGCGACCCATTGCAGCAGCTTCGGCGTGCCGTTGACCGCGATGCTCTCTTCATCGCCGGTGATCAGGAACGAGATCGAGCCCTTCTTTGGCTTGCCGCCATTGGCGGAGAGGTGATCGAGCACGGCGGCGACCGCGCAGCCGATGCCGCCCTTCATGTCGACGGCGCCGCGGCCGTAGAGTTCGCCATTGGCGATGTCGCCGCCGAATGGCGGATGGGTCCAGGCTTTTTCATCGCCGGTCGGCACCACGTCGGTATGGCCGGCGAAGGTCAAATGCGGCGCCTCGGTGCCGATGCGGGCATAGAAGTTCTCGACGTCGTCGGTGCCGGCTTCTGAGAACACCTTGCGGTGTACGGTGAAGCCGGCGGCCTTCAGCGTCGTCTCAAGATAGCTCAGCGCGCCGCCTTCCGCCGGCGTCACCGACGGACAGCGCAACAGCTCACGGGTAATGGCAACGGGATCGGCGGACATTCGCGCCCTAGTCTCTCAACAGTTCGTTGATGCTCGTCTTGCTGCGCGTCTTCTCGTCGACGCGCTTGACGATCACCGCGCAGTACAGGCTCGGGCCCGGCTCGCCCTCGGGCAGCGGCTTGCCCGGCATGGTGCCGGAGACGACGACGGAGTAGGGCGGCACTTCGCCCATATAGATCTTGCCGGTCTCGCGATCGACGATCTTGGTCGACTGGCCGAGATAGACGCCCATGCCGAGCACCGCGCCCTCGCGCACGATCACGCCCTCGACCACTTCCGAGCGCGCGCCGATGAAGCAATTGTCCTCGATGATCACCGGCCCGGCCTGCAGCGGCTCAAGCACGCCGCCGATGCCGACGCCGCCCGACAGGTGCACGTTCTTGCCGATCTGCGCGCAGGAGCCGACGGCGGCCCAGGTGTCGACCATCGTGCCCGAGCCGACATGGGCGCCGAGATTGACGAAGGACGGCATCAGGATCACGCCCGGTGCGATATAGGCCGACTTGCGCACCACCGAACCCGGCACGGCGCGGAAGCCCTCTTTCTTGAAGCGTGCGGCGGTCCAGCCCTTGAACTTGGAATCGACCTTGTCCCACCACTTGGCGCCACCGGGGCCGCCGGGAATGGTGCTCATGTCGTTGAGGCGGAACGACAGCAGCACGGCCTTCTTGAGCCACTGATTCACCTTCCACGAGCCATCGGCCTGCTTTTCGGCCGCGCGCGCCGCGCCGGAATCGAGCAGGCCCAGCGCCGTATCGACCGCCTTGCGCACCGCGCCCTTGGTCTTGGGCGTGACCTTGTCGCGGCCCTCGAAGGCCTCGTTGATGGTTTTTTCCAGGCTCTGGAGATTGATTTTGGCGGCCATTGCGCGAACCCCGGCTTTATAGGACGGCCCGGTTTGTCGGGGGCGGGGCGGGGGATGTCAAGTCGGCGCCGGAGCCGTTACTCTCGGCCGCCTTGAACAGGAGTCCGAGCCGTGCGCCGCCCAGTCTTTTCCCTTACTACCCTTCTTGCCGCCCTCGCTGCGGCCCAGCCTGCCTTTGCCCATCATGTCATGGACGGTGCCATGCCGGTGACTTTGGCGCAGGGCCTTTTGTCGGGCCTCGGTCATCCGATCATCGGCCTTGATCATTTTGCCGCCGTGGTGGCGGTCGGCTGCATCGCCTCGCTGCATGGCGCCGGCGCCCGGCTGGTCGTCGGCTATGTGGTGACGATGATGGCCGGCGTTGCCGTGCAGCTGATGGGTGCGGGTCTGCCCGGCGCCGAACTGTGGGTTGCCGCGTCGGTGATCGCGCTTGGTCTCGTCCTCGCCAGCCGTCGCGATCTCGGCACTCTTGCCGCCTTCGCTGTATTCGCCGTGGTCGGTCTGCTGCACGGCTATGCGCTCGGCGAATCGATTTACGGCGCCGAGCAGACGCCGCTCATCGCCTACCTCGCGGGTCTCGCCATCATCCAGAGCGTTATCGCGCTCGCCGCGATGAGCGTTGCGCGCCTCATCGCGCGCCGCATGCCAGAGATCGCGCCGCTGCGGTTGATCGGCGCCGGTATTGCCGGTATCGGGTTTGCTATTCTTGTGCAACAGATCGTGCCGGCGGTGTAATGGAATGCAGAGCGGTGAACTAATCGAAATTCCGGCGCGCCACGGCAAGGCACTCAAGCTCAAGAAAGGCCAGGCGGTCCGCCTCATCAATACCCACGGCACCCAGGTGGTCGACTGCTGGGCCTGGAACGCCGCCGATCTCACCGATCATATGAGCATGGAGGCGACGCGGGTCTGGCTGCAGCGTCTCAATCCGCTGGTCGGCGACACTTTCGTCACCACCAAGCGCAATCCGATCCTCACTCTGGTCGAGGATACGTCGCCCGGCGTGCACGACACTTTTATGGCCGCCTGTGACCGCCATCGCTATGAGCGTCTCGGCGTCAAGGACTACCACCGCAACTGCCTCGACAACATGTTCGAAGGCATGCGCGAACTGGGCCTCACACCGCCGATGCCGATCCTCGCTTCGTTCAACGTGTTCATGAACATCGCGGTGCAGGGCGACGGTCGTTCGCTCCACACCGGCCCGGTGGTGACCAAGGCCGGCGACTACATCACTCTGCGCGCCGACATGGATTGTTACGTCGCCTTTTCCGCCTGTCCGCAGGACATCGTGAAAATCCAGGGCGAGGCGGGCGTGCCGCTGTCGGCGCATTTCACCGTGCTGGACGACGGCTTTGCCTCGCCGCCGCCGCGGCCGGCCTGGGTGCCGTAACGCCGGCCTGACGCTTCGCCACCGCGGCCGAACCGTGCATGAAGCGCCGCGCAAATTCGATGAAGGTGCGCAGCACCGGCGAAGGGTCATTATCGCGATAGACCAGAAACACGTCGGCCGCCGGCGCCGAAGGTCCCAATGTGTGAAAGATGATCTGGTCGCCGGTCAGGCGCGCGATCGAAGCCGGCAGCAGCGCGACGCCGAACCCTGCCGCGATGAGGCCGAGGATCGATTGCGAGTCGATCACCTCATGCGCGATACGCGGCAGAAAACCGGCATTGACGCACCAATCCATGATCGAGCGGGCGAAGTCGGACGAGTCCGGCGCAAGGACGATATATTCCTCCTTGCGCAATTCCTTGATGTCGATGCGCTTTCGTTTCGCCAGCCGGTGGATCGACGACATGGCGACGACCACGTCCTCCCGCCACGCCAGCTCTTGCGTCAGTCCCTCGCTCGGCGGCGGGCAGCGAATGAAGCAGGCGTCGGTGCGGTGCTCCAGCAGCGCCTGGGTCTGCAATTCGGGCGCCTGCTCGACCAGCTTGGTGACGACGCTGGGATATTCATGGCGGTGAGCCGCCAGAAGGTCGGCCAGCCCGCCGCGCATGATCGACCCGGTGGCTCCGATCGACAGCTGGCCGACCTGCCCCTGGCCGATAGCCCTGACCTTGCGCCGCGTCGCCTCGATCTGGGCGAGGATGTTGCGGCCGTGGACCGCGAGGATCTGCCCCGCTTCCGTCAACTCCACCCGCCGGCTGGTCCGGCGAAACAAAGGGGTACCGAGGGAAGCCTCTAATTCCTTGATTTGCTGACTCAAAGGCGGTTGCGAAATGCGCAGCCGGGCGGCCGCCCGGGTGAAGCTCAGTTCTTCCGCGACCATCGCAAAGTAGCGCAGTTGTCGGAAATCCATACGAAAATCCTATCGATCGCGACTAACAATATATTGGACCCGTGTATGCCGCGCTGCAATAGATGTGCAAGGATGACTCTTGCCGGGGGTGTCATCCGGCCCGATCGCGACTCTCAAAAAGGATTCTACGCATGCTCACGCGCATGATGACGTCCGGCTTTGCCGCCCTCCTGCTTGCCACCACGCTGGGACTATCCGCTGGCCCGGCCAAGGCCGATGCTCTGGCCGATATCACCAAGGCCAAAGTCATCAAGGTAGCGGTGCCGCAGGATTTCGCGCCGTTCGGCTCGGCCGGTCCTGATCTGAAGCCGCAGGGCCTCGATGTCGACATGGCCAACTACATCGCCGCTCAACTCGGCGTGAAGGCCGAGATTATTCCGGTGACGTCGGCCAACCGCATTCCCTATCTCCAGACCAAGAAGGCCGATCTCGTTATTTCCTCGCTCGGCAAGAATGCCGAGCGCGAGAAGGTGATCGACTTCTCCATGCCCTATGCGCCGTTCTTCTCGGGTGTGTTCGGCACCAAGGCCATCGCCGTATCGAAGATCGCCGACCTCGCCGGCAAGACCATCGGCGCCACGCGCGGCGCCATCGAGGAGCAGGAAATCACCAAGGATGCGCCGAAGGACACCATCATCAAGCGCTTCGAAGACAATAACGCGACCATCGCCGCTTATGTCTCCGGCCAGGTCGATCTGATCGCCACCGGCAACGTCGTGGCCGCGGCGATCACCGAAAAGAACCCGGCGCGCCCGGCCGTGACCAAGTTCATCATGAAGGACAGCCCTTGCTATGTCGGCCTCAACAAGGACGAGCCGGCGCTGAAGGCCAAGATCGACGAGATCATCGCCAAGGCGAAAGCCGATGGCACGCTGAACAAGCTCTCGGAGAAGTGGCTGAAGAACCCGCTGCCGGCGGGGTTCTGAGCCACTGGCATAATCCTCCACTCCGTCATGCCCGGCCTTGTGCCGGGCATCCACGCCTTACTTTCTAAGGAAGACGTGGATGGCCGGGACAAGCCCGGCCATGACGAGCGAATGTGGCGGCGCTCGGATTTGCTTACTGGCCCATTGGCATTGCCATGACCTACAAACTCGAATTCTCCGCGCTGCTGCCCTACTGGGAGGATCTGGCCTGGGGGCTGTGGTTCACCATTGTGCTCACCGTGGTGTCCACCGCCGCGGGCATCGCGGTCGGCACGCTCGGCGCGTCGGCGCGCACCTTCGGACCCAAATGGCTCGGCGGCATTGTCCGCGTTTATGTCGAGCTGATCCGCAACACGCCATTCATCGTCCAGTTGTTCTTCATCTTCTTCGGCCTGCCGGCTTTGGGCGTGAAGCTGACCGAGACGACAGCGGCCTTCCTCGCCATGGTCATCAATCTCGGCGCCTATTCGACCGAGATCATCCGTGCCGGCATCGAGGCGGTGCCGAAGGGCCATATCGAGGCCGGCGTTTCGCTCGCCATGACGCGGCTCGAAGTGCTGCGCCACATTGTGCTGCGCCAGGCATTCGCCAAGATCTATCCCGCTTTGTCGTCGCAGATCATCATCGTGATGCTCGGCTCGGCGGTGGTGTCGCAGATTTCCGCGCCCGATCTGACCTATGCGGCTAACTTTATTCAGTCGCGCAATTTCCGCGCCTTCGAGGTCTATTTCGTCGTCGCGCTCATCTACCTCGTGCTTGCCATTGTGCTGCGCTACGTGCTGCGCGTCATCGGCGATCGCTTCGTGAAGGTGGGGTGACGATGTCGGATTTCAGCCTCTGGATCATCGTCAAGAACCTCATCTGGGCGACGCAGTGGACGGTGTTTCTGTCGCTCATCGCCTTTGTCGGCGGCGGCATCGTCGGCCTGATCCTGCTGTTCCTGCGCACCTCGCAGATCAAATGGCTGGAAGTGCCGACCAAGCTCTATATCGAGTTCTTCCAGGGCACGCCGCTCCTGATGCAGCTCTTCCTGTTCTTCTTCGGCGTCGCGCTGTTCGGCCTCGAGGTGTCGCCGTGGATGGCGGCGGGGCTGGCGCTGACGCTCTGGACCAGTGCCTTTCTCACCGAGATCTGGCGCGGCTGCGTCGAGGCGATCCCGAAAGGCCAGTGGGAAGCCTCGGCCAGCGTCGCCATGAACTATGTCGAGCAGATGCGCTACGTGATCCTGCCGCAGGCCATGCGCATCGCGATCGCGCCGACCGTCGGCTTCTCGGTGCAGGTCATCAAGGGCACGGCGCTCGCCTCCATCATCGGCTTTGTCGAGCTGACCAAGGCCGGAACCATGATCAACAACGCCACCTTCCGGCCCTTCCTGGTCTATTCGCTGGTGGCGCTGATCTATTTCTGCCTGTGTTTCCCGCTGTCCTGGTACGCCAAACGGCTTGAAGGAAAACTCAATGTCGCTCGTTAGCATCCGCGACGTCCGCAAGAGTTACGGCTCGGTCGAGGTTCTCAAGGGCGTGTCGCTCGAGGTCGAAAAGGGCGATGTCGTCGCCATCATCGGCCGCTCCGGTTCCGGCAAATCGACGCTGCTCCGCTGCATCAACGGGCTTGAGACCTACCAGTCCGGTGTCATTCTCGCCGACGGTATCGAGGTCGGCGGCATCCATGCCAACTTGCGCGAATTACGCCGCCATGTCGGCATGGTGTTCCAGCAGTTCAATCTGTTCCCGCATCTCACCGCCGCCGAGAACGTGATGCTGGCGCCGACGGTGGTTAACAAGACGCCGAAGAAGGAAGCTCGCGACATCGCCGCCGAGGTGCTGGCCAAGGTCGGTCTGTCGGAAAAGATGGATTCGTATCCGAGCCAGCTATCCGGCGGCCAGCAGCAGCGCGTCGCCATTGCACGTTCGCTCGCTATGCGGCCGAAGGTGCTGCTGTGCGATGAAATCACCTCGGCGCTCGATCCCGAACTGGTCAACGAAGTGCTGCGCGTTGTCGAGCAACTGGCCAAGGAAGGCATGACCCTCATCCTGGTCACGCACGAAATGCGCTTCGCCCGCGACGTCGGCACGCATCTCGTGTTCATGCATCACGGCAAGGTGCATGAGTCGGGCGCACCGAAGGCCGTCTTCGCCGCGCCGCAGACGCCGGAACTGCAGCAGTTCGTGGGTGGGATCGGGTGATTCTTTCTGTCATGGCCGGGCTTGACCCGGCCATCTCGCTTAGGGACGCACGGTGCTCACCTGAGCGGGATGGCCGGGTCAAGCCCGGCCATGACGAAGAACTAAACGCCGCGCACTTGCCCAAGAAACCCCGCCAGATCGTCCGTCACATGATCGACATGCGGCGCGTCGCGGCCTTCGAGTTCCCATTCCTCGCGGAACACTTCGCGCTGGCCTGACGGCACCACCAGCACCGTGGTCATGCCCAGCGTGTGCGGCACTTCGAGGTTACGCGACAGGTCCTCGAACATCGCCGCCTTCATCGGATCGACGCCGTGGCGCTCGAGGAAGCGTTCGTAGACGATGGCCTTGGGCTTGGGTTCGAGTTCGGCGGCGACGATATCGAACACGTCCTCGAAATGTTTGTCGATGTCGAGCCGCCTCAGGACGGCATCGGCATGCGCCACCGTGCCGTTTGTGAGAATGAGCTTGCGTCCGGGCAGCTTTTCCAGCGCATCGCCGAGCGCCGGGTTCGGCTCGAGCGGCGAGTGGTCGATCTGATGCACGAAGTCGAGATAGTGGTCGGGATCCAGGCCGTGCTCGGTCATCAGCCCGCGCATCGTGGTGCCGTAACGCTTGTAATAATCCTTCTGCACGCGGAAGGCCTCGTCGGCGGTCACCTTCAGAAACTCGGCGACATAGGCGCGGATGCGGTCGTCGACCTGCTGCCAGAGCAGGTGATGCGGATAGAGCGTGTTGTCGAGGTCGAATACCCAGGTTTCGACCTGGTCGAATGCGCGCGGCGCGGACTTCTTTGTGGCCATTAGTTCAGACGCGATTCCGCCATAGCAATTGCTTCATTGCGCACATATGGCACAGCCGGCGGATTTTTGCACGCGGTATCGGCGGCGATGCGCCGGTCGATCTCGGCGATCACCTGGCGTGAGAAGGGGCCGAGATGCGCGTACATCGCCATCAGCGAGACAATGGCTGGCAGAGCGCCCGGATTTGTCCGCGCGCAATGGATGAAAGTGTCCCAGAATCTGCTGCGCTCGCCGGGCATCGCATCAAGGATGCGGTTTACGGTCCGCAGGGAAGCGAGGCGGCGGCGCCGATCGTCTTTGTGCGGCTCCGGCCGCCCACTTCGATTCAGCAACGTGGTGAGCCGATCGAGGCGACGCGCATAGGCGGCAGGCTCGAACACGCGCTCGAGAATTCTCTTGTAGTCCGAAAGGACGTCGCGCAGCGGCCGCATCGGCTCGAAATTGATCCCGAGTGAGCATTGGTCGCCCGAGCGCTCGGCGTCCATGACGTCATGGCCATCTTTCAGCCGGCCTTCCTTGGCGAGGCGGCGGGTCAGCTGCGTGTTCGGCAAGGCGTAAAGCAGGCCGACCATGCTGACCGGGATCGCGCACTCTTCAATGAAGTCCGCCATGGCGTCGGCAATCGAACCTTTTTCGTTGTCGAAGCCGACGATGAAACCGGCGGTGACGAACAGGCCATAGCTGTAAAGTTTGTGGACGTTCTCCGCCATGTTGCGGCGGGCGTTCTGCTTCTTGCTGGTCTGCCGCAACGTCTCGGGATCGGGGCTCTCGATGCCGATGAACACGGCGAAGAAGTTCGCCTGTTTCATCATGTTGAGCAGGTCGTCGTCATCCGCGAGATTTATCGATGCTTCGGTCGAGAATTCGAACGGATAATTGTGCGCCTGCTGCCAGGCCTTCAGTTCGGGCAGGAAGCCTTTGATCGCCTTCTTGTTGCCGATCAGGTTGTCGTCGACGAAATCGACATGGCCGCGGTAGCCGAGCGCGTAGAGCTGACTGAGTTCCGCCAGCATCTGCTTGTTGGCTTTGATGCGCGGTTTGCGCCCGTACAGCTCAATAATGTCGCAGAATTCGCAGGTGAACGGGCAACCGCGCGAATGCTGCACGCAGATATAAAGATAGTGGTCGAAATTGAGCAGGTCGAAGCGCGGGACCGGCGTCTTGGTGACGTCGGCTGTGAACTTATCTGCCTCGAAGATGCCGGAGCGCTCGCCGCGCTCCCAGGCCGCCACGAAGTCGTCGATGACGGTTTCCGCTTCGCCCAGGACTTGGAAATCGGCCGCCGTGTAAAGATGCGGACTGGAGGTGACATCCGGGCCGCCGACGACCACCGGTTTGCCGCTAGCCTGCACGAGTTTGATCAGATGCATGCAGTCAGGCTGTTGATTCAGCATGCCGCCGGTCATGACCAGATCGGCCCAGGCGATGTCGTCGGGGCTCAGTTCCTCGGTGTTTCGGTTGACGAGCTTGAACTGCCAGTGCTGCGGTAGCAATGCGGCGACGGTAATCAGACCGAGCGGCGCGGCGGGGTAGTGCGCGTCGAGGAGCTTGCAGGTGTCCGTATAGTTCCAAAACGAGTTGGGAACGAACTTCGGATAAATTAACAGGACCCTGCACGAACGATTTGGCATTCGTTGCATCCTCCCGCTGCTTGTATCGCACGAGTATTCGCGCGGGCTCAAGGAAAATGGACGCAATGCGACATAACGATCAGCGTGATCGGTAGTATTATTTGTTATTTCGGCACGATTTCCTGCGGAACTAGGGTTCCTTGAATCTGACTGTCGATGCCGGCTCTTTTGTCAGATCCACTTCGGCGTAATTGGCCGAATTCAGCCCGCGCGCGGCGCAGTCCTTGTTGTCGGCGAGTTCGAAGCGGCCGTCGCGGGTGCATAGCGGCACCTCGCCGCCCCAGGCCAGCGCCACGCCGTTCTTCTTCAGTGCCGCGCCCTTGTCGTCGACCGCCTCGGCATAGCTGTAGATCTTCTTCTGCTCGCCGCGCATGTCCGGCCGCACGCATTGCCCGGCCTCGACGCGGTACCAGCCGCGCGTCACGATGGCGCCGGCCTCTGTGGTGCCGATCGCCGCCATCACCGGATAGGTCGTGTCGTTGCACCAGGCAAAGCCATGGCCCTCCGGGCTCTGCGCCGCGGTCAGCAGCGTCGCGAAGAAATCTGCGCCATTGACCGCGTCCGCCGGCAGCTTGCGGTCGGCTAGGAACTTGGCGATCGCGGCTTGCGTCTTGCCGCCCTGGATGCCGTCGATCGGGTTGGCGTCGTAACCGGCAATGACGAGCAGCCGCTGGATGCCGGCGAGGCGAGCCTGCGCATCGTCGTAATCGGCTTCCTCGGCGAGGTTGATCACCGGCCCCTTCGGCGAATCGGACGGCCGCGCCGCCGTGAACTTCACCTGCTGGCTCACCGGGCAGCCGCGGCCGTCGGCGATCTGGAACGTCGTCTCGCGCACGCACAGATCGGCATTGCCGTTCTGCGGCAGCGGCGAAGAGCCGTACACCGCCGGCGTCTTCGCATGGATATAGCTCATGTCGGCGTCGTAGGCGCCGTCGAGCACCTGTCTGCACTGGCCGGGATCGACCGTGAACCAGCCGCGCGTCTCCACCATGGCGCGGCGCTCCAGTCCGAGCGCGACATCCATGCGGTAGCTGGTGCGGTTGCAGAGCGTGAGTTCCGCATGCGCAGCGGTGGCGATGCAAACCGCGGCGAAGGCGAGGCATCCAGCGATGAGGCGGCGAATCATGGGCGCATGCTAATGCGCCCGCCGCGCCGCCCCAATCTACTTGTGCATCAAGGTGCCGGCGCCGTGATCGGTCAGCAGCTCGAGCAGCACCGCATGCGGCACCTTGCCGTCCATGATGACGACGCCCTCGACGCCCTGGTCGAGCGCGTAGATGCAGGTCTCGACCTTGGGGATCATGCCGCCGGAAATCGTGCCGTCGGCGATCAGCTTGCGCGCCTCGGCGACCGACAGGTCGGTGATCAACTTCTTGTTCTTGTCGAGCACGCCCGGCACGTCGGTGAGCAGCAGCAGCCGCTTGGCCTTGAGCGCGCCGGCAATGGCGCCGGCGAAGGTGTCGGCGTTGACGTTGAAGGTGCCGCCATCGGCCGAGGCTGCGACCGGCGCCAGCACCGGGATCATCTCCTTGCCGAGCACATGGTTGAGCACGGTGAGATCGACCTTGTCGGGCTCGCCGACGAAGCCGAGATCGACAACCTTCTCGATATTGCTGTCGGGATCGACCACGGTGCGCGTGACCTTCTTGGCCTGCACCATGTTGCCGTCCTTGCCGCACAGGCCGATGGCCTTGCCGCCGGCGGCATTGATGTAGCCGACGATCTGCTTGTTGATCGAGCCGGCCAGCACCATCTCGACGATCTCGACGGTCGCGGCGTCGGTCACGCGCAGGCCGGCGGCGAATTCCGACTTGATGCCGAGCTTCTTGAGCATGGCGGCGATCTGTGGGCCCCCGCCATGCACCACCACCGGATTGATGGCGGCCTGCTCGAGCAGCACGATGTCGCGCGCGAAATCCTGGGCCAGCGTCTCGTCGCCCATGGCGTGGCCGCCGTATTTCACCACGACGATCTCCTCGTCGTAGCGCTGCATGTGCGGCAGCGCCTCGGAGAGCACGCGGGCCTGTTCCTGCGGATCGACTTTCGACTGGCTCATGGCCGACCTTGGTTCGTCTGTGGTGGGGCCGTTTTAGCGGCGCGCAAGCAGCGCGGCAATGGCGACCGCGAGCCACGCCAGGATCATGATGGTGCCGCCGGTCGGCGCCGCCATGGGGAACAGCCGGTGCCCGGCGAAGGCACGCAGCGACAGGTCGCCGGCGAACAAGGCCGCGCCGATGACGAAGCCGGCGCTCGCCGCGATCCCAAGCGGCCGCATGGTCAGGCCGTTCCGTGTCGCCACCGTGACGGTGATCACCGCGCAGGCATGGATCAGCAGCAGGTAAGCCGCGCTGTCGAGGCCCATACCGGCTTTGGCGCCATGCGCGCCCGCCGCGGCCAGCACGACGCCCGATGCGCCCATCAGGCCGGCGAGAACGATGAAGAGGGTGTTCATGGCTCTTTTGTCTCCAGCGGTTGCCCCAACCTCCGTTCATCCCCGCGCAAGCGGGGATCCAGAGGCCACAACTTCGGTCCAATCTGGGTCCCCGCTTTCGCGGGGACGAACGGAGTTAGCCTTTGCGTTCTGCCAGCAACCTTGCCACCGCCGATCGCATATCCTGCAGGCCGGCGCCGGTCTCGCTCGACGTCGCCAGCACGGTGGGAAAGGCGGACGGATATTTCGCCATACCGGCCTCGACCTCGGCGATGCGCTTCGGCAGGTCGGCGGCCTTGACCTCGTCGGTCTTGGTCAGCACCACCTGATAGCTCACCGCGGCGCTGCCGAGCACCTTGAAGGTCGGTACGTCGGTGTCCTTGATGCCGTGGCGCGCGTCGATCAGCACATAGACGCGCAAGAGATTGGCGCGGCCGAGCAAATAGCGCTCGATCAGGTCGGTCCACTGCGCGATCTTCGATTTGGCCGCCGCGGCATAGCCGTAGCCCGGCATGTCGACGAGCGTCAGTTCGCCGCCGCCGTTGAAGAAGATCAGCTCCTGCGTGCGTCCCGGCGTGCGCGAGGTGCGCGCCAGCGCCTTTCGCGATGTGAGCGCGTTGATCAGGCTGGATTTGCCGACATTGGAGCGCCCGGCAAACGCGATCTCGACGCCGCGCATCTTCGGCAGCGACTCGAGCGTCGCCGCGGCGGCGGCAAACTGCCAGTCCACGTTGAACAGCTTGCGGCCGGTCTCGATCTCGTCGCGGGTGAAGTCGTTGCTCGCCATTAGTCCTCTGCTGTTCGTCACGGTCGGACGAGAATACTTCCGTCATGGCCGGGCTTGACCCGGCCATCCCGCTTAGGGGACGCACGGTGCCCGCCTAAGCGGGATCACCGGGTCAAGCCCGGTGATGACGGCGTTGGATACGGTGCCGCGCCTCTACCACGTTTCCGCCTGCTTGGCCCACCCTCCCCTGGAGGGGGATGGTCGACCGTTTGAGCGTCAGCGAAAACGGGTGGGGTGGGGTGAAGTGAAGCCCGCCTGTAGCCCGGATGAGCGCAGCGAAATCCGGGGACGTCCTCACTCCGCTCGTCCCCGCGAAAGCGGGGACCCAGAAGTGCAGCGCTCGGCGTTGGATGAGTGCCCGTAAACCAGATGAACGAAGTGTATCCGCCATCTGTCGTTCGCGAGGGAGGCGGCCTACGGACCACCATCCGCCTCACCGCCCGCAAACTTCTCTTCGATATCCTGCCGTCCATCCAGCACACGCAGGATTTCCGGCGTGTCTCTGACAACACGATAGAAGACGACGTGAGGCGTGGCGGCGAATGACCGCAGCCCCGGCCGGATTTCGTCCCGGGCGCGGCCGGCGAGGGGGGTGTTCCTCGATCAGAGAGACGACCCGGCCCAGTTCGCGATGATATTCTCAGCCGTGCGCGTGCCGGCGAGCGCGACATAGTGATTCCAGATATTTTCGCGATCATCGAGCGCTTCCGGCGACCACAGAGCGGTTCGCCGCAGAGCCATCTTTCACCGGCTCTTCTGCCGCAGAAAATCCTCGACGCTCGACTCTTTGCCCAGTCCCGCATCCATGGAACGGATACCTTTGTCGATCTCGCCGCGCAGGGCGCGCAGCTTTTCGACGTGGGAGAGCAGCGAACGTCCGATGGCTTCCTGATCCTCGGCGGGCAGGCGCTCCAATTCGGCAATGGCTTGCTCGAGCGATTTGACCATGCCGGCATTCTATCAGAACGCGCGCGGCAAAACAGGGGCGAGGCAGACTCGTAGCCCGGATGAGCGCAGCGAAATCCGGGGCTTGCAGGCCGCCCATCCCGGCTTTCGCTGCGCTCCAGCCGGGCTACAGTCATCCAGCACTGCAAAAAAAGCTGGGCATCCATTCCCCCAACAAAAAAGCCGGGCTTTCGCCCGGCCTTTTCTTTTCTTCCAGCGCTCGCGCCACACTCGGTCCCGCTACGCTTCCTTCTTCTTGCCGAGCCCGAAGGTGCCCTTGAGATTGTCCCACAGTTCGATCTTCGCGCCGTTCTTCTTCATGATGTAGGCCTGCTGCGCCACCGACAAAGTGTTGTTCCAGGCCCAGTAGATGACGAGGCCGGCCGGGAAGCTCGCCAGCATGAAGGTGAAGATCAGCGGCATCCAGTTGAAGATCATCGCCTGCGTCGGGTCCGGCGGCGTCGGGTTGAGCTTCATCTGCACCCACATCGTGATGCCCATGATGATCGCCCAGATGCCGAGATGCAGGAACGGGCCCAGCACCGGAATATGCGTCGGGTCGTAAGGGATCAGCCCGAACAGAGTGAACAGGTTGGTCGGGTCCGGCGCCGACAGGTCCTTGATCCAGCCGACGAACGGCGCGTGCCGCATTTCGATGGTGACGAACAGCACCTTGTACAGCGAGAAGAACACCGGGATCTGGATCAGGATCGGCAGACAGCCGGCCAGCGGGTTGATCTTCTCTTTCTTGTAGAGCTCCATCAGCTCCTGCTGCTGCTTGGCCTTGTCGTCCTTGTAGCGCTCGCGCAGCTGCGTCATCTGCGGCTGCACCGCCTTCATCTTCGCCATCGAGGCGTAGGATTTCGAGGCCAGCGGGAAGAAGATCAGCTTGATCAGCAGCGTCACGATCAGAATGGCGAAGCCGAAATTGCCGACCAGATGGAACAGCCAGTCGATGACCAGGAACAGCGGCTTGGTGATGAAGTAGAACCAGCCCCAGTCGATCAGGCGGTCGAAGCGGTCGAGCTTGAGGCTCTCTTCATAGGCGTTGATGACGCGCACTTCCTTGGCGCCGGCGAATAGCCGCGCCTGCGCCGTGCCGGTCGCGCCCGGCGCGATGGTCTGCGCGTCGAGCACATAGTCGGACTGGTAGGTCTTGACGTTGCCGAGCATGCCGCCGCTGAAGCGCGCCTTCAAAAGGCTCGTCGCCGGGTCGGGCACCAGCACAGCGGCCCAGTATTTGTCGGTGAAGCCGAGCCATCCCTTGGTGGCCGCGTAGGAGAATTCCTTTTTCTCCTCGAGGTCCTTGTAGCTCTTCTCGATCAGGCCGTTGTCGCCGAGCACGCCGACCGGGCCTTCGTGCAGGATGTAGAAGCCGGCGGTGTGCGGCGTGTTGTGGCGCGAGATCAGCGCGTAGGGATAAAGCGTGACCGGCTTGTCGGTCTTGTTGATCACTTCATCCTTGGCGGTGAACAGGTACTTGTCGTCCACCGAGATGGTGCGGCGGAATTCGAGGCCGGCGCCGTTGTCGAAGGCGAGCGTCACCGGCTTGCCGACGTCGAGCTTGCCGGAGCCGACCTGTGTCCACACCGTGTTGGCGTCCGGCACCTTGATGTCCGGCGTCGCGGGGCTCCAGCCGAATTCGGCGTAGAACGGGTCCGGCGCGCCCGAGGGCGACAGGAGGATCACCGGCGGCGATTTCGGATCGACCGTCTCGCGGAATTTCAGGAGGGCCAGATCGTCGATGCGGCCGCCCTTGAGTGCGATCGAGCCGCGCAGGTCGGCGGTTTCGATCGGCAGGCGCGGCGAGGCGGCCAGCGCCGAGGCGCGGGTCGCGGCCGGTGCGGCGGCCGTGGCCGGAGCAGGCTGAGCGCCGGGGACAGGGGGAGCGCCGGGGGCGGTCGTGCCGGGCGCCGGGGTGACGCCCGGAGCGGCAGTCTGGCCGGGCGCGGCGGGCGTTTGCGTCTGCTGCGATTGCGCCTGCTGGGCGGCCTTCTGCTTCTCGGCCTGCGGCACGGCGTAGAAATATTGCCACGCGATCAGCACGAGGGCCGACAGCACGATGGCGATGATGGTGTTCTTGTTATCGGTCATCGGGATTCCGTCTCGGGCTTTCCTGCCGGTGTGGTCTTTTGCGCGCCCCGCGCTTGTCGCGTTCCGTGTTTAGGCGAACCGTCTTTTCGTGATCCATCATGGGCACGCCGCAAGGCCCGCTCGAAGTCCTGTGTCATGCGCTCGAAGGGCAGGCTGAGCGCCGCCTGGCGCCCGACTAGCACATAATCGGTGCCGGCGTGCATGCGGCCTTCGCCGAAAAGGCGGACCATTTCGCGCAGGCGGCGGCGCACCCGGTTGCGCTCGACGGCGTTGCCGACCTTGCGCGAAACGGTAAATCCGACCCGGGCCGGGCCGGGCTGGTCGCGTTCGCGAGCCTGCAGGACAAAAGCGGCGGCCGGAACTTTGGTCCCGGTCGCCGCTTTGAGAAAATCCGCCCGTTGCTTCAATTTTTGCATTTAAAGCAGCGTCGCGGCGAGAAAAAGCCGCTGTTTAGGCGCTGAGCCGCTTGCGTCCGCGGGCACGCCGGGCCTGGACCACCTTGCGGCCGCCCGTGGTCTTCATGCGCGCGCGGAAACCGTGACGGCGCTTGCGCACAAGCTTGCTCGGTTGGTAGGTCCGCTTCACGTTAAAATCTCCGATAATCGCGCCGTGGGGACGGGGCAATAGCCCCAGAATCCGCCAAAAACCCGAGCTTTGCCGGGGTCAGCACTCGTGTGGGGCGGCTTATAAGGCAGCCATTCCAGCCCGTCAATGCGACCGGAGGGCGTTAAATCGGCCTTTTTCGGCAAGCAGGCCGTCTAGCCATGTCAGCCGGCAGGGGCCGCGCTACCCCACATATTTGCCACCCTTGGGGGCAAGGTTGGAAAGTCTGCCCGAAATCGGGGAATAGCTCGCCGCCGCGGGTGTTTGGTCTCATCGAGGCACGCTCTGGCCTCTATAGTCACTTGCAATGCAGTCACAAGAAACATCTGGGATCACCGGCTCCGAGCCGTCGCCTGAGGCGGCAGGCCGGGCTGCGCCATGGCGGACGCGACTGCGCGTCGGACTGTCCGGCAAGCTCCTGATGCTGACCATCGTCTTCGTTCTGGTGGCCGAAGTCCTTATTTACGTCCCGCTGATAGCCAACTTCCGGATCAACTGGCTGAACGACCGGCTGGCTGCCGCGCACACCGCGGCGCTTGTGCTCGATGCCGCGCCGAGCGGCATGGTGCCGGAAAGCCTCGCCAAGCAGATTCTGGATTCCATCGGCGCCCGCGCCGTGGCGGCCAAGATGGGCGACCAGCGCCGTCTGCTCGCGTCGGCCGAATTGCCGTCGTCGGTCACTGACGATATCGACATGCGCGACCTGACTTGGTGGCGCTCGATCAAGGAGGCTTTCGAAGTTCTCCTGTTCTGCCACGCCAGCGACGTTATGCGTGTCATCGGGCCGGCGCCGATGGCCAAAGGGCAGTTTATCGAAATCGTCCTCGACGAGGCGCCGCTCTACAAGGCGATGCTGAAGTTCTCGGTCACGATTCTCGTGGTGTCGCTGGCGATCTCGGCTTTCACGGCGATGCTGGTGTTCTTCGCGCTGCATTATCTGCTGGTGCAGCCGATGGGGCGCCTCACCGCGAATATGGTGGCGTTCCGCGCCGATCCGGAAAACCCGACGCGCATCATTCGCCGTTCTCGCCGCAACGACGAGATTGGTACCGCCGAGGAAGAACTCGCGGCGATGCAGACCGAGCTCGCCTCGATGCTGCATCAGAAAAGCCGTTTGGCCTCGCTCGGCCTCGCGGTCGCGAAGATCAATCACGACCTGCGCAATCTGCTCGCCTCGGCGCAACTGTTCTCCGATCAGCTCTCGAGCCTGCCCGACCCGAAGGTGCAGCGCTTTGCGCCGAAACTGATGAATGCGCTTCAGCGCGCCATCGCGTTATGTCAGTCGACCTTGTCATATGGCCGCGCCCAGGAAGCGGCGCCGGACCGTCGCACAATCGCAGTCGAACCGCTGCTGGAAGACGTCCGCGAGTCCCTCGGCCTGACCATCGAAGTACCTATCCGCTGGATCGTTTCGGTGGAGCGCGGGCTGACTATGGAAGCGGATGCCGACCAGATGTTCCGCGTCGTCGTCAATCTGGCGCGCAACGCCGTGCAGGCGCTGGAGACCCACGGTGCTCGCGATCCCGCGCGCGACCAAATTCGCATCACCGGTCGCCGCGACGGCGACATGGTGGCGATCGAGATTTCCGACACCGGACCCGGCATCCCGGAGAAGGCCCGCAAGAATCTCTATCAGGCCTTCCAGGGGTCGACCCGGCCGGGCGGATCGGGGCTTGGGCTCGCCATCGCGGCCGAGCTGGTGCGGGCCCATGGTGGCGAGATCATGCTGGTGGAGGGGACCATGGGCGCGACCTTCCGCATCACCATTCCGGATGGAGAGATCGACGTGTCCACGCGCGGGAGCCTGCGCAGCCGTGCCTCCTGAGCCCGGAACGGCCGCTGGCGGCTTCGCCGGGGTCGAATTTCGTTAACAGCCAGCGCCTTAAAGAGGATTTTCTAGACTTGCCAAGGGGGGTGCAAGGCGATAGCTATCCCCCGCCGCTTCATGACCGAAGGTCATGTTTCCGGCGGCATCAGCGCCCGTAGCTCAGCTGGATAGAGCACCAGACTACGAATCTGGGGGTCAGAGGTTCGAATCCTTTCGGGCGCGCCACTCTTTTCGATTATTTTGCATTGTTGCCCAGACAAGCGTCGGGCCCGCATGTGGCTGCTGATGGGCTTGCTTGTGCCGGCCGTGGGCCAAGGCTAGGGTGCCGCTGGCAATCCTTACTCCCCCGAGACAGTCAACAAAATCAATGCATTACATCTCAACCCGGGGCGCGTCTGCCCGACTGGATTTCGTCGAGGCGATGCTTGCCGGGCTGGCGCGGGACGGCGGGCTTTATGTCCCGTACTCATGGCCGCGGCTGTCGCCTTCGACCATCGCCGGCTTTGCGGGGCGCCCCTATGCCGAGGTCGCGGTCGAAGTGGTCAAACCCTTCGTCGGTAATGCCATCGCCGAGGCCGATCTCGCCCGTATCGCGCACGAGGCCTATGGCACCTTCCGCCACCCAGCGGTCGCGCCGCTGGTCCAGCTCGGCGACAACCTGTTCGTACTCGAGCTGTTTCATGGTCCGACGCTCGCCTTCAAGGACCTCGCCATGCAGTTCGTGGCGCGGCTCATGGATCATGTGCTGAAGCAACGCGGCGAACGCACCACTATCGTGGTTGCGACATCGGGCGACACCGGCGGCGCCGCGGTCGAAGCTTTTCGCGGCCGCGATCAGGTCGATGTCGTCGCGCTTTATCCGCACGGCCGCATCTCCGACGTGCAGCGTTGGATGATGACGACGCCGACGGATGAGAATGTCCACTGCATCGCGGTGGAGGGCACCTTCGACGATTGCCAGGCGCTGGTGAAGGCGATGTTCAATCATCATGCCTTCCGCGACCGCGTGCGCCTGTCCGGCGTCAATTCGATCAACTGGGCGCGTCTGGTGTCGCAGGCGGTTTATTACTTCACTTCCGCCGTCGCGCTCGGTGCGCCGCATCGGAAAATCGCCTTCACAGTGCCGACCGGTAATTTCGGCGACGTCTATGCCGGCTATGTCGCCAGCAAAATGGGCCTGCCGGTCGATCGACTGGTCGTTGCCACCAACGTCAACGACATCCTGGCGCGCACCTTCGCTACCGGCGACTACGAGACACGTCAGGTGGTGGCCACGTCGGCGCCGTCGATGGACATCCAGGTGTCGTCGAACTTCGAGCGTTTGCTGTACGAGACCTGCGGCCGCGACGCCGCCAAGGTCAATGCGCTGATGGGTTCGCTGGCGCAGTCCGGCCGCTTCACGGTGCCCGGCGAAGCGCTCAAGGAGATGCGCGCGCTGTTCTCGGCCGACCGGGCCGACGAGCAGGAGGTCGACGCCGAAATTCGTGCCTGGATGAAAGAGGCGTCCTATTGCGCCGACCCGCACACCGCAGTGGCGCTGGCCGTGGCCGAAAAGGAAACGCGGGATCCCAAGGTGCCCATGGTCGTCCTGTCGACCGCGCATCCGGCCAAGTTCCCGGACGCCGTGAAGGCGGCTTGCGGTGTCGACCCCGGCCTCCCAGATTGGCTGTCTGACCTGCCCAAAAAGGCCGAGCGCTTTACCGTGCTGCCGGCCGATCAGGCCAAAATCGAGGAATTCGTCGCCGGCGCCTCGCGCGCCGCGCGTGAAGGAGCCGCCGTATGACTGTCGAAGTCACCAAATTGCCGTCCGGCCTGGCTGTCGTGACCGACCGCATGCCGCATCTGGAGTCGGCGTCCCTCGGCGTCTGGGTCGGCGCCGGCAGCCGCGACGAACAGGCGGATGAGCACGGTATTTCGCACCTTCTCGAGCACATGGCCTTCAAGGGCACCAAGCGTCGCACCGCGCGCCAGATCGCCGAGACCATCGAAGCGGTTGGCGGCGATCTCAATGCCGCGACGTCGATCGAGAATACCGGTTATTTCGCCCGCGTGCTGAAGGCCGACGTGCCGCTGGCGCTCGACGTGTTGTCGGACATCCTGTCGGAGCCGACCTTCGATCCGGAAGAGCTGCGCCGCGAGCAGAATGTCATCACCCAGGAAATCGGCGCCACTGAAGACGCGCCGGATGATCTGGTGTTCGACCGCCTGCAGGAAACGGCGTTTCCGAACCAGCCGATCGGCCGCTCCATTCTCGGCACGCCGGAAACCGTGCGCGGCTTCAGCGCCAAGAGCCTGCGCGCCTATCTCAACCGCAACTACCGTTCGCCCAACATGCTAGTCGCGGCGGCGGGCGCCGTCGATCATCAGAAGATCGTCGATGACGTGGTGAAGCGCTTCGAGAGCTTCGCCGGACCGGAGGCACCGGAGCATCAGGCCGCGCGTTTTGGCGGCGGCACCAGGGTCGAGTCGCGTGATCTCGAGCAGGTGCACATCGCTCTGGCGCTCGAAGGTGTTCAGGTGAAGGACCCGCAGCTTTACAGCCTGCAGGTGTTCACCAGCGTGCTTGGCGGCGGCATGTCCTCGCGTCTGTTCCAGGAAGTGCGTGAGATCCGCGGCCTTTGCTACACCATCCAGGCCTTCCATATGCCCTATTCGGACACCGGGCTGTTCGGGCTCTACGCCGGGACCGATGAAGCCGATGCGCCGGAATTGATGCGCGTCGTCATCGACCAGATCGAGAACGCGACTGAAACGCTCAATGAGGCCGAGGTCGCCCGCGCCAAGGCGCAAATGAAGGCCGGGCTCCTGATGACGCTGGAAAGTTCGGAAGCTCGCCTCGGCCAGCTCGCCCGTCAGATGCTCGCCTATGGCCGGCCGGTGCCGCTCGACGAGATCGTGGCGAAGGTCGAAGCCGTAACCGTCGAAAGTGCCCGCGCCGCCGGCAGGGCACTGATCGGCCGTGGCCGTCCGGCGATTGCCGCCCTTGGCCCCGGAAACGGGCTTGAAAGCACTGCGGCGATTGCCGAAAGTCTGGTTCGCCCGGCGGCCTGAGCCGTTCAGGACGGCCAGGCGGAAGAACGCTATGGCCTTTTTTCGTACCGTCGGTTTTGCCGATATGGCGCCGGCCATCACCGGCGAGGGCGTTACTTTGCGGGCGCCGCAGCTCGGCGATTTCGCCGCCTGGGCGGCGTTGCGTGAGCAGAGCCGCGACTTCCTTACGCCTTGGGAGCCGATCTGGCCGTCGGACGATTTGACCCGCGGTTCGTTCCGCCGCCGGCTGCGCCGATATCAGGACGATCAGCGTAACGATCTGGCCTACGCCTTTCTGGTGTTCCGCAGTGGCGACAACGCGCTGGTCGGTGGCGTGACTTTGGCCAATATCCGCCGCGGCGTCGCCCAGGCCGGCAGCCTTGGCTACTGGATCGGCGCGCCGTTTGCCCATCGCGGCTATATGAGCGCCGCAGTTCGCAGCCTGCTGACCTATTCGTTCGGTGCACTGCGCCTGCACCGGGTCGAGGCCGCCTGCATCCCGACCAACCAGCCGTCGATCGGACTCCTGGAGAAGTGTGGATTCACCCGTGAAGGCTATGCGCGGCGCTATCTCTGCATTAATGGGATCTGGCACGACCACCTGCTCTATGCCCGGCTGGCCGACGACACTTGAGGCCAGAGCGCTTCACCCGCATTATTGCCGCCTTGGGCTTGCCACGCTTGATTTGCTATAGAGCGCAGGGCGTTAGCCCATCGAGCGGGTGGCCGGTTGGTCGCCGAACAATTTTCCTGAACAAGATGCGAGCACAATAATGGCCGGGAACATGAACGAACGAGGGCAGGGTAGGACGCAGCGGCTCGCTATGCTTCCAGCCGCTGCCGTACTGACGCTGCTGGTCGGAGGCTGTGGCGCCAGCCTGTCGTCGCTCAACATTTTCGATTCCAACAAGGCGACGACCGAAAAGGCCCTCGATGGCGCCCCGGCCGATGCCGCAGCCGCCAACACCGAATATGAGTGTCCCTCGGTGCAGGTACGCACCGGCGCCGCCGTTCTATCGATCGGCAACGAGACCAAGGCGACCGCCGACGGCGAACCTGGCGCGCTCAATCTGCGCTATCAGGGCTCGATCATCCGTTTCGCTCGTGAATGCCACGTCGCCGCCGGCGTCATGACCATGAAGGTCGGCGTCGAAGGCCGTGTCATCACCGGCCCGGCCGGCGGTCCCGGTAAAGTCGATGTGCCTTTGCGCATGGCGGTGGTCCAGGAAGGTGCGACGCCAAAGCCGATCGTGTCGAAGTTCGCGATGATTCCGGTCGAGATCACCTCGGCGGTCGACCGCGTCACCTTCACCCACATCGAGGAAGGCCTGAGCTTCCCGTTGCCGTCGCCACCGGGCCTGCTCGATGCTTATGTGGTCTATATCGGCTTCGATACGCTGGCGGCGCAGCAGAAGAAGCCGGCGCCGAGAAAGCGGCGGTAGGCAAAGTACTGCCGGGCATCCACGACTTTCTTCGCGTCTTAAGACGTGGATGGCCGGGACATAAGGGCGGCCACGCCCGTCTTTGACGGGCTATGCCCGGCCATGACGGGAAAATCACCACCCTCTGAGGTCGATGACTGTGCTCTTGAGCGCGCGCATGTCGGAGATGACGACGCGGGCGCCAGCCTCGCGCAACTGTTGCTCAAGCCGCAATCCGGCGTGGCTGCCGCCGACAAAGCCAATCACCCTCATTCCGGCCGTGACCGCCGCGGTGACGCCGGCCGGTGAATCCTCGACGACCAGACAGTCGCCGGCGTTGACGCGCATCTGGCCCGCAACGTGCAGGAACAGGTCCGGCGCGGGCTTGCCGTGCGGCACGTCGCTGGCCGAGAACAGGTTCGGCTCGAAAAAGCGCAGCAGGTCGGCTGTTTCGAGGCTGGTGCGAATGCGCTCGAGCGGCGATGACGAGGCGACGCACTTCGGTCCGCGTAGCCAGGACAGCGCATGGGCCGCATGTGCGGTGGCGCGCAGCTCGTTGCGGAATTTCTGCAAGGTGGCGGCGGTCACGGCGTCGGCGAAGCCAGGCGGCAGCTTGCGGCCGGCGGCGATTTCCACTTCGGCGAACATGTCGGATTGCCGTCGGCCGGCGAAGTAGCGCGCGACAAGGTCGGGCGTCAGCGCGAAGCCGGCGCGCATGAATTCCTGCGATACGACGGCGGTGGCGAGCGGCTCGCTGTCCACAAGCACGCCGTTGCAATCGAAGATGACCACGGGTCCCCCGAAACGTGGCCGGACTCTCCGGCAAGGCTCGAATTGTGCTGATGCTGACGCTTACAAAGGCGGCCGTAAAAGGACCGCAACGCGGGACGCCACAAACGAATCGCTTGGGGGAAGCTTAATCCGGCCGAATCGGTATGCAAGGAGAGGTAATCGCGCGAACGCAATGTCGCCGGATTGGACTAACAGGGGACAATTAGCGGCCGCGTCCGGAAGCAAAAAACGGCGCCCGGAGGGGCGCCGTTTTCAATTCCGGTCGGAAAGCCTGTTAGTTCAGCTTCTTGCGCACGTCCTCGATGCCCTTGGCGATGAGTTCGCCGGCCAGAGCGCCCTTCGCCTCGGCCGAAAGGATTTTCTCGGCGGCAGCAACGGCAGCTTCGGCTGCAGCGGCGCGAACGTCGGCCGCGGCCTGGGCTTCGGCCTGGGCGATCTTGGCCTCCGCCATCTTGGTGCGGCGCGCAACGAACTCCTCGATCTTGGCCTTGGCCTCGGTCGCCATGCGGGCGGCTTCGTCCTTGGCGCCGGCGATGATGCTCTCGGCCTCGGCTTCGGCGGCGGCACGCTTGCGCTGATATTCGGCGAGCAGGGCGGCAGCCTCTTCCTTGAGCTTGCGGGCATCGTCGAGTTCCGCCTTGATGCGGGCGGCGCGGTCGTCGAGCGCCTTGGCGATCAGCTTCGGCACGCCGACATAGGCGAGCACGCCGAGGAAGATCACGAAAGCGACGGCAACCCAGGTTTCGGCTTCGGCGAGAAGATGCATGAGCGCCGTCCTTTAGCTCTTGAGCGCGCTGTCGACGGCCGAAGCGACCGCGGCGTCGGCCGGAGCCTTGCCGATCAGACGCTCGACGATGGTCTTGGCCGCGTCGGTGGCGATGCCGCGAACCTCGGCCATCGCCTTCTGTTTGGTGCCGGCGATGGTCTTTTCGGCCTCGGCCAGCTTGGCGTTGAGCTGATCTTCAAGCACCTTGCGGGTGGTCTCGGCTTCCGCCGCCTGCTTGTCGCGGGTTTCCGCCGCGATCACCTGCGCGCGGGCACGGGCTTCCGCCAGCGCCTTCTCGTAGGCGGCGACAGCCGCTTCCGATTCCGCCTTCAGCTTGCCCGCCTCGGCGATATCGCCGGAGATGCGGTTCTGCCGGTCGTCGATGATGCCGCCAAGACGCGGCAGCGCCACCTTCGCCATCAACGCATAGAGGATGGCGAAGGTCAGGACGAGCCACACCAACTGCGAAGGAAACGTCGTCGGATCGAAGGGCGGAAACGCGCCCTTGGCATGCGATGACGGCACTTCGGTGTGTGTCGAGGTTGCCATGACGCTCTCTTAAAAAGGCTGCCCTTAAAAGGCCGGCTGCTAGTCGCTTAGACGGCGAACAGCAGGATGAGGGCGACCAGCAGCGAGAAGATGCCGAGCGCTTCGGTCACGGCGAAGCCGAAAATCAGGTTGCCGAACTGGCTCTGCGCGGCCGACGGGTTACGCAGCGCGCCCTGCAGGAAGCTGCCGAAGATGTTGCCGAGGCCGAGACCGGCGCCCGCCATGCCGATGCAAGCGATGCCGGCACCGATGTACTTTGCTGCGACTGGATCCATAGGAAGACTCCCTTTCGAGGTGTTCGGGCCTTAGTGGCCCGGGTGAATAGCATCGTTGAGATAGATGCAAGTGAGGATGGCGAACACGTAAGCCTGCAGGAACGCGACCAGCAGCTCGAGCGCGGTCAGCGCAACGACCAGCGACAGCGGCAGAACCGCGCCGGCGATGCCGACGATGCCGGCGCTACCGAGCATGGTCACGAAGCCGGCGAACACCTTCAGCGTGATGTGGCCGGCCAGCATGTTCGCGAACAGACGCACACTGTGCGAGATCGGACGCGAGAGGAACGAGATGACCTCGATCACGACGATCAGCGGCAGGATGTAGACCGGAATGCCCTTCGGTACGAACAGATTGAAGAAGTGCAGGCCGTTCTTGTAGAAGCCATAGATCAACACCGTCAGGAACACCGACATCGCCAAAGTCACGGTGACGATGATGTGCGAGGTGACGGTGAAGGTGTAGGGAATGAGGCCGATCAGGTTCACCGTGAGGATGAACATGAACAGCGTAAATACGAAGGGAAAGAAGCGCATGCCGGCGGAGCCCGCTGTGCTTCTTATGGAGTCCGCGACAAATTCGTAGCTCAGTTCCGCCATCGACTGCAGCCGGCCCGGCACCAGGCTGCGGCTGGCGGCGCCGGCGAGCAGGAAGATCGTGATGACGGCGACCGCGGCGACCATGAAGGCGGCCGAGTTGGTGAACATGATCTGGGTGTCGCCGACCTTGGCGACGGGGAACAGGTTCACGATCTGGAATTGATGGATGGGGTCGGCCATATCTGTCTTCTAGTCGTTCCGGTTTGGATCGCGGACAACGCCCGCAGCCCGCATCACGTTGAGGACGCCGGCGGCGAAGCCGAGCAGCAGAAACACGATCAGCCCCCAGGGCGAAATGCCGAGCCAGCGGTCGATGAGCCAGCCGATCATCGCCCCCACAAGTACGCCAGCGACCAGTTCGGAAGACAGCCTGAAACCGCGGGCGAACCCGGCGGCGTTGTTCGCGGTCTGCCGAGCACCAGCTTCTTGTTCGGAAGGCCGGTCGGCTTGCGCCAAGCGGTCGCCGAGACGCTGGAGTCTCGCGGAGAGAGCGGCTTCGTCGTCCGGAGGTAGGCCCTGATTCCGCGTGCCATCAGACATGCTTCTGACCCGCGATTTCGTGGGATTTTTGTGTACCGCCGCCCTTAAAGCCGCGCGGACCATACTGATCGACCCACCCCGAGTCAAGGAATGGGGGCATTGCCGTAAACGTCTGATATTGCGTCGGAAAGTCGCGTTTCGAGGCGGCGTCAACAGGGCCGTTGGGTGCGATGCGGAAGGCGCCCTTGGACAACCTGCGAACCGGCGACGTGAGCCTGCCTTGTTGTGGTGGTAGCATTGGAATGTACGTAGGCGTTTCACGTCGAGCTCTGAGGATTCTCATGCGATCAGCATTCGCCGTCCTTATCGCTGGTCTGCTTTTCGGGCCGATTGCCGCTAATGCGCAGGAGCTGCCGAAAGATGCCGTACCGGCAGCCAACGGCCGTTTCAGTTTTGCGCCCACTGAGGGCGGCTATCTCCGGCTGGACAGCACGACCGGGCAGGTCAGCTTCTGCAGTCAGCGCACTGCCGGCTGGGCCTGCCAGCTCGTGCCGGACGATCGCGCCGCGCTCGATGCCGAGATCGCGCGGCTGCAAGACGAGATCAGCAAACTGAAAGCGGAGACGGCCCGGGCAGCGCCGCCGCGACCGCAGGCCGAACTGACACCGCGCGCCGGTAACGGAGACAGCGCGCTGCGTTTCCCCACCCGCGAGGAAATGGAAAGAGCCCGTGCCGCGGTCGAGCGGGCGTGGCGGCGCATGGTCGAGATGATCTACGATTTCCAGAAAGACGTGACGAAGAAGGACTAGCGGTTCCTCGCATGGCAGGCCGCCTCTCACCCATTAGCGAAGCCACGGTGCAGGTGGTCTTCAGCGCAACCTTGCGCGTCGATACGCGCGGGAGCGGGTTTACCGACATCTCAAATGCCGCCCGCGACTTCATCGCGCAGGCCGGCGCCGGCGAGGGCACTCTGTTCGCGTTTCTGCGTCATACCTCGGCGTCGCTGACCATCCAGGAGAACGCCGATCCCGATGTGCAGACCGATCTGACCACCGCGCTCGACCGGTTGGCACTCGAAGCTGCGCCGTGGATTCACGATGCCGAAGGCCCGGATGACATGCCGGCGCATGTGAAGGCCATGCTCAACGGCGTGTCGCTGCATGTGCCGGTTACGAATGGCCAGCTCGCGCTCGGCACCTGGCAGGGGATTTATCTGGTCGAGCACCGGCGTGCGCCGCATTCGCGCGAAATCATTTTTCAGTTCGTCGGCAGCCGGAAATAGCATTCGCTGCTCAGAAGCCGGTGAGTCGGAATATCAGCGCCAGCGCCCACATGCCGATGGAAATGGCCGAGGTCCACAGTGCGAAGGTGAGGTAGGTCTCGCGCAGCACGGTGGCGCTTGCCCATTGCGCCTGCGCGGCCGGCGGGCGCTTATCCTCCGGCAGGTACAGCCACAGCTCGGTCTTTTGGTAGGGCTTGGTCAGCGCCTCGCGCGCCTTGTAGATCAGCGTGAGGGCCATGACCGCGGTCATTGTGCCGCCGGTCTGGAAGGCAAGCCGCGCGTCGAACGACATCCCGATCATGACGCAGAAGATGGCCAGCGAACCGAAGAGGCAGGCGCGTTGCACCACCTCATAGGCGACTCGCCGCATCGGCTCCATGGTCGTGCTCGTCTTAATCCGGTTCCGGCCCCTAAGCATAGCGCGGGTTCCGGGGAAATCGTCCTCACAAACGGGTGTGCTGGCCTCGGTCAGACCCCGGAAAAGCCGAAGGTCAGGGAAACCGCAAGGCCCGACCCATAGAGCGTAACCGCCGTTCCCGCGGCGGATTTGGCAAAGCGCAGCATCTGGTCCTGCAGCGACGTGAGCGCGAAACGAATGCCGTGGGCGCCGGCCGGGCGTTCGTCCGGCTCAAGCGCCTGCCAGACCTCGCAGTGGCGGAAACGGTCCTCGGTCAGGCGCGAGGCCCGGACCAACTGGACCACGGCAAAAAGCAGGGCAACCGAGGCGCCGATATCGAGCGCCAGCGCCGGCTCGAAACTGAAGCCGATCATCAGGGTGACCGCGGCCACGGCGAAAAAACCGGCGTCGCGGAGAAGGGTAAAACGGGCATAACGTTCGCATGGGTTCATGGCGTGTCTCCTGTCGAAGAGCCCACCCCCGGCGATTTTCTCCCGGCCCAGATTTCTGCAATTTATATGCCAGCCAACAAGCGGTCTGCCCGGGCTTCGGCAAGCACAACACCGTGATCGGTCGTCCGTTCCGCGGGCCGGGCGCCCGATCGCGGCACTCCGGCGCCCGCGGCTTACAGGCCGTATTCGAGGAAATTCCCCATCGCCGGCAGCGTCAGTAGCGCCGTGCCTGCGAGCCAGATCCACAAGGATGTGGGCGTCGAGTCGTCTTTGGCGCTGGAAAAGCGCTCGTAGATCGCGGCCGGGATGCCGGCGAGGATGATCGTGCCGGTCGACACCATCAGCGAGGAAAACATCAGGGTCAGCCCTGTCGAACCGAACAGAAGCGCGGGCGCCAGGATTTGCACATGGATCAGCGCGAACAACAGCGCGAGCTGATTGAAGATGCCGTTGATCATGCCGAAGAAGGCAATGCCGATATAGAAAGCGTTCTTGCTCATTGTGCCAGCCCCGACTTCGGAACCGCGCCCATGAGCAGGAACAAATAGAGCAGCCCGACGCGCAGCCAGAACAGCCAGACAAAGCCGAACAGCCATACGATCACCGGCGGCGCCGCCTTCGGTGTTACATAAGCGAACAACGCCACGAACGGATCGGTCAGGCGGCAGAAGAAACGCCAGATGTAATTCGTCGAGTCCGCATCGACGAACAGGCCGAGCAGCACACGGCCGAGCATGGTGTACATCACCACCGCGAGCGCGAAGTTCGGCAGTTGATAGATCCAGAAGGACGGGTTGCTGAAATCCACGGGCCGGCTTTCCCTTCGGTGTTATTCGACAATGGCAAGCGACACGCGCTGCCGCAACCCATAAAAAAGCGGGGCCCCGAAGGGCCCCGCTCCAGTTGGGATCGTAGCTTCGATCAGGTCTTTTCCTGGAGAACCGTACGCCCACGGGGCTTGCGGATCTCGTCGACATAGGCCTGCATTTCCTTGGACGGCTCCTTGCCCATCAGGCTGACCACGTAGATGACCAGGAAGCCGACCGGCATGCCGAGCAGACCGCAGGCGATGTTGGTCAGGCCGAACCAGCCGACCTTGTTCGCGAGCGGATGCGAGACGAGCACCCAGCTGTCCATGGCGCCAGGAGCAGCCATCGCCTTGGCAAGATCAACCAGCGGCAGACCCGTGGCCGGGTTGGCGAGCGACGACATACCGAAGTACGCCACGCCGGCTCCCGGGAAGTAACGGGTCACGACGAGGTAGAAGATGCACAGGCCGAAACCTGCGATCATGCCAGCCACCGCGCCTGCTGCCGTGGTCCGCTTCCACCAGACGCCCATGATGAGCGCCGGGAAGTTGCCGGCCATTGCAAGCGAGAACGCCCAGCCGACCATCGCGAGGATGTCACCCGGCCGCGTCGAAGCGGTCCAGGCGGCAGCCACGGCGACGACCAGCAGCAGGATGCGGGCGACGAGCAGACGGCGCACCGTCGGCGCGCTCGGGTCGACCATCTTGTAGTAGACGTCGTGCGAGAGCGCGTTGGCGATGGCCAGCAGCAGGCCGTCGGCGGTCGACAGCGCGGCGGCGAGACCGCCGGCGGCGACCAGACCCGAGATCACGTACGGCAGGCCCGCGATCTCCGGCGTGGAGAGCACGATCACGTCCGTGTTGATCACGAAGTCCTGCAGACGGACGACGCCCGGATGCCCGGCGATCGCCTTACAGGCGGCGACGATGGCATCGATCGAGGCGGCGTTTTGTCCGCAGATCTTGATCAGACCGAGTTCGCCCCAGGTGAACATCCAGGGGCGGACCTGTGTCAGATCACGGCCGATGATGTTGGTGTACACCTCCAGCTTCGAGAACGCGGCGTAAGCAGGCGCCGAGAAGTAAAGCAGGAAGATGAACAGCAACGACCAAGCGACCGACTGACGCGCCTCACGCACGGTGGGCGTGGTGAAGTAACGCATCAGAATGTGCGGCAGCGACGCCGTGCCGACCATCATGCAGAGGATGATGGCGAAGAAGTTCAGCGGCGTGTAGTTGAGGAACGGCGCGATGTGCGGTTTGAGGTTGGCCGCGGTGGCCAGACCGGAGGCGATCATCTGCTGTTCGCGGGCAGTGATGTCGGCGATAGCGTTGCCATACGTCAGTTCCGGGATCGGAATGCCGTACTTCTTGGTCGACAGGATGATGATCGGCGTTAGATAGGCGATGATGAGCACGATGTACTGGGCGATCTGCGTCCAGGTCACCGCGCGCATGCCGCCGAGCATCGAGCAGAGCAGGATGCCGGCGAGACCCGCGAACACCGCGACTTCGAACGGCATGCCGAGGAAGCGCGAGGCGATGATGCCCGTGCCGAAGATCTGCGCGGTCACATAAGTGAACGAGCAGCACACCAGCACGATCACGGCCACCATGCGTGCCGTATTGCCGCCGAAGCGGAACGCCATGAAGTCCGGAACCGTGTAGGCGCCGAACTTGCGCAGATAGGGGCCGATGAGGATCGACACCAGCACGAAGCCGCCGGTCCAGCCGAGCACCCAGGCCAGGCCGTCATAGCCGAGCAGGAAGAGGGTGCCGGCCATGCCGACGAACGATGCCGCCGACATCCAGTCGGCGCCGGTCGCCATGCCGTTGTAGAGCGCCGGAACGCGGCGGCCTGCGACGTAATATTCCGACACTTCGGCGGTGCGCGACATCACGCCGATGACGGCGTAAACGATGATCGTGAAGGCGACGAAAAGGTAGCCGAGGATTTTGTTCGGCACGCCAACCTGTTCGAGGATGGCGAGCAGAATGATGAAGGCCAGGAAGCCGCCAGTGTACGTGGCGTACATTCGGCCCAGGTTTTTGATGAAATCCGAGCTTCCGCCCGTTGCTGTTGTCATGTTGGCCCCCTTATTCGTCTTCGGCGACGCCGTGTTCGCGATCGATGGCGTTCTGCTGTCTGGCAAACATGAACAGCATGACCACGAAGGCGATCAGCGAGCCCTGCGCAGCCATATAGAAGCCGAGCGGGAAGTTGAGGATCGGGATGGTGATCTTGTTCAGCGGGACCACGAACATGTGGACCACGTAACCGAAGAAGAACCACAGGCCGAGATGCGTAAGCATCAGGCGTGTCGTCTTGTCCCAGTGTGCCTTGTCGTTATCGCTTGTTGTCGAGTTTGTTGGTGAACTCATGGGTCGCTGCCTCTCCCTCGAAAGGCCGTCCGCCAGGCGGCGGATCGGGCATTGTTGAAGTTCTGAGGGGAGCCGACGAAAAAAATGGTGCGGCATCCCCCCAAGCTGCCGCTCACGCTCCGCTCTTTCGGCGGACTTGTCGTAAAGGAAAGGTAACACCGCGACTTAGCGAGTCTTTATACTACTTTAGGACTATCCAATGGGATTTTGCCTATGATTCAACTGATGTTTTTTGATAGAATTCATTTCGCAACTGCGAAAGAAACAGTTTCAACGGCGACATAGAAAAACAAACAGATGGCTCTCTCGGATATTTTCCGTCGTCGCCCCGCGGTCCGCGACCGCGATGCGCTCGCCGACTTCATCGATCGCAACGCCGCCTTTCTGATTCAGAAGGCCATCTACGAATATTCACGCGCGCGCGCCGGCCATTACGCGAAGGTGCTGTTCAAGGAGCCGGGTTTTCACGCGGCGGTCGAGGTGTCGCGCTGGCGCGCTTATCCGCTCGGCCTCGCGATGGTGGCGGAAGTCGTCTATGCGGTTCTCGCCCGCGAGGACCAGCCGCCAACGCAGGAGGACTTCGACGCGCTGACGTCGCTGGTCCTGTCCGTGTTCGATCGCTATCCGGTGCCGGAAGCCATCGGCCGGGACGACTGGCAGGTCCTGCGCGCCGACCTCGAGCAGCGGCTCAAGCAGATCGCGCTGCATCCGCCGAAGCGGGCCATGGATATTCCCGAGCCATTTGCCCAGCCGTATTTCGAACTGATGCCGATCCACGAAAAGCTGCGCGGGCGGGATCTGGAAACGACGCGCAATTATCTCAAGGTCACGTTGTGCAACATCCACGACGAACTGACCAAGGCCTCGGGCGGGCTGACCTTTCCGACGCTGGCCGCCGCGAGCTGATCCGGCGCCGCCCGGTCGGCCGTATCGCGTTGATGCTAAACCCCATTTCCGTTAAGTTGCGGTGCTACGGCGCCGACCGCCCGGCCAACGGAGCGAAGGCCCTTGCGGGGGCCGAGGTGGCTATTTAACAGGGCCAGTTGGGGCGGGATCGGCATTGAGCCTGCGGTTGCGGCTTGGCCGCCGGCTGGAGCCCTAGTGGCGGTGGCCGTCGGATCGACCGGCCGCGCGAGAGAAAGAGCGGATTGTGGAGAAAACCGAAACCTACAGACTGGTCATCGCCGACGACCATCCGCTGTTCCGCGGCGCCCTGCGCGAAGCCGTGTCCGGTCTGCTCGATCCCGCCGACATCCAGGAAGCGGGCACGTTCGATGAAGTCGTGTCGCTGCTCGACCGCGGCGGCGACACCGATCTGGTGCTGCTCGATCTCAGCATGCCCGGCGCGCGCGGTTTTTCCGGTCTGATGTATATCCGCGCCGAATATCCCGTGGTGCCGGTGATCGTGGTGTCGGCCAATGACGATCCCGCGGCGATCCGCCGCTGCATGGAATTCGGCGCCTCCGGCTTCATTCCGAAGACCTTGCCGGTCGAGGATATCCGCACGGCGATTTCCGACATTCTCAAAGGCGGCGTCTGGACGCCGGGCGATGTCGATCTGTCCGCCGGCTCCGACGCCGAAACCGCGGCGCTGATGGCGCGCATGGCGACGCTGACACCGCAGCAGGTGCGCGTGCTGATGATGCTGTCGGAGGGGCTTCTGAATAAACAGATCGCCTACCAGCTCGGCGTGTCGGAAGCGACGGTCAAGGCGCATGTCTCCGCGATCCTGCAGAAGCTCGGCGTCGAAAGCCGCACGCAGGCGGTGATCGCCGCCGCCAAGATCGAAGCCGGCCACTTCCCGCAAGGCGCAAGCGTCGAGGGGTAGAACCTCTACTCCGCCGCGGCGACGCGCATCATGCGCCATTGCGCCAGCAGGGCGCGCAGGGCCGCCGGCTTCACCGGCTTGTTCAGGAGCTGAATGTCTTCGGCGCGGGCGCGGTCGCGCACCGCCGGCGTGCGGTCGGCGGTGATCAGGATCGCCGGCAGCGGGCCTAGTTTTTCACGCAGCGCGATGACGGCGTCGATGCCGTTGCCATGGTCGAGATGATAGTCGACCAGCAGTCCGTTCGGCGGCGTCGCGCTCTCGTCGACCGCTTCCAACGCCGTCTCCAGATCGCCAGCCTTGATCACCTCGCAGCCCCAGCCGCGCAGCAGCACCGCCATGCCGTCGAGCACGGCCGGCTCGTTGTCGATGCACACTGCGGTGGTGCCGGCGAGCTGGCTCGGATCGACCCGGCTTTCGTTGCGGGCGGCAAGTTCGACCGGCTTGGCATTGGAACGTGGCACGGTCACCGCGAAATGCGAGCCGCCGCGGCGCGTGCCGTCGACGCTGACGTCGAGCGACAGCACGCGGGCGATACGTTCGACGATCGACAGGCCGAGACCGAGGCCGCGGGCGATGCGCGCGCCCTGATCGAGACGATGGAATTCGATGAAGATGTCGCGGCGCTTTGACTCGGGGATGCCGACGCCGGTGTCGTAGACGTCGATGCGCAGGTCGCGGGCGTTGCGCCGGCAGCCGATCAGCACCTTGCCGGTCGGCGTGTACTTGATGGCGTTGGAGACGAGGTTCTGCACCAGGCGGCGCAGCAGCCGGCGGTCGGAACGCACCACCAGCGAGCACGGCACGTATTTGAGTTCGAGCCCCTTGGCGGCGGCGAGCGGCGCGAATTCGAGTTCGATCTGCCGCATGATGTCGTCGATGCGGAACGACGACAGCTCCGGCCGCATGGCGCCGGTGTCGAGCCGCGACATGTCGAGCAGCGCGCCGAAGATTTCCTCCACCGCCTCGAGCGAGGCATCGATATTGTCGACGAGCTTGCGGTCGTCGCGGCTGCCGCGCTCGACCAGGCTGGTGACGTAAAGCCGCGCGGCATTGAGCGGCTGCAGGATGTCGTGGCTGGCGGCGGCGAGGAACTTGGTTTTCGAGATGTTGGCGGCGTCGGCTTCGCCCTTGGCGTGGGCGAGCTCGGCGTTGAGCAGTTCGAGTTCCTCGGTGCGCTCGCGCACGCGGCGCTCCAGCGTCTCGTTGGAACGCTCCAGCGCTTCGGCGGCCTCGACGCTGGCGGTGATGTCGGTGAAGGTGGTGACGATGCCGCCGTCCGGCATGTGGTTGGCGCGCACCTCGATCACCAGATCCCCGTTGGCGGAGCGCTCCATGAATACGTCGTTGCCGGAGATGTAGCGCTCGATCTGCGCGCGCACGATGCCTTCGACGCGGTCGGGGGCGACGTCGCCGCGTTGCGCGTTGAAGCGAAGGATGTCGGCAAGGCTGTTGCCGACGCGGATCAGGCTCGGCGGCAAATCGAGAATTTCGCCGAACTGGCGGTTCCAGCAGATCAGTTGCAGGTCGCGGTCGAACACGGCGATGCCCTGGCGCACGTGGTCGAGCGCCGTCTGCAGGATTTCGCGGTTGTACTGGATCGCCGCCGAGGCATCGTCGAGCAGCTTGAGCGCCGCTTTGGTCGACACCGTGCGCTTGCGCAGCAACAGCGATAGCACCAGGCGCGACGATGCGCCGCCGATCGCCGACGACAGGATGTGCTCGGCATGGCGCACCAGCCGGAAGTCGGCCTCGTCCTTCGGGTCGAGGCTGATGCGGTGCGTATTGGCGAACTCCTCGAACGAGGCGCGCGTGCGTTCCTCGCCCAGATAGCGTGCCACGGTACCGGTGAGTTCTTCGACCGTTACCGCGGAGCGCCACAGCCGGAAGCTCGGCGTGATCGGCGTCAGTGCCGACGGCACGAAGGTGTTGGCCTGCAACCGTTCGATCGGCGTCGGTTCGCGGCGCAGCGAGAAGCCGATGTAGAACAGGACATTGAGGGCGAGGCTCCACACCACGCCATGCACCAGTGGCGACAGGTCGAGGCCGAGGAAGTGCTGTGGTCGCAGCATGGCGATGCCCCACGGCCCTTCGGTGAGGATGCGCTGGCCGATGACGCCGATGTCGGCGAATGTCGGCAACAGCAGCGTGTAACCCCACATCAGCGTGCCGGCGACCATGCCGGCCATGGCGCCGGCCGCGGTCGCGCGCCGCCAGAACAGGCCGCCGAAAAACGCCGGCGCCAATTGCGCCACCGCTGCGAAGGACAGAAGGCCGATGGACGCGAGCTGCGCCGGGCCGGCAGCCCGATAGTAGAAATAGGCGAGGATCAGAATCGCGAAGATCGACAGCCGCCGCACCGTCAGCAGCAGCGAGCCGACATTCTCGCGGCCGGCCAGCAGGGTGCTACGCCGTTGCAGCACCAGCGGCATGATCAGGTCGTTGGAGATCATGATCGATAGAGCTACCGATTCGACAATCACCATCGCGGTTGCGGCCGACAGGCCGCCGACAAAGGCGGCAATCGTCAGAATGTAGGAACCGGTCTGCAGCGGCAGCGCCAGCACGAACATGTCGCTGTCGACGGCGCTGCCCTTGAAGACGAGAAGGCCGGCAATGGCGATCGGCACTACGAAGATGTTGATCAGCACCAGATAGAGCGGGAACAGCCATGCGGCGCGGCGGATTTCGCCTTCATTGTTGTTCTCCACGACCGCCACATGGAACTGGCGCGGCAGCAGAATAATCGCCATGAACGACAGGAAGGTGGTGGCGATGAATACATCGAAGGCTGGCTCCCGCGTCAGCAGCCCCGCGGTCTGGGCGTGCTGCCGCGCCGCTTCGAACAGGGCACCCGGCCCGTCGAACATCCAGAACGTGACGAAGATGCCGACCGCGAGAAAGGCGAACAGCTTGACGATCGACTCGGTTGCGATCGCCAGCATCAAGCCGTCCTGATGCTCGGTCGCGTCGATATGGCGGGTGCCGAACAGGACGGCGAAGGTCGCCATCGACAGCGCCACGAACAGCGCGATATCGCCGAGCAGCGGTCGCGACAGGTCGTCGGCGGGCGTGACGTGCGCCAGGATAGTTTCAAGCGACGCCGAGACGGCTTTGAGCTGCAGCGCGATATAGGGAATAGTGCCGATGATGGCGATCAGCGCGACGGTCGCCGCCACCGCCTGACCCTTGCCGTAACGCGCGGCGATGAAGTCGGCGATCGAGGTGATGTTCTGCGCTTTCGCCAGCCGCACGATGCGGACCAGCAGCGGCGAGAACAGGCCGATCATCAGCACCGGGCCGATATAAATCGTCAGGAACTCATAGCCGGTGCGTGAGGCCGAGCCGACCGAGCCGAAGAAGGTCCACGATGTACAGTAGATCGCCAACGACAGCGGGTAGATCATCAGCCGCGTGCGTCCGGCCGCGCCAAGTCCCTGGCTTTGGCCCTGGCTCGGCGCGCCCTGCGCACCGCCCAGCACACGGCTGCGCCCGCGCAGGCGGTCGCCGTAGCTCGCGATCAGGAACAGAAGGCCGATATAGCCCAGCGCGACTGCTATAACGACCCAGCCTTGCAGCATTCAACGCTCCGGACAGGGAGCTAAGCTCCCTCGTTAACAGGCTATTTTATCCTTCCTAGATGCGGAAGGGTAGCCGCCGATTTCGGCCCGGGACGTCCTGCGACAGTCTGGAATGATCTGGATCATTTAACTGCCGCAAGCCGCCGGTCTACTCTGCATTCAACCAGAATCGCTCGGGGAGGGGCTCTTTATGGCGATTACCGGCAATGCGACACCGCTGATTTCGCTCAATGCCGTGGTCGTCGACACCGAAACCACCGGGCTCGACCCCGCCAAGGCCCGCATCGTCGAGATCGGGCTGGTGCCGCTCAACGGCGGCAAGCTCAACGAAACCGGCGCGCTGCGGCGGCTGGTCAATCCTGGCGAACCGATCCCGCCGGCGACCACGAAAATCCACCACATCGACGATGCGGCGGTCGCCGATGCGCCTCAGTTCGCCGCGGCCTGGCCGGAGATTTCCCAGCGGCTCGGCGATTCCGTCTGGATCGGGCACACGCTCGGCTTTGATCTGGCCGTGCTCAAGCGCGAATGCGAGCGCGCCGGTCTGCCGTGGCGGGCGCCGCGCACGCTCGACACGCGGCTGCTGGCGCAGGTTGTTGAGCCGCGCCTCGGCGGCTTCACGCTGGAGCATCTCGCCAGTTGGCTCAATGTTACCATTGCCGACCGGCATTCGGCGGTCGGCGACGCCGTTCTCACCGCGCGCATTTTCCTCGCGCTGCTGCCGAAGTTGCGTGAGGGCAATATCCGCACGCTGGCAGAAGCCGAGAAGGCGTGTCTTGCGCTCAGCGAGGTGCTCGATGATCAGCATCGCGCCGGCTGGGAGCAGGCTGTGGCGCAGCCGCGTGGCCGCGTACGGGGCTCGCTCGATCGCATTGATACCTATCCATATCGCCACCGCGTCGCCGATGTCATGACGCCGGTGGTGAAGACCATTGTCGCGACGGCGCCGTTGTCTGAGGCGCTCGACATGATGGTGCGGGAGAAAATATCGTCGCTGCTGGTCGCGCCCGCCGCAAGCGACACGCCGTTGCGGATCGCCGATGCCGCCATCGTTACCGAGCGTGACGTCATGCGCGTGCTCGGCGAACGCGGCGTGGACGCGCTCCAGACTCCGGTCGGAAAAGTCGCCAGCCGGCCGGTGATCGCCTTGCCGCGCGCGGCCTTTGTGTATCGCGCGCTTGGCCGCATGAGCCGGCACCGGCTGCGCCATCTCGTCGTCGAGAACGAGGACGGTGAAGTGTGCGGAATCGTCAGTGCGCGCGATTTGTTGAAGCTACGCGCGCAGGAACTGACCATCCTCGGCGATGCGGTCGATACGGCCGAGGACGTTCACGATCTCGGCGCCGCCTGGGCGCGGCTACCGCACGCGGCGGAAGGCCTGCTCGACGAAGGCGTTGGCGCGCGCGATATCGCGGCCGTGATTTCGCGCGAGCTCGGAGCGTTGACACGCCGCGCCGGCGTGCTGGCCGAGCGGCGCATGCTGGAGGGCGGCAAAGGCGGACCGCCTTGCCCTTATGCACTCTGCGTGCTCGGGTCCGCCGGTCGCGGCGAAAGTCTGCTGGCGATGGACCAGGACAACGCCATTGTCTTTGCCGAAGGCGAGCCGGGCGGCACCGAGGATCTCTGGTTCACGGAGTTCGCCACCATCGTCGCCGACATTCTGCACGAGGTCGGCGTGCCCTATTGCACCGGCGGCGTTATGGCCAAAAACGAAAGCTGGCGCGGCTCGCTGGCGACATGGCGGGCGCGGCTCGCCTCGTGGCTGACGCGGTCGTCGCCGGCCGATCTGTTAGCAGTCGATATCTTCTTCGACCTGCTCGCAGTTCATGGCGATGCGCGGTTGGCGAATGAAATCTGGCGCAGCGGTTTCGACGAGGCCGAGGGCAATGTCATGTTCGCCAAGCTGCTGGCCGAAGCCGGTGGCGAGGTGACGCCCAGCCTGACCATGCTCGGCGGCATCCGCACCGACAATGGCCGCATCGATCTCAAACGTGCTGGCCTGTTCGGCATCGTTACGCTCGCTCGGGTGCTTGCGGTCCGCTATCATCTCGTCGAGAGATCGACGCCGGCGCGTCTGGCGGCCGCGGCGGCCCTAGGGCGAGGTGCCGCCGATCTCGAGGCGCTCGGCCGTGCTCAGGCGCTTTTCCTGGACTTGATTCTGGCGCAGCAACTGGCTGATATGCATGCCGGGCAACCGCCGGGCAACAAGGTCGAGGTCAAGGCGCTCAACGCCGAGCAGCGCGGCAATCTGAAAGCCGCGCTCGTCGCCGTGCAGCATCTGTCAACGCTGACGCAGGACCTTTTGTACTGAAGCGGTTTGACCGCGCCGCGGGAGTGGAGCATTGACAGAGTGCGCTGTGCGTTGCGGCGCGTTCTGGAAGTCTCGCCGTTGACTGCCTCGCCGAAACACGACCGGATCACGCTGTTCCGCAACATTGCGGAAACGATGGTGTTCGCCGCCATCGGCGGATTGGCTTTCGGCTTGCTCGGCATTCCCGCCGGATATCTGTCCGGCTCTATTCTTGTCGTCGCCTGCGCGGCGCTTGCCGGCCGGCCCATGGGCGTGCCGCAACCGCTGGTGCGGGTCCTTGTCGTGCTGATCGGCATTTCGCTTGGCGCCGTGGTGACGCCGGAGACATTGCGCGGCATCGCCACCTATCCGGTCAGCATCGCCGTGCTGCTGGCTACGACGGTGGCGATCACCGTCGCGGGCACCGTGTATTTGCGCCTGGTTCATCGCTGGGACGGAATGACGGCCTATCTTGGTGCCGTGCCGGGCGGGCTGTCGCAGGTGATGGCATTGGCCATCGAGTTCAAGGTCGATGTCCGCGGCGTCGCCATCGTGCAGACCGTGCGGGTCATCATTCTTTCCGTCGGCCTGCCGGCCTTGTTCGTGGCGCTCGGGCTCGTCGAACGTGTGAGCGCGCCGTCGCAAGCGTCGTTCGATCCGTCGCAAGCGGACGAACTCGCCATCCTTGTCGCTCTGTCATCGGCCGCCGCGATCCTGGCGCATCGGTTGCGACTTCCCGGCGGCCTGTTGTTCGGCGCCATGATCACCTCGGCGGTGCTGCACGGCACCGACACGCTGCGCGTCGTCATGCCGTGGTGGCTGTCCTACACGGCGATGATCGCCTTCGGCGCCGTGAGCGGCGCACGCTTTGCCGATACGCCGGTGTGGCTGCTGCTGCGTTACACCGGGGCGGCGTTCGGCGTTTTCGCCGTCGCCACGGCGGTCACCGCCGGGTTCGCCGGCCTGCTGCTGCTGTTTCTCGACATTCCGGTGGCCGAGGTGATGGTCGCCTACGCGCCAGGCGCCGTCGATGCCATGCTGCTGCTGGCGCTCGCGCTCAGCTTCGACCCGGTCTATGTCGGCACGCACCATCTGGTGCGCATTATTTTCGTGATGGGGACCACGCCGATTCTGGTGCGGCTGCGTGCCCGCGGCATCGACAAAGGCCCACCGGTCAAGCCGTCGCCGGATGCGGTGGACGACTAGCGATTACTCCGCCGCGAGCTGCTGGCGGTTCTTCGGCAGTTGCAGCCGTTCCCAGACATCGACCAAAGCTTCGGCGAGGCGGTCGATCAGCGTGTCGTCGTGATAGGGCGACGGCGTGATGCGCAGGCGTTCCAGACCGCGCGGCACGGTCGGATAGTTGATCGGCTGGATGTAGATGCCGTGATCCTCGAGCAGCATGTCGGTGGCGATCTTGACCTTCTCCGGGTCGGCAACGAGCACCGGCACGATGTGCGTATCCGACGGCATCACCGGCAGGCCGGCGGCGTTGAGCACGGCCTTGACGCGTGCGGCGCGGTCCTGATGGCGCTCGCGCTCCCACTGCGACGTCTTGAGATGACGGATCGCCGCGGTCGCGGCGGCGCAGATCGCCGGCGGCAGCGCGGTGGTGAAGATGAAGCCCGGCGCATAGGAACGCACGGCGTCGATCATCGCCGCGGAACCGGCGATGTAACCGCCGAGGCAGCCGAACGCCTTGGCCAACGTGCCCTCGATGACGTCGATGCGATGCGCGGCCTCGTCGCGTTCGGTGACGCCGCCGCCACGCGGGCCGTACATGCCGACGGCGTGGACCTCGTCGACATAGGTCATGGCATTGTACTTGTCGGCGAGATCGCAGATCGCATGCAGCGGCGCGACGTCGCCATCCATCGAATAGAGGCTTTCGAACAGGATGATCTTCGGGCGATCCGGGTCGGCGGCCTTGAGCAGTTCCTCGAGATGGCCGAGGTCGTTATGGCGCCAGATCACTTTCTCGCAGCCGGACTGGCGCACGCCCTCGATCATCGAATTGTGGTTCAGCGCGTCCGATAGGATGAGGCAGTTCGGCAGCAGCCTGGCGATGGTCGGGATGCCGGTCTGGTTCGAGACATAGCCGGACGTGAAAACGAGCGCGGCTTCCTTGCCGTGCAGGTCGGCGAGCTCGCGCTCCAGCTCGACCAGCGGATGATTGGTGCCGGCGATGTTGCGGGTGCCGCCGGCGCCGGTGCCCATGCGCGCCGCGACGTCGACCATGGCGCCGATCACCTGCGGATGCTGGGCCATGCCGAGATAGTCGTTGGAGCACCAGATCACGACCTCGCGCTTGCCGTCCGGGGCATGCCAGTAGGCGTGGGGAAAGCGGCCGGCGATGCGTTCGAGGTCGGCAAAGACGCGGTAGCGGCGTTCGTGGCGCAACTGATCCAGGGCGGACACGAAGAAGGTGTTGTAATCCATTGATTTTCTACTCTCTCGCCCCGGTCGTCACCCCTTTTTAGAGGGGTTCCAGCCCGCTTGTCGAGGCAAGAATCGTATAATTCCAAGGAGGCGGTATTGACCGAGGTCAATCGGAGGCCGTTTTGCGTCGTCAGCGCGAGGTGAAGGACGACAGGTCGAGGAAGCCGCGCATGCCGGCTAGCATCAGCGCCCCGATGTGCAGCTGGAGCGTGAATTCGCCGGTATAGATCATGGCGCCGAGTTCCGTCGGGCTGACGAGGTTGAGCTCGATTCCGGCCTCGACGCCCGCACCCGGTGGGCGCGGCGCCGTCTCGACGAAAAAGGAATGCACCTTGTTCGACAGGCGCGCCGTGCATGGCGCGAATGTGCCGAGCGCATGCACCGCCTTGGCCGGATAGCCGGTCTCCTCGAACAGTTCGCGCTCGCAGCTTTTGGCAGGATCCTCGCCAGGCTCGGTCATGCCGGCCGGCAGTTCCCAGGTCTTGCGCTCCACGGCGGGGCGATACTGCTGCACGATGGGGATGCGACCATCCGGCGTCAGCGCGACGATGGCGATGTAATCCTGCTGGCCGACGGCGTGGTACAGCTCGGTCGTGCCGTTCTTATATTCGACCTCGCGCTCGATCACCTTCATCCACGGCGAGATGTCGATCTCGCGGCGCGACTTGATCTTCGGGTATTCGCCCATGGTCGGCTCCACTGAGGTGCGGAGCCTAGCATGGAAGTGTCCCCGCGAAAGCGGGGACCGATACCGTCAGAGATACCGTGGCTCCGGCAGCGGCGAGATCAGCTTACCCTTGTAGCCCTTGGCGCGCAGCTTCGGCGCCAGTTCGTCGGCGATGTGCCAGGAGAAGATGACGGCGGCTTCCGGCTGGTCGGCGAACAGGCGCTCCTCGTCCACGACCGGGATCGACGTACCCGGCATGCACTTGCCGATTTTCAGGGAGCCCTTGATCTCGCAGACATAGTCGATGATGCCGTCGTCGAGCCCGACATAATTAAAGAGGGTCGAGGCGCGCGACGGTGCGCTGATGCCGACAACGCGGGCATTCTGTTCCTTGAGATCGCGCAGCATCGACAACAGCCGCAGCTTGGTTAGCAGCACGTCGTGTTTGAATTGCTTGAGGCGCTGCGCCATCGCCTCGCCCTGCGGCTCGGCGGCCAGCATCTGCTGCACGCTTGCCTGCACCGGGCGCTTGCCCTTGCGGCCGGCATAAACACGGATCGAGCCGCCATGGCTTGGGATCGGCCGCGCATGGAAGACTTCGAGGCCGTGCATCTCCAGTAGGTATTTCAGGCTGTGCAGCGAATAGTAACGCAGGTGCTCGTGATAGACCGTGTCGTATTGCAGCGTGTCGAGCAGCGGAATGAGATAGTGCGATTCCGAGATGAAGGCGCCGTCGTCGTCGAGCATTTCGAGAATGCCCTCGACGATCGCATGGACGTCCTCGATATGGGCGAAGCAGTTCGCCGCGGTGATCACCTTGGCTTTGCCACGCGAAGCGACGACTTCGGCCGCCGCCGCCTTGCCGAAATAGCGCTTGATGGTCGGGATGCCGCGCGAATTGGCGATGTCGCCGACATCGGTCGGCTCGATGCCGAGGATGCGGTTGCCGGCCTTCTGGAAGTTCGAGATCAGGGTGCCGTCGTTGGAGCCGATATCGACGACGAGGTCTTTGTCGGTGAGGCCGAGCATCGCCGCGCTCTCGCGCTGCAGGTCGGCGAAGTTGTCGCGCAACAGCTTGGTCGTGCCCGAGGTGTAGGGATATTCCGGCGGGAAAATGATGACCGGATCGACGGCAAGACCGAGCTGCACCAGGTCGCACTGCCGGCAGTGCAGGAGATCGGTCGGAAACCACGGCTGCTGCCGCGGCACCTGGCCGATCGGCACCATCTGGTTCACCGGCGGCATGTAGCCGAGCGACAGCACGTAATCGAGCTTCTCGGAGCCGCAGATCTGGCACTGCTCGACCGGAACGCTGGCGCCGGTGCCCGCGCCGCGCGCGATTTTGGTGGGACCTACCAAGTGAATTCTCCTAGACCTTCGGCGCCAGATCGGCGTTCTTCCAGTACCAGTCCAAAGTCGGCTTGAGGCCATCCTTGAGCGGCACGGCGGGCTTGTAGCCGAGGGCACCGAGCTTGGAAATATCCGGGCAGCGGCGCGGCGCGCCGCCGGCCTGCAGCTTGCCGGGCACGATCTCGATCTCGCGGCCGGCTTGCGCGGCGACGAGGCGCGCGACGTCCGTGATCGACAGCTCTTCCGTGGTGCCGACATGATAGATGCCGAGGTGCTCGCCCTTGTCGCGCATCACCATGACGCCGGCAACGAGATCGTCGATGTAGCAGAACGAGCGGGTCTCGATGCCGGTGCCCTGCATCTCAAAGGGCAGAACGCCGGTGGGTTGCGCATCGGCGAGTTTCTTCAGGCGCAGCGCGAACTGCGGCACGACGTGCTCGAAGCCCATGTCGGGGCCGTAGACATTGTGCGGCCGGAAGATCAGCACGCGCTCGAAATACTTGCGGCCGTAGTTGATCGCCATCAGCTCGCTGATCAGCTTGCCGCCGCCATAGGAATAGCGCGGATTGAGCACGTCCGGCACCGACAGTGGCGCGGTCTCGTCGGTCGGGATCACCGGCGGCGTCTGATAGACTTCGGACGACGAGGCGAGGATGAGATTGCCGACGTTATGCTTGCGGCAGGCGTCGATGACATTGATCATGCCGCGTACACCGACATCGAGCACGAGGTCGGGCTGCGTATAGAAAAACTCGGTGCCGTTGACGAAGGCGAGGTGATGCACCTCGTCCATGCCGGCCGTTGCTTTCGCCACCGTGTCGGCGTCCCGGATGTCGCCGCCGATGAACTCGATCTCTTCCTCGACGCGGGCGAGGCGGCGCGGCCGGCCACGCGAATTGTCGTCGAGCACGCGCACCTTGGCGCCGGATTTCACCAGCGCCTTCACGAGCCCCGAGCCGATGAAGCCCGAACCGCCGGTGACCAGAACCTTACGCGCGCTCATTCGATATCTTCCTGTTTCTTTCTTTTCCCTCCTCCCGCGTAGTGGTGGGGAGGGTCGGATTGCTTCGCGTCAGCGAAGCGATCCGGGGTGGGGGCGGGGACGTCGTGCGGTGTCGCTCCCCCCACACCCCTGACCCCTCCCCGCCACGCGCAAGGCGCGCGGGGGGAGGGGAAAGCGCACTACTGCGCCATTCAATGATCCTTGGCCACATCGATCCACCGCCCTTCACGGTTCGCGCGCTGGGCCGCATCGATCAGTTGCTGCACGCGGTAACCGGCCGCGAAATCCGGCGCGGCGTTGGGCTTATAGCGAGGCGCACCGGCGATGGCATCGAGGAATTTGGCTGCCAGCCGCGAGGCGGGGGCGATGCGGCCGTCGGGGTGTTCGGCGTCTTCGGTGTCGTCGACCGGGACGACGGTCAGGTCGCCGGGCCGCCGGGCGTGGCTCAGCACGAAGCCGCGCATGTAGTCGGCGGTGCGGTTGTCCAGAACCAGCGTGCCGTTCTCGCCGAAGAATTCAATGCGGTGGCCCTGGCCGCGGAATGAGGCGCAACTCACGCTCAGGCTCGCCAGCGGGCCGGATGCATACTGCAAGGCCATTGCGACTGTCGTATCGAGATCGTTGTCACCGGGCAGGCCGCCGACCCGCGCCTGCAGGCCTGCAAGAGGCCCGATGAACCACTCGAGATAATGGAAGCAGTGAGAGACGAAATTGCCGAGCACGCCGCCGCCATCGTCGCGCAAGGTTTTCCAGTTCCGCATGCGGTTCTGGATCGAATAGTTCTCGACATGCCAGTGCACGGTGACATGGCGCAGCTTGCCGATGGCACCGTCGTCGAGCATCGCCTTGGCCTTTTGCCAGGCCATGACCTGATGGAAATTGAAATCGACACCGGTCGGCAGGCCGCTTGTCTTTGCGGCTTCGAACATGGCGCGTGCCTCGACGAGCGTCGACGCCATCGGCTTCTCGGCAAACACCGGCTTGCCGGCGCTGAGCGCGGCGAGCGCGATCTCGGTCTGCAGGCTCGGCACCGTGGCGATCGCTACCGCGTCGATGTCCTTGTCAGCAATGAGCGCACGCCAGTCGCCATAGGCTTTCGGCACTCCGGCCGCGCGGGCATGTTCGGCGGTGCGCGCTTCGTTGCTGCCGGCGAGCGCGGCGACGTGGCAGCGCTCATCGGCACGGAACGCCGGCATCAGCACGGTGCGCCCGTAGTTCACGCCGACAATGCCAAGTCTGATCGGATTCTGCTGGGTCACGCGACCCCCTTCGGCTTCTCGCCGAACGTGAAGACGAAAGAACGCAAGCGTTCCATGAACGCGGGCGCAAACAGCACGCTGTCGGTCAAATTGTAGAGCGGCAGGAGCCAACGCAGTTTCTCGGCGGCGAGATAGCGATACTTCAGGCCGGAATGGAATTCCGTTCCGGTGGTGAGGCCGGCAGCGCTGAACGCCTCGACAAGATCCCGCGCGACGACAAGGCGTTCGTTGCGCGTTACGCCGATCGACGAGTATAGCGGCGACGAGCGGTCGCGATAGAGATACATCGCCGGGTTCATGCGGTTGGGGTCGAAGGCGACAAAGCGGCCACCCGGCTTGAGGATGCGTTTGACCTCCGCGATGCATGCGGTCCAGTCGGGAAGGTGGTGCAGCACGCCGGCGAGCAGGACGCCGTCGAAGCTTCCATCCGCAAAGGGCAGGTGCTCGATGTCGCCTTCCTGGAAATCGATGCCCGGATGGGCTTCGCGCGCGATACGGATCAGCTTCGGGCTCAGATCGATGCCGGTGCAATTGAAGCCGCGCCGATGCAGAAGATCGGTGAAGACGCCGGAGCCACAGCCAAGATCGGCGATGCGGGCGCCGGGCGCAAACGCGCCGAGCCGCGTCGCAATGTCGATGATGCGTTCATTCGTGTCCGGCGTGAACACGTCATAGGCGTTCGACGCCCCATGGCTGTCGAAGAACGCGATTTCGCTCTCTTTGTTTTGCGACAGGGTGGCCGGCATGAGGCGGCTTCTAGCACGGGCTTTTCGGCGCCGACAATGTTTCGCCCGACGGCGATTTGTCTTGATTTTCAAGCTCGTTAACCGGCGGGAAGTGGCGGCGGCGGCGCCGTGATGCTATGGCGGGCGCCATGCAGGATATAAGCCTTGAGGCCGAGCCGCAGCCGCCCCGGACCGGAGGGAAACTCGCCGCCTTCGCGCTTGCCGTTGCCGCCGCCGGTTTGCCGATCAACGACATTGCCATCTATGCCGTGCTGGTGCTGGCGGCGGTTGCGATCTTCACCGGCGTCGTCCGTCGCGACCTCAAGTGCTGGGCGGCCGCTGCCGCGGTCGTTGTCGCGGCGATCGGCGCGCAGGTGGCGCTGGCGCCGCCGCGCATCGACGAAGGCTTCAATGTGTTCCTGCCCGGCGGCGCACTGGAGCGTGATCTGCCGGCCGACGTCTATCGCACCATGGCGGCGGAATTCGACCGGCAATACCCGGCCGAAAAACGTTGCGACCCCAAAGTATTCGGTTGCTGGCGTGGCACCGGCGCGCCGGACCGGGCCTATGCCTTCGCCGCCGACGGCATCTTTCACAAATCCGATCTGTCGCGATCGGTGACGCGGCTCGATTTTTCCGATCCGGTCTGGCACCGGCTCGGCTTCATCAACGAGATGCGTTTCAACTGGTATCCGGTCAGCGATGTGCAACGCGCGCGCCGCGATGGCCGGGCCTGGAAAGGCTATGACCGCTGGCACCTCACCATGCCGTGGTTCACGATGATCCGGCTGCCGGCCGCCTATATCGGTGGGCAATTGTGCTGGAGCGGCGATCTTCTCTGGGAAGGCGCGGGCGAACGGTTCGTGCCGCAGGGGAATGGCGGCTGTCGCGCCATTGCGCCGGAAGACGCGGGTCGCCGCGTTTTCGGCATCGCCATCAAGCCGGACACCTTGTCGATGCATCTCGAGGGGCCGTTCGACGTGCGGCTCAAGCAATGGCTGCAACCGCTCTTCAAGATTCTTTCGATTGCCACGTTGGTGTTGCTGCTGGTGCGGATACGGCCGCGCCGCGCCGCCGCGCCGTTGCTTCTGCTCGCGCTGGCTGTTGCCGTCATCGCCGTCGACGACGCAAGCTTTCTTGGCGGCGTGCGTCCTTTCGATGGCGGCGACGACGGAATGTTCTACGACAGCCTCGGCCGCGACTTGCTGCAGAAGCTGCTGGCCGGGGACTGGCGCGGCTTCCTCGAAGGCGGCGAGAGCGTGTTCTATTACGGGGGCCCGGCGCTGCGTTATTTCCGTGCGCTGGAGCACATCGTATTCGGCGACACGTTTCTCGGCTATCTCTCGCTCGTTCTGATGCTGCCGTTGATTGTCCTCGCGCTGTTCCGGCGTTTCCTCGACCGGCCTTGGCCTATGATTCTGGCGCTGCTGTTCGTGGCCGTGCCGCTCGGCGAGATCTTCGGCACGACGTTCGTGCATTACGCGAAATGGGCGGCGCGCGGTTTCGCCGATCCGGCCTGCTACATCCTGTTCATGGCCGGGCTCGTGGTTCTCGTTGCGCCGGCGCGCTCCGGTCCGGCCGACCGTTTCGTGCCGGCTTTCTTCGGCGCCTTGCTGATTGCGCTCGGCATCGGCATGAAGCCGCTGGTGGCGCCGGCGGCCGCGATGTTTCTCGGCGGCGCCGGTCTTGCCGCGCTCTATGGACGGCAATGGCTCCGGCTCGCCGGTATGTGCATCGGCTTCCTGCCGACCTTCTCGATGGCCTGGCACAACTGGGCGTTCGGTGGCCGCTTGGTGCTCTTCAGTTCGAACGCCCAGGACAGCAATCTGCTGGTGATGCCGCCGTCGGCCTGGGCCGGCGCGCTGCGCGAAGTCGCGACGTTCGATTTTGCCGGCGGCCTCGCGCATCGTGCGCTGATGCAGGTGCCGAACTGGCTCTCAGGTCCGGCCGAGTCGTATTGGACAGTGCCGCTGAACGCCGCCGGCGTTGCCGTGCTCGTTTACGTCGTCCTGCGCGGGCGCATGTTCGATCCGTGGCTGCGGCTCATCGGTGCGGCGGCGCTGGCGCAGCATCTGGTGGCGATGTTCTACATCGCGACGCCGCGCTACCACTTCCTCACATGGTTCCTGACGCTGCTGGTCGCCGCCGCCTTCATGCAGCGGGCCGGTTTTCCCTGGCTGGCGCGCTGCTACCCAGCGCTCATGGCGCGGATCATGCGCGTCGTTTGGCCGCCGCGGCTGGCGGCGGCGCTGGCTTGGCTGGAAGGGCGCTGACGGTCAGGCGGGAAGAGGATGGTGCTGCCGGAGTGGATTGAACACTCGACCTCGTCATTACCAATGACGTGCTCTACCACTGAGCTACGGCAGCTGAAGGGACGCGAGGGCCGAAGGCCCGGTTCGCGAACGCGGCGGAAACTGCCACAGGCGCCCCTTTAAACGCAAGGCAACTTGGCCGCAAGGCCTGAAGATAACGTGAACTTGCGAAAGTCGAGCCGGGCCCGATAGATACCCGTCATGACCGGTCCAGACGACCCGCCGAAATCCCGCAAGAATGCCCAGAACGCCGCCCGTGAGGCGCGTCTGGCGGCCGCCTTGCGGGAAAATCTCAAGCGCCGCAAGGCGCAAATCCGCGACAAGGAGCGGACGCGGACGCAAGCCAGCGGCGGGACACCCGAATCGGACGATAAGGGCTAGGGCGGGCGGAACCCGAATCGGACTTTCGCCTTAATGCCGGGCGATCAAGGCCGGCGCGGGGGCGGTAACCCTCGGCCAAATTTGGCTTTGCGGGGGTCGGGCGGGCGGTCTAGACCGCCCCTATATCCAGCCGCACATTGTTTTTGACGTAAACCGGGGGCCTGCGGGCCGGGGGACGGACGATGGACCGAATTCGTATTGTCGGCGGCGAGAAGCTGAACGGCACCATTCCGATTTCCGGCGCCAAGAACGCCACCTTGCCGCTGATGATCGCGAGCCTCCTGACCGCGGACAAGCTCATCCTCGAGAACGTGCCGCGGCTCGCCGACGTCATCCAGCTCCAGCGCATCCTCGGCAATCACGGCGTCGACGTCATGATCGCGGGCAAGCGCGCCGGCGCCGATGCTAATGCCGGCCGCACCATCGAACTCTCCGCCGCGACCATCGCCGACACGACCGCGCCCTATGAGCTGGTCTCGACGATGCGCGCGAGCTTCTGGGTCATCGCGCCGCTGGTGGCGCGCATGGGCATCGCCAAGGTGTCGATGCCGGGCGGCTGCGCCATTGGCACGCGGCCGGTCGATCTCTTGATCATGGCGCTGGAGAAGCTGGGCGCCGAGATCGAGATCGAGGGCGGCTATGTGATCGCCCGCGCGCCGAACGGCCTGCGCGGCGGCGAAATCAATTTCCCCAAAGTGACGGTGAGCGGCACGCATACGGCGCTGATGGCGGCCGTGCTCGCCCGCGGCACCACGGTGATCGACAATGCCGCGCGCGAGCCGGAAATCGGCGATGTCGCCGATTGCCTCAACAAGATGGGTGCCAAGGTATCGGGCATCGGCACCTCGCGTCTGGTCGTCGAGGGAGTCGCCAAACTCAACGGCGCGCGGCACCAGGTGCTCCCGGACCGTATCGAGACCGGCACCTACGCCATGGCCGTCGCCATGACCGGCGGCGACGTGATGCTGCAGAACGCGCGGCCCGAACTGCTGCAGGCGGCGCTCGATGTCATCGCTCAGGCCGGCGCCACCGTGACCACGACCAACGAAGGCATCCGCATCACCCGCAATGGCGCCGGCATCAAGCCGGTCGATGTGACGACCGCGCCGTTCCCCGGCTTCCCGACCGATCTGCAGGCGCAGCTGATGGCGCTGATGACGCGCGCCGAGGGCACCTCGCACATCACCGAGACCATCTTCGAGAACCGCTTCATGCATGTGCAGGAGCTGGCGCGACTCGGCGCCCGCATCCAGCTCGACGGCATGCGGGCCACCATCGAAGGCGTCAAGCGCCTCAAGGGCGCGCCGGTGATGGCGACCGATCTGCGCGCCTCGGTGTCGCTGGTCATCGCTGCGCTCGCCGCCGAAGGCGAGACCATCGTCAACCGCGTCTACCACCTCGATCGCGGCTTCGAGAAGCTCGAGGAAAAGTTAGGGCGCTGCGGCGCCAAGATCGAGCGCATCAGCGGGTAGGTCACGTCCCTTGCGGCCCGCCCGGGCGCTGCCTAGCTTGTCGGCAAGGGAGCGCCGCCATGGACCGGGTAGCCGAACCTCTGAAATTTACCGTCCTCGACGAGGAGGACCTCGAAGTCGTCTCGACCCACCTGCAGGACGCGGTGATCAAGGTCGCCGATGTCATCTGGCAGCCGCAGGCCAAGCGCCTGGTGCTCGGGGTCAACCGCTTCGACTGGGAGCAGGCGGTCGCCGACAAACCGCAGAACTGCCGCCGCCGCGCCGCCCTGCGCTTCGAGCGGGTGCAGTCCTTTAAATGTCGCGGCGTCGATCCGGCCGGCAAGGACGGTGTCCTCAACCTGCTGGCCGTCGAATTCAAGGAAACCGAGGCGCCGTCCGGCGCCGTGACCCTCATCTTCTCCGGTGATGCCGCCATGCGGCTCGAGGTCGAATGCCTGGAGGCCGAACTGGTCGATCTCGGCCCGGTCTGGAACTGCACTGGCCGCCCGGTCCATGCCGTCGAGGCCAAGGACTGACGGCCCCGGCGCCTGGCCCGGTTGACGGATCGGCGGCTGCGCGCCATTGACCATGGGCCTTCACTGAAAGCCTCGCCTTCCGGCCGGATTGACCCATGCCCCTGCGCCTCGACGCCCGCGATGCCGATTTCAACGAGCGTTTCCGCGCCTTTCTCGGCGCCAAGCGCGAGGCTGCGGCCGATGTCGAGGTCGCCGTGCGCGCCATCATCGCCGACGTGCAGACGCGCGGCGATGAGGCGTTGATTGATCTCACGAAGAAATTCGATCGAGTCGATCTGTCGAAAACCGGCCTCCGCGTCTCCGCGGCCGAGATCGACGCCGCACTGGCCGCCTGCGATCGCGAGGCCCTCGACGCGCTAAAGCTCGCGCGCGATCGCATCGAGGCCTATCACCTGCGGCAGAAGCCGAAGGACGACCGCTTCACCGACGCGCTGGGGGTCGAACTCGGCACGCGCTGGACCGCGATCGAGGCCGCCGGTCTCTATGTGCCTGGCGGGACGGCCGCCTATCCCTCGTCGGTGTTGATGAACGCTGTGCCGGCCAAGGTCGCCGGCTGCGAGCGCCTCGTCATGGTGGTGCCGGCGCCGGACGGCAAATTGTCGCCTCTGGTGCTCGCGGCGGCGAAGATCGCCGGCGTTGATGAGATCTATCGCATTGGCGGCGCGCAGGCCGTGGCCGCGCTCGCCTACGGTACCGACACCATCAAGCCGGTGTCGAAGATCGTCGGGCCCGGCAATGCCTATGTGGCGGCGGCCAAGCGCGTCGTGTTCGGGCAAGTCGGCATCGACATGATTGCCGGCCCGTCCGAAGTCCTGATCATCGCCGACAAGACCGGCAACCCGGATTGGATCGCCGCCGATCTCTTGGCGCAGGCCGAGCACGATGTCAGCGCGCAGTCGATCCTGATCACTGACGATGCCTCGCTCGCCGCCGCGGTGGAGAAATCGGTCGAGTCGCAGCTCAAGACGTTGCCGCGTGCCGCAACCGCCAGCCAGTCGTGGCGCGACTTCGGCGCCATCATTATGGTCGGCAGGCTCGACGACTCCATTTCGCTCGTCGACCGGCTTGCGCCCGAGCATCTCGAGATCGCCGCGGAAGACCCCGAGCGCTTCGTCGCGCGCATTCGCAATGCCGGCGCCATCTTCATCGGCGCGCATACGCCGGAAGCCATTGGCGATTATGTCGCCGGCTCCAACCATGTCCTGCCGACGGCGCGTTCGGCGCGCTTTTCGTCGGGTCTCGGCGTCCTTGATTTCATGAAGCGCACGTCGCTCCTGAAATGCGGGCCCGAGCAGCTCCGCGCGCTCGGCCCCGCCGCCATCGCGCTCGGCAAGGCGGAAGGGCTGGACGCACATGCGCGTTCGGTGGCGATCAGACTGAACTTGCCCGGGGCCTGACATGACCGACAAGAAGAAGCCCGTGATGAAGCAGCGCCTGGTCGGCGTCACTTTGGATGAGGCTTCGATTGGCCGCTCCAATCCGGACGTCGAGCATGAGCGGGCGGTCGCCATCTACGATCTGCTTGAGCTCAACCAGTTCGCGCCGGTCGGCCATGACGGCGGGCCCTATACGTTGCACCTGAGCATCAACGATAACCGCCTGGTCTTCGACATTCGCAGCGAGGACGGCACGCCGGTGGTCGCGCATCTGTTCTCGCTATCGCCTTTGCGCCGGATCGTGAAGGACTACTACATGATCTGCGACAGCTATTATCAGGCCATCCGCACCGCGACGCCGGACAAGATCGAGGCCATCGATATGGGCCGGCGCGGCATTCACAACGAGGGTTCGCGTATCCTGATCGAGCGGCTCAAGGACAAGGTGACGGTGGACATGGACACCGCGCGCCGCCTGTTCACGCTGATCTGCGTCTTGCACTGGAAGGGGTGACGCTGATGCGTTGCGCCTCCGTTCGCCGGAATGACGACTGATGGCGTCCTCGCGGCCGCAGGCCGTGCTGTTCTCGTGCGGCTATAACGCCGTGCGCTCGCCGATGGCCGAGGGTCTGTTCAAGCAGCTTTACGGCAAGACGGTCTATGTGCAGTCGGCCGGCGTGCAGAAGGGCGAACTCGATCCGTTCGCCGTCGCGGTGATGGACGAAATCGGCATCGACATTTCGCGGCACAAGCCCATCGACTTCGAGGAGCTGGAAGACCTCGAAGGGCTGAACTTCGATCTCATCGTCACGCTGTCGCCGCCGGCGCACCACAAGGCGCTCGACCTCACGCGCACCGCGGCCGTCAATGTCGAATACTGGCCGACGGTCGATCCGACCGGCATTGAAGGCTCGCGCGAGCAGAAGCTCGACGCCTATCGCGCGGTGCGCGACCAGTTGATGGCGCAGATCAGGAAGCGCTTCGGCGCGGCGGGGCAGGGGAATGAGTGAGGCACTGCGGTAGTCGCGCTTTCCCCTCTCCCCTTGGGGGAGAGGGTGGCGAAGCCCGAAGGGCTGAGCCGGGAGAGGGGTAACTTACGACAAACGAAGCATACCCCTCTCCCGCCCTCGCTTCGCTCGGGCACCCTCTCCCCCAAGGGGAGAGGGGAAGATAAGAGGGAAGGCCGCGCTCTCGTAGCCTCGTTTGCACTCCCACCCTCCATCCGCTAGTTTCCGCGGCCATTCGAACGCTTTGTTCATTCCCCAGACGGTATCTCTAACCTCATGATCGGCCGTCCGAAATTCGTTCTCGCCTCCGGCTCGCCGCGCCGCCTGGCGCTCATCAACCAGGCCGGCATCGAGCCCGATGCGCTCAAGCCCTCCGACGTCGATGAGACGCCGAAGCGCGGCGAAATTCCGCGCGCCTATGCCAACCGGCTGGCCAAGGAGAAGGCGCAGGTCGCGCTCGACAACGTGCGCCTCGACGACGAACTGCGCGGCGCCTACATCCTCGCCGCCGACACCGTTGTCGCCGTCGGCCGCCGTATTCTGCCCAAGGCGGAGTTGCTCGACGAGGCGCAGCAGTGCTTGCGTCTGCTCTCGGGCCGCAACCACCGCGTCTATACCTCGATCTGTCTGGTGACGCCGAAAGAGTCGTTCCGTCAGCGTCTGGTCGAGACGCGTGTGCGCTTCAAGCGCCTGACTTCGGAAGACATTGAATCGTATCTCGCCTGCGGCGAATGGCGCGGCAAGGCCGGCGGCTACGCGGCGCAAGGCATTGCCGGCACGTTCATCGTCAAGCTGGTCGGTTCCTATTCCAACGTTGTCGGCCTGCCGCTCTACGAGACGATGAATTTGCTCGGCGGCGAAGGCTATCCGATCCGCTTCGGCTGGCTGAACACGGTGGTGGCGTAGAGCGCAGGAGCGAACGACATTCTCTCTTGTTCCCTCCCCCCTTGTGGGGGAGGGTTAGGGAGGGGGGTGATTGCGAGCGTGCACTGAATCACGGACCCCCACCCCCTCCCCACAAGGGGGAGGGGAGCAGGTTGCCGCAGCCACTGATATCTCATGAACCTCGCACACTGGCTCTCCCGCTCTGGTCTGTCGCATCCTCATATGCCCGCGGCGGCACTTGGGCCCCGCGTGGTGATGACCCATGGCGATCTTGCCTTGCGCGCCGCGAAGCTGGCCGGCGCGTTGCGCAACAAGCTCAAGCTTGAGCCCGGCGACCGCGTCGCCATCGCGGCGAAGAATTCGTCCGATTATCTGGCGCTGCTATACGGCATCTGGCACGCCGGCCTCGCCGCGGTGCCGGCCAATGCCAAGCTGCATGGCGCCGAACTCGGTTACATCCTCGACCATTCCGGCGCGCGCGTCTGCATCGCCTCGCAAGGCATCGACGCGGAAATCGCGCCGCATGCGCCGAAGACGCTGGAACGTCTCATCACCATCGGCAGCGCTGAGTACAACGCGCTGTTCGACGCCGACGCCATCGCTGTCGCGCCTTGCGCGGGCGACGATCTCGCCTGGCTGTTCTACACCTCGGGCACGACCGGCAAGCCGAAGGGCGCGATGCTGACCCATCGCAACATCGCCTGGGCGAGCCATGCCTATGGCGCTGAGGTCGATCCGGTCACGCCCGGCGACGCCATCCTGCACGCCGCGCCGATGAGCCATGGCTCCGGCCTCTACATCATGCAGCACGTCGCGCGGCTCGGCGTTCAGGTCGTGCCGGAGTCGGGCGCCTTCGAGCCGGACGAGATTTTCAAACTGTTCGAGCGTTGGCCGAATGTGTCGATGTTCGCCGCGCCGACCATGATCAAGCGTCTTGTCGACAGCGCCGCCGACTGCAACCCCAACAACATCCGCACTTTGATCTGGGGCGGGGCGCCGATGTATGTCGAGGATTGTCTCAAGGCGCTCGACCGCTTCGGGCCAAAGCTGGCGCAGATCTACGGGCAGGGCGAGTCGCCCATGACCATCACCACGTTGTCGAAGCAGGATATCGCGAACCGCGACCATCCGCGCTGGCGCGAGCGGCTTGCCTCGGCCGGCAAGCCCTATGCCTGTGTCGATGTGATTGTCGCGGACGACAACGGCAATCCATTGCCGCCGGGCGAAACCGGCGAGATTCTGGTCGGGGGCGATGTCGTCATGGCTGGCTATTGGCGCAACGCGGAAGCCACCGCGGCCTCGCTGCGCGGCGGTTTTCTGCATACCGGCGATGTCGGCGCCTTCGATGCCGAGGGCTACCTGACACTGAAGGACCGCTCCAAGGACCTCATCATCTCCGGCGGCTCCAACATCTATCCACGCGAGGTCGAGGAGGTGCTGCTCACGCACCCGGCCGTGCGCGAGGTCTCGGTGATCGGCCGCCCCGACGCCGATTGGGGCGAGGCGGTGGTGGCCTATGTGGTCGGCGATGCCCCAAAGGGCGAACTCGACGCCCTGTGCCTCGCGCATATCGCCCGCTTCAAGCGGCCGAAGGATTATGTTTTCGTCGACGCCCTGCCGAAGAACAATTATGGCAAGATCCTGAAAACCGAATTGCGCGCGCGCGACGCGCGGCGGCAGTGACTATATTGGGCTCATGAACAAACCGATCCGAAAGACCGCCATCATGCGCTGCCCGATCTGTGGCGAGGCGACCGATGTCGCCTTCAAGCCGTTCTGCTCCAAGCGCTGCGCCGATATCGACCTGAACCGCTGGCTCACCGGGGTCTACGCCGTTCCGGTGAAGGAAGAGGAAGACGAGGACGGCATGCGGCCGGCCGACGGCATTGAAGAGCAGAAGGACTGAGGAACGAAAAGAATGAATGCACCCGTCCTCTCCGTCGACTGGCCGGATCAGCTTTACGCCACCCTCAAGCGCGCCGATATCCGCCAGGTCGGCTACGTGCCGGACGCCGGGCATGCGCGGCTGATCGACCGCGTCCGCGCCGATCCCGATATTCACGACGTCGTGCTGTCGACCGAGGAGGAGGGCATCGCGCTCGCCGCCGGCGCCTGGCTCGGCGGCCAGCGCGCCGTGCTGCTGATGCAGTCGAGCGGCGTCGGCAATTGCGTCAACATGCTGTCGCTGGCGCGCACCTGCCGCTTTCCGCTGCTGATGATGATCACCATGCGCGGCGAGTGGGAAGAGTTCAATCCATGGCAGCAGCCGATGGGCTCCATCGTCGAGCCGGTGATGAAGCTCAACGAGGCCGAGATTTATCGCGCATTGAGGCCGGAAGAGGTCGAGGGCCTCGCCGAGCGCGCCGTGCAGCATGTGTTCGGCGACGAGCGCATCGCGGCGCTGATCCTGTCGCAGCAACTGATCGGCAAGAAGGTCTGGACCAAGTGACGGCGCAATTGACAGTCGGCCAGGACGGCAAGCTCGACCGCCGCGCCGCCATGAAGGCCTTGCTCGCCGATCGCGGCGAGGATCTCGTCGCCATTCCCGGCCTCGGCTCGACCTGCTGGGATCTCGCCGCGGCCGGCGACAACGATCGCAACTTCTATCTCTGGGGCGCCATGGGCGGCGCAGCGATGGTGGGCCTCGGCCTCGCGCTGGCGCAGCCGGAGCGGCGCGTGCTGGTCGTCACCGGCGACGGCGAAATGCTGATGGGCATGGGTTCGCTCGCCACCATCGGCATCAAGAAGCCGGCCAATCTCGCCGTTGTGGTGTTCGACAACGGGCACTACGGCGAGACGGGGATGCAGCCAAGCCACACCCATGGCGGCGGCGTCGATCTGGTGGCGGTGGCAAAAGGCTGTGGCATCGAGACGGCCATGGATGTGCGCGACAAGGCCGGGCTGGCGGCGCTGGCCGGACGGATCAAGACGCTGCGCGGCGAGGGGCCGCTGTTCGCCCGACTGGCGATTTCCGCGGCCGAGGCGCCCCGGGTGCTGCCCGAGCGCGACGGCGTCATCCTCAAGAACCGTTTCCGGGCGGCTATCGGCCTGAAAGCGTAGGGGAATTTTCGCACCCGCGGTTCTGGACAGGGGCTGGCAGTCCCTCTATAACGCGGCGCTCGACAGGGTTCGGCGGCCAACGGCCGGACATTCCTTCTGTCCTTGGGCCCAGGTAGCTCAGTTGGTAGAGCATGCGATTGAAAATCGCAGTGTCGGTGGTTCGATCCCGCCCCTGGGCACCATTTGTCCCTGTTTAAGCGCGCCAGTCGTGCCGGGCCCCTGCCGTCATTTATGACTTCTTGATGTGCGGCAATCGCAATCCGCATCGTTTCCTTATTCCCGCCGGCGTATCTGCAGTCTCGCTCCACAGCAATTGGAGGGAGCCATCATGCTCGATCTGCTTCTGCTCGCTTCGGCGGCCGGCCTTTTTGCTTTGACGCTCGGTTACGCCTTCGCCTGCGATCGACTCTGAAGGTGCGTCATGTCCATCGACTATAGCCTCGCCGCCCTCGTGACCGTGGGCGTGCTCATCTATCTCACCTACGCGCTCATACGCCCCGAACGGTTCTGAGGCCGTGTCATGACACTTATCGGCTGGATTCAGATCGCGCTGTATTGCGCCATCATCGTCGCTCTCACGCCCATAGTCGGCGGTTATATGACTCGAGTCTTCGCCGGCGAGCGCACTTTCCTGTCGCCGCTGCTGCGGCCTGTTGAAGGGCTGATCTACCGCCTCGGCGGCGTCGACGAGACCCGCGAGCAGCACTGGCTGACCTACACGGTCGCCATGCTGCTGTTCCATGTCGGTGGCTTCGCCATACTCTACGCGATCCTGCGCCTGCAGGACGTGCTCCCGTTCAATCCGGCCGGGCAGGGCGCGGTGCCGCCCGACCTCGCCCTCAACACGGCGACTTCGTTCATCACCAACACCAACTGGCAGAACTACGGCGGCGAAAGCACGCTGTCCTATCTGACGCAGATGCTGGGCCTCACGCCGCAGAATTTCCTGTCGGCGGCGACCGGCATCGTTCTCGCGGTGGCGTTGATCCGCGGCTTTGCCCGGGCCTCGGCGAAAACGGTCGGTAATTTCTGGGCTGACATCACCCGCTGCACGCTCTACATCCTGATGCCGGCCTGCATTGTCTTCACTTTGTTCCTGGTCTGGCAGGGCATGCCGCAGACGCTTGGCCCCTATATCGAAGCCACAACGCTCGAAGGCGCCAAGCAGACCATCGCCGTCGGCCCGGTCGCCTCGCAGGTCGCCATCAAGATGCTGGGCACCAATGGCGGCGGCTTCTTCAACGCCAATGCTTCGCATCCCTTCGAGAACCCGACGGCGCTGTCGAACTTCGTGCAGATGCTGTCGATCTTCGTCCTCGGCGCGGCGCTCACTAATGTGTTCGGCCGCATGGTCGGCAACCAGAAGCAGGGCTGGGCGATCCTCGCCGCGATGGGCGTTCTGTTCATCGCCGGTGTCGCGTTCTGCTACTGGGCCGAAGCCTATGGCACGCACACGTTGAACGCGCTCGGCATCACGGGCGGCAATATGGAAGGTAAGGAAGTCCGCTTCGGCATCGTCGGCTCCGCCTTGTTCGCCGTCATCACCACCGCGGCCTCGTGCGGCGCGGTCAACGCCATGCACGATAGCTTCACCGCGCTCGGCGGCATGATCCCGCTGATCAATATCCAGCTCGGCGAGATCGTCATCGGCGGCGTCGGCGCCGGTCTCTACGGCATGCTGCTGTTCGTCATCCTCACGGTGTTCGTCGCCGGATTGATGGTGGGTCGCACGCCCGAATATGTCGGCAAGAAGATCGAGGCGCGCGAAGTGAAGATGGCGATGCTCGCCATCCTGATCCTGCCGCTGATGATCCTCGGCTGGACCGCGATTGCCGTGGTCTATCCGCTGGCGGTCGCGTCGATGGCCAATGCGGGGCCGCACGGCTTCACCGAGGTGCTGTACGCCTATTCGTCGCAGACCGGCAATAACGGCTCGGCCTTCGCGGGGCTCACCGGCAACACCTTCTTCTACAATCTGTCGGGCGCGGTTGCGATGTTCATCGGCCGTTTCTGGATGATCGTGCCGGCCATGGCGATTGCCGGTTCGCTCGCGCAGAAGAAGATGGTCGCGGCGTCCGCCGGCACCTTCCCGACCACCGGCGGCCTGTTCGTCGGCCTGCTGGTCGGCGTCATCCTCATTGTCGGCGGTCTCACATTCTTCCCGGCGCTCGCGCTTGGCCCCATCGTCGAGCATCTCGCGATGCAGGCCGGCCAGCTCTTCTAATTCCGGAGTTCACGATCATGGAAACCTCCAAAGTCCGCAAGCGCGTGGTGTCGTCGTCTCTGCTCGATCCGGCCATCGTGCTGCCGGCCATCGGGCAAGCCTTCGTCAAGCTCGATCCGCGCACGCTCGCCAAGAACCCGGTCATGTTCGTACTCGAGGTTGTCACCGCGCTGACGACGGTGCTTCTTGTCCGCGACATCATGGCTGGCGCGCAGGGCATCGGCTTCGAAATCCAGATCGTCATCTGGCTGTGGTTCACGGTGTTGTTCGCCAACTTTGCCGAGGCGGTGGCGGAAGGGCGCGGCAAGGCGCAGGCCGATACATTGCGCAAGACGCGTTCGGAAACGCAGGCCAAGCGCATTCTGATGCCCGACAATTACGAGGTCTATCAGGGTGTGCCGGCCGAAAAATTGGAAGCCGGCGATCTCGTGGTGTGTGAAGCGGGCGACATCATCCCCGGCGACGGCGAGGTGATTGAAGGTATTGCCTCGGTCAATGAAGCGGCCGTGACCGGCGAATCCGCGCCGGTGATCCGCGAATCCGGCGGCGATCGTTCGGCCGTGACCGGCGGCACCACCGTCATCTCCGACCGCATCGTTGTGCGCATCACGTCGTCGCCGGGCTCGTCGTTCCTCGATCGCATGATCAAGTTGGTCGAAGGCGCCGAGCGGCAGAAGACGCCGAACGAGATCGCACTCAATATCCTGCTGATCGGCCTCACCATTATCTTCGTCTTCGCGACCGCTACAATTCCGAGCTACGCTGCCTATGCCGGCGGCGCGATCTCGGTCCTGGTTCTGGTGGCGCTGTTCGTAACGCTGATTCCGACCACCATCGGCGCCTTGCTGTCGGCCATCGGCATCGCCGGCATGGACCGCCTGGTTCGCTTCAACGTGCTGGCCATGTCCGGCCGGGCGGTCGAAGCCGCGGGCGACGTCGATACGCTGTTGCTCGACAAGACCGGCACCATCACCTTCGGCAACCGCCTGGCGACCGAAATCATTCCGGTGCCGGGAGTCTCCGAGCGCGAAGCGGCGGAGCTTGCGCTGCTGGCCAGTGACGCGGATGAAACCGCGGAAGGCCGGTCGATCGTGACTTTGGCGCAGGAGCGCTATGGCGTGCAGCGCGGGGCGCGGGCAGCGGACGCCCGCTTCATTGAGTTCTCGGCGACGACGCGTCTGTCGGGCGTCGACATCGGAGACCGCAAGCTACGCAAAGGCGCGGTCGACTCGGTGCTCAAATTCGCCCGGGAGCACGCGGGTCGCGACATCGCCGAGCCCCCGGCCTTCCGCGCCGCCGTGGACAGGATCGCGCGGGCCGGCGGCACGCCGCTCGGCCTTGTCGATGGAGGCCGTATCCTCGGCGTCATCCATCTCAAGGACGTTGTGAAGCCGGATGTGAAGGATCGCTTTGCCGCGCTGCGCCGCATGGGCATCAAGACGGTGATGATCACCGGCGACAATCCGGTTACCGCGGCCTCGATCGCATCCGAAGCCGGCGTCGATGATTTCATCGCGCAGGCCACCCCCGAAGACAAACTACGCTACATCCGCGGCGAGCAGGCCAATGGCCGCTTGATTGCCATGTGCGGCGACGGCACCAATGACGCGCCGGCGCTGGCCCAGGCCGATGTCGGCGTCGCCATGCAGAGCGGTACACAGGCTGCGCGCGAAGCCGGCAACATGGTCGATCTCGACAGCGACCCGACCAAGCTCATCGAGGTGGTCGAGATCGGCAAGCAACTGCTCATGACGCGCGGTGCGCTGACGACGTTCTCGATCGCCAACGATGTCGCCAAGTATTTCGCCATTATCCCGGCGATGTTCGCGGCCTTCTATCCGCAGCTCGGCGTGCTCAACATCATGGGCCTATCGACGCCGCAGAGCGCGATCCTGTCAGCCATCATCTTCAATGCGCTCATCATCATCGCGCTCATCCCGCTGGCGCTGAAGGGCGTGACCTACCGTCCGGTCGGCGCCGCGGCGCTGCTGCGCCGGAACCTGCTGATCTACGGCGCCGGCGGCATCATCCTGCCGTTCATCGGTATCAAGGCGATCGATGTCCTCGTCGCGGCTCTACACCTCGCGTAAGGAAGCACAATCATGCTCAAGGAAATTCGCCCGGCTATCGTGCTTGTGGTCTCCCTGACGATCATCACGGGCCTCATTTATCCGCTGGTTATGACTGGCATTGCCGGCGCCATTTTCCCGACCCAGGCGCATGGGAGTCTGATCGAGAAAGACGGTAAGGTCATTGGCTCGACGCTGATCGGCCAATCGTTCACCTCGGACAAGTATTTCCACGGTCGTCCTTCGGCGACGAGCGGACCCGACCCTAAGGATGCGACGAAGAGCGTGTCGGTGCCTTACAATGCGGCCAATTCCGGCGGCTCCAATCTGGGTCCGACCAGCAAGGCGCTTGCCGAGCGAATCGGCGCCGATGTCGAGACGCTGAAGAAGGAAAACCCCGGCGCGGCCGTGCCGGTCGATCTGGTGACCACGTCGCCCAGCGGGCTGGATCCGGATATTTCGCCCGAGGCTGCGCTGTTCCAGGTGCCCCGCGTGGCGAAAGCGCGGGGGGTGCCGGAAGCCAGCGTGCGGGGCGTCGTCGAATCCTATATCGAGGGACGAACACTGGGTGTGCTGGGCGAACCGCGTGTGAATGTGCTCAGGCTCAATCTCGCACTGGATGCCATGAAGTCCTAAGATCGGCTCAGAGGAACTGATGTCGAGCGACGAGACACAACGAGCTTCACCCGATGCGTTGCTGGCCCTCGCCCAGAAAGAGGGCCGGGGCCGGCTGAAGATATTTCTGGGCGCTGCTCCCGGGGTCGGCAAGACTTTCGCCATGCTCACCGCCGCGCACAGCGAGCGGGCGGGGGGCGCGACGTCGTCGCCGGTCTGGTCGAGACGCACGGGCGGCGCGAGACCGAGCAACTGGTCACAGGCCTCGACGTGCTGCCGCGCAAATCCATCGTCTACCGCAATCAGATGATGCGCGAGTTCGACCTCGATGCGGCGCTGGCACGACGGCCGGGTTTGCTGCTGGTCGACGAATATGCCCATACCAATGTGCCGGGCAGCCGCCACCCCAAACGCTGGCAGGATATCGATGAGCTGTTGAATGCCGGCATCGATGTCTGGACGACGCTGAACATTCAGCATCTCGAAAGCCTCAACGACGTCGTTCAGAAGATCAGCAAGGTCCGTGTGCGCGAGACGGTGCCGGATACCGTGTTCGACAAGGCCGACGAAGTCGTGCTGGTCGATTTTCCGCCGGACGAACTGCTCAAGCGCCTCGCCGAAGGCAAGGTCTATGTGCAGGAGACCGCTGCGCGTGCAGTCGAGAACTTCTTCAAGCCGCAAAACCTGACGGCACTACGCGAACTGGCGCTGCGGCGCGCCGCCGAGCGCGTCGATGCGGCACTCGTCGAGCGCATGCAAGCCCAGGCGATCGAGGGGCCTTGGGCGGCGGGCGAGCGCATTCTGGTCTGCATCGGACCAGACCCCAATTCGCCGACTGTGGTGCGTGCGGCCAAGCGCCTCGCCGACCTCATGGATGCGCCGTGGATCGCGGTGACCGTGGAACGGCCGGGATCGGTGCTCGACAATGCGGCGCGGGCGCGCCTTGATGAGGCGATGACGCTGGCGCAGAGCCTGGGCGCTGAGACGCAGACGCTGACCGGCGCCGATCTGCCGGCCGAGTTGTTGCGCTTCGCCAAGTTCGAGAACGTCACGCAGATCGTCGTCGGCCGTTCTCATGGCGGTTTTCTCGGAGAGTTGCTGCGTCGGTCGCTGCCGCACGAGCTGCTGCGCCGGGCGCAGGATATAGCCATCCATCTTGTGACGCGAGAGGGTGAGGCGCCGGTAAGGGCGAAGCGTGTCTGGCGCTGGCTGCCACCTCGTCCTCTGCATTTCGTATATGCCGCGCTGGCCGTCATGGTGGCGCTCGGTGCGGGCAAGATCATCACGCAAATCACGCCACTGCCCAACCTGTCGATGATCTTCATGCTGGCGGTTCTGTTTTCTGCCATCAATTTCGGCATACTGCCGGCCATCTTCGCGTCGCTGCTGTCTTTCGGCTTTTACAATTTCTTCTTCATCGAGCCGCGCTACACTTTCACCATCGCCGAGCCTTACGAGCTTCTGGCGCTGGTCATCTTCCTGGTCGTTGCCGTGGTGTCCTCCGCCATGGCCGGGCGATTGCGCGAGCAGGCGCGCATTGCCGCCACGCGCATGCGGGCCATGCGCCGGCTCTATGAGTTCACCCGGCGGATGTCGGGTCTGGCGACGCAGGATGCGCTCGCTGAGGGTGCTGCGAGCGAAATCCACGCCGGGCTCGGGCGGGCGGTGGTGGTGTTGTTCGCACAAGATGATGATCTAGTGCTGACCGCGGCGTGGCCGCCGGAGGACGAACTCGATGCGGCGGCGATGACGGCGGCGCGCTGGGCGTTCAACCATGTCGAGCCGGCTGGCGCCGACACCGGGACGCTGCCGACCGTGCCGTGGTACTTCGTGCCGCTGCACATCGGCGAGCGGAAGTTGGGCGTCATTGGCGTGGCGCGGGAGACGGGCGCGGCGGCTTTGGACTCCGAGGCGAAAGCATTGCTCAATACATTGTCGGAGCAAACGGCGGCGGCGCTCGATCGTGCCGCGCTGGCACGCGAGATGGTGAGTGCGAAGACGGCGACCGAAACCGAACGGGTGCGCAACACGCTGCTGGCATCGATCTCGCACGATTTCCGTACGCCGTTGTCGTCGATACTCGGTTCGGCCACCAGTCTCATTGACTATGGCGACAGGCTCGATGACGCGGCGAAGAAGGATTTGCTTGGGGGCATCAGGCAGGAGGCCGAGGGACTCGACGAAATGGTGCGCAACCTGCTCGCTATTACGCGGATCGATGCGGGCGCGCTGGAATTGCGGCGTGACTGGATCGACCTGCGCGAGATCGTCGAACGCGTCGTCGGGGCTGCGCGCCGGCGCGGTGCCGCGCAAGCCATAGCTGCCGACCTCCCGGCTGACCTGCCGCTGGTGCGCGCCGACGCCACCCTGGTGGAGCAGGCGATCGGCAATGTCATTGCCAATGCCACTGTGCATACGCCTGTCGGTACGCACGTCGCGATCGACGGCGCCGGCACCGGCGATGCGGTGACGTTGCGTGTCACCGACAACGGTCCGGGAATCGCGCCTGAAGCGCTCGTGCACATCTTCGACAAATTCGTGATTGGCGATGAGCACGGCATGGCGCATGGTGACGGCCGGCAGAGCACCGGCCTCGGCCTCGCTATTGCCAAAGGCATCATGGAGGCGCATGGCGGTTCGATCGCGGCCGAGAATTCGCCAGGCGGCGGCGCGCGTTTCACTTTGACATTTCCGCGCGAGAGCGAGGCGGCATGAGCGCCAAAACGTCGGTACTGGTGGTCGATGACGAGGCGGCGATCCTGCGTTTCCTCAAGCCGGCGCTCGAGGCCAACGACTACGACATGGACAGCGCCGGGACGGTCGCCGAGGCGGTCAAGCGCATCGCCGGGCGGCCGCCGGACATCGTGTTGCTCGATCTCGGCCTGCCGGACGGCGACGGCAAGGACGTGATCCGCCGGGTCCGCGAATGGTCGGACGTGCCGATCATCGTTTTGTCGGCGCGCGAGCGTGAGGCGGAGAAGATCGATTCGCTCGATCTCGGCGCCGACGATTACGTCAACAAGCCGTTCACCGTCGGCGAGTTGATGGCGCGCATGCGCGCGGCGCTGCGCCATCGCATGCAGCGCCAGGCGGAAGTGCCGGTGTTGCGCGTCGGCGATCTGGAGGTCGATGCCGTGCGCCATCGTGTGACGCGCGCCGGCGCGGAACTCAAGCTGACGCCGAAGGAGTTCGAGCTCCTGTCATTCCTGGCGCGGCACGCCGGGCGGGTGCTCACGCACAAACAGATTTTATCGGCGGTATGGGGTCCGGCGCATACGGAAGATACGCAGTACCTGCGTGTCTATGTCGGCCAGTTGCGGCAGAAGGTCGAGGCGCAACCCAACGATCCGCGCATTATACTTACGGAGCCAGGGATTGGGTATCGTGTGGCGGAAGGGTGATCCCCAGCGCCGCCGCCAAGGCTGTTTCGCGCATCGAAAAAGAACATGAAACGTCACGGCCGATGGCGCCGCTTTGCTACCAAGGCAGGTAAGCCCAAAGCCGCGTGCAAAGCAGCGTGCAAGACAGCGTGAAGGACCGACGATGCATTTCGACGAAGAACGGCTGAAGCTCACCCATCTGCTTCACGCGCTGCTGATCGACTACTGGCATGACGTCGATACCAACTGGGGCCGCAACGCGCCGGACTACTATACGGAAGACGCCAGATTCGTCGGCTCTCTCACCAGCTATGAGGGCCGCGAAAAGATCCGCGCCTTCTACAAGTGGCGCGAGGATCGCGGCGACCGCACGGTCGTGCACTCCGTGATCAATTTTCAGGCGTTCTTCGACGGCGGTCCTGACAAGGCAACCTGCCACTGGTTCATGATGCTCTACGCGGCCGACGGCAAGCCGGTGCTGCCGACGCATCCGCCGATCCAGATCGCCTACATGACCGACCACCTGATCAAGACGGCGGACGGCTGGAAGGTGACCTACCGCAAGTTCGATCCGCTGTTCGAAGGCGGCACGCCGCCGACCAATCCGGTGCTCAAGTAATCCGGCAGCATGATCCCGAAAAAGCCTGCTCCCCAACCTGATGGGGGCAGCAGGTTTTCGGAAAAGATCATGCTCAAACAAAAATCGCTCAAATATTGACGTCGTATTCCCGGCGCGCGGTGGCGTCGAGATGCGGGCGGTCGCTGATGAAGGCGAGCGCGTGCTCGATATTGAGTCGCGTCTCGATCAGCGGCTTCAGGATCGTCTTTTTGACGTCCTTCTGCGGCACCGATGAGGTGAAGAAGCTCACCGACATCACGGCGGCGACCTTGTCCTTCTCCATCAGCGGCACGGCGAAGGTCGTCATGCGCGCTGGCTCGGTGCGTGGATCGCGCATGGCATAACCGGCACTGCGCGCGCGCTTGAGGTGCTGGCGGAACGCGGCTTCTTCCTTGGCGCCGAATTCGCACGGAATTTGCTTGCGCAGGCGTGCGATGTGGCGCTCGCGCTCGTCGTCGCCGCAGAACGCCATATAGGCGCGGCCCATCGCGAAGCGGAACAGGTCGGGTCGCTTGCCGAGCACCGTGTTGGTGTGAACGACCGGGCTGATGGTGCCGGTCCAGTACACGATCTCGATGGCGTCGCCGTCGATGACGCCGAGGCCGATCGGCCATTTGATCTGCCGCGTCAGGCCGATCGACAGTGGCCGCGCGATTTCGATGACGCGCGGAACGCCGCCATAGCCGGCCGACAGTTCGAGCACCTTCTGGGTGACGCGATAGCCGCCGCACATGTTGTCGCGGACGACGTAGCCTTCGTGCATCAAGGTCTCGAGAATGCGCACGATGGTAGGACGCGGGATTTTGGTCGCGGCATAAATCGAATTGACCGTGACGATCGACTTCTCGTTCGCCACCTTCAGCACATTGAGGGCGCGGCACACGGCGTTGACCGGCGGATAGGAGCGGTCGAGCGGATTGGTGTGGCCGCGGCGCGAATTGGTGCGGCAGTGGATGGTGGACGGCACCAGGGCGGGCATGGCCTTGCCGACCGGCTCGACCTCCGTGAGGCTGCGAACGATCTTATTCACCTTGGGCTCCCTCGATCGGCGGTGTCGCGACTGTTCCGACAGGCGGAATTGCGGCGGATTTTGACGAATTATACCTGGACCATCCGTGCAACATAGGCCTGCCCGCCGGCAGATCGGTCCGAGGCGGACCCCATTTCATTACCCGAAATTCGACGGGATTGCGCTGCCGGATCGGGGGCCGCTGCCGCATAGTCAGGCACACGCGCGGCGCAGCCATGCGCGCCGGGCCGTCTATGGCCGCGCCCTCCGTCGGCGCTCATTCATGCGCATCAAAGGACAAGGACGATGAGCGGATTGTCGAGGCGATTGGCCTCCAAGTCGGTGTTCTCCGAGCAGGAACCGCAGGAAACCGGCAAGGATGGCCTTGCCAGAACCTGGATCACCCGTGGCGGCAACTTCGCCGTCTGCGTCTCGGAGGTGAAGCCGGGCGCGGTGCTGGCGCGGGACGACAATCCGGAAGAGTACATGGTCATCCTGCCGCCGGGCGGCGCGTCGATCACCATCGACGCGGGCGGTGAGAAGGTGGAGGCGGAACCGGAGTCCCTGACCATTGTTCCGCCCGGCGCGAGCCGGGTGGTGGCGCGCAGCGCCGGCAAGGTGGCGCGGATTTTCTCGAAGGCTTCGGCCGACATCATGGCGCTCGCCGTCAACAAGGACACCTATGCCGACGGCGCGCCGGAACTGGCAAAGCCCGACCTGTGGCCGGCGCCGGTCGGCGGCTTCAAGCTGCGCCATTATCCGCTGGCGCAATATCTCGACCCGAAAGGCGACCGTATCCAGCCGCGCTGTTTCCGCTCGACCAATATGATGGTCAATTTGTTCGGCCAGTTCTTCACGCGCCGGCCGACCAATTCGCTCAGCCCGCACTGGCACGACGACTTCGAGCAGGGCTCGCTCTGCTTTGAGGGCACCTGGGTGCACCACCTGCGTTACAACTGGGGTGCGGATATGAGCACCTGGGTGCCGGATGATCATGCGGAGATGGCAACGCCTTCGCTGGTGGTCATTCCGGCCTTCGCCATCCACACCAGCCGCTGCATCGGCAAGGACGGTCCTTCGAGTTCGCTCTATGACATCTTCTGCCCGCCGCGCATGGACTTCGCGTCGAAGAAAGGCTTCGTGATCAACGAAGACGAATACCCGCTGCCCGTCGTCGAGGGCGAGCAGAAGGTCAAGACCGGCGGCACACTGCTGAGCTGGCAGAAGCCGGGCTGATCCCGAAATCGGGCCCCACGGCCGCGCACCCATATTGGAATTCGAAAGACAGAGGTCTCATGCAGCAGGTTGTCATCGTTACCGGCGCGAGCAGCGGCATTGGCGCCGCCACCGCGCGCATGCTGGGCGCCGCCGGCGCCCATGTCGTCGTCAATTACAACAGCTCGAAGGAACTGGCCGACGGCGTCGTCGGCGACATCGTCAAGGCCGGCGGCAAGGGTATCGCCGTCAAGGCCAATATGGGCGTTGAGGCCGATATCGTCCGGATGTTCGAGGAAACGGACAAGGCGTTCGGGCGGCTGACCGGCCTCGTTAACAATGCCGGGGTCAACGGCCCGCAGCATCGCACTGCCGACACCTACGATTTCAAGGAGGCGATGGATATCTTCGCCGTCAACGCGGTCGGCGTGCTGATCTGCTGTCGCGAGGGCATCAAGCGCATGTCCACCAAATTCGGCGGCAAGGGCGGCGCGATCGTCAACATCTCCTCCATCGGCGCGCTCACCGGTTCGCCGGGACGCTTCACCCATTACGCCGGCTCCAAGGCCGCGGTCGACACCATGACCAAGGGTCTGGCTGTCGAGGTGGCGCGAGATGGCGTCCGCATTAATTCAATCCGTCCGGGCATGATTGACACGCCGATTCACGCCAAGGCCGGGCAGGCGGACCGGGTTGCGGAATTCGCCGCCAAGAACCCGCTCGGTCGCGCTGGCCGGCCGGAGGAAGTGGCCGAAGCCGTCATCTGGTTGCTGTCGGACAAGGCCTCGCTCGTGACGGGCGCCGTGCTCGATGTGATGGGTGCCCAGCGCTAAGGGGCGACGGGCGGGCTCTCCCGGCCCCCTGTTTCATTGTCCGAAACTGGGCGTCTGTCCGGTGGGCCGAGACCGAAATTTCTCTAGCATCCCGGCATTCGGCAAGTCCCAACGCGGGCGACGACAAGTCCGCGATCGTGCGAAAGACCCAAAGGGAGAGACGACGATGAATCGAACTTCGGAAACCCGTCCGCTGCGGAGCCTGGCCGTTGCCGCCGTAATCGCCGTTGCGACCGTTGCGGGTGGCACCGCCTCGGCCCAGCAATATCCCGCCAAGAACATCACCGCGATCGTGCCGTTTGCTGCCGGTGGCGGCGCCGACACGCAAACGCGCATCTGGGGCGCGGCGATCGCGCCGATCATCGGCCACCGTATCATCGTCGAGAACAATGGTGCCGCCGCCGGCATCCCCGGCACCAAGCAGGGCATCGCTGCCGAGCCGGACGGCTATACGGTGCTGATGGGCGTCGCCTCGACCATCGCCATCAATCCCTTCAGCAACAAGGCGGCCGACTACAAGCCGCTCGAAGATCTTCAGGCCGTCGCCATGATCGGCTACACGCCCTACGTCCTCGTGGTGGCGAACAATCTCAACATCAAGTCCTTTCCGGAGCTGATGAAGTACGGCAAGGAAAACCCCGGCAAGCTGACTTATGCGAGCTGGACCAGTGTCGGCGATCTTGCGCGTCGCGGCCTCGAGCTGCGCTCGGGTCTCGCCATGACGCTCGTGCCGTACAAGGGTTCGGTGGACGCCATCAACGACGTCGTCGCGGGACGCGCTTCGGCCACCATCGCCGACTCAGGGTCGATCATGCCGTTCATCAAGTCGGGTGCCGTGACGCCGATCGCGATCACCACGCCGCAAAAGTCGTCGTCGCTGCCGAACGTGCCGACAATCGACAAGCTCGGCGTCAACGACTACATCATCGATTCCTGGGTCGCGATGTTCGTGCCGAAGAAGACGCCGAAGGCCATCGTCGAGTATCTCAACGCCAGATCGCGCGAGGCGCTCAAGACCAAGGCCGTGCAGGACCGCTACGCAGAAGTCGCGATCGAGTATCTCGACTACAGTGCCGACGAAACGCAGGCCTTCATGGAGCGCCAGACCAAGAGCTGGAAGACTCTCATCGAGCAGGTCAACGCCAAGAAGTAAGCGGCGCGGCGGGGCGCCGTCCGCAATCGGGGTTTAAGCGTGACATCGCATCACACCAAGCCGCAGCAGACAGTCGTCCCGCGTTTTGAGCGGGTCGACGTGATCGGAGGCGCGCTGATGGTCTTCATCGCCGCCTTGATCTGGTTCGGCGCGAGCGCCCTCGACGGCGGCACGCTGGTCCGGATCGGTTCCGGCGCACTGCCGCGGGGCCTGGCCGTTCTTCTGTTCGTGGCCGGTGCCGCCGTTCTCGTTCAGGGCTTGCTGCAGGGCAACGACCGGGCCGAGCGCGTCTATCTGGCGGTTCGTCCGTCGGCGATCGTGCTCGCCGCCATCGTGCTGTTCGGCCTTTTCATTCGTGGCGGCAATTTCGGCCTGTTCTCGACGCCGCAGCTCGGTCTGATAATCGTCGGTCCGCTGACGGTGTTCATCGCCGGCAGTGCGACGCCGGAAATGGATTTGAAGAGCCTGATCGTGTTGTCCTTCGGCCTGACCGCCGCGATGCTGCTGATCTTCATGGACCTGCTCAGCGTCACCATCCCGGTGTTTCCGAAGTTCATCCAGGACCCGCTGACCTTCGCGATCGGTATCGACGCGCTGGTGCGGATTGCCTACGTCGCCTATGCGGCGATCGCGGCGGTGCTGTACGTCTTCTTCTTCGGTCTGCCGGAGATGCGGCGTGGCTGATCTGTTCAACAATCTCTATGTCGGCTTCGCGGCCATCATGTCGGTGCAGAACGTCTTTCTGTGCTTCGTCGGCTGTCTACTCGGCACGCTGATCGGCGTTCTCCCCGGCATCGGCCCGCTGGCGACCATCGCCATCCTGATGCCACTGACCTACAATGCCGAGCCGATCGGTTCGCTGATCATGCTCGCCGGCATCTATTACGGCTCGCAATATGGCGGCTCGACGACGGCGATCCTCGTCAACATGCCGGGCGAAACTTCGTCGCTGGTGACGACCTTCGACGGTCATGCCATGGCGAAGCAAGGCCGGGCCGGCAAGGCGCTGGGCATCGCCGCCATCGGCTCCTTCATCGCCGGCACCTTTGCCACCTTCGTCATTGCCGGCACCGCGATCCCGCTGTCGAAGCTGGCGCTGAGCTTCACGGCCGGCAACTATTTCGCGCTGATGGTGCTGGGCCTTGCCCTCGCCATCGTTCTGGCCGGCGGTTCGGTGGTCAAGGCTGTCTGTACGCTGATCATCGGCATCGTCATGGCGCTGATCGGTGCCGACCAGATCACAGCGGAGCCGCGTCTCACCTTCGGCCTGCAGATCCTTTACGACGGCTTCGACATCGCCATCGTGTCGATGGGACTGTTCGGCATTGCCGAGATCCTGCGCAATCTCGAATTTCCGGAACAGAAGCCGTTCGTCGGCGCAGTGACCGGCGGCTTGCTGCCTGACCGTGAGGATATCAAGCAGTCCGCCGGCGCCATCGCGCGCGGTTCGGTGCTCGGCTCCATCATCGGCATCATTCCCGGCAATGGCGCAACCTTGTCGTCTTTCGTGTCCTATGCGTTGGAGAAGGCGCTCTCCAAGCGGCCGGAACGCTTCGGCAAAGGCGCCATAGAGGGCGTCGCCGGGCCAGAGTCGGCCAACAACGCTGCCGCGCAGACAACGTTCATTCCGTTGCTGACACTCGGCCTGCCGTCAACAGCGGTGATGGCGCTGGTCGGCGGCGCCATGACATTGCACGGCGTCGTGCCCGGCCCGCAGGTCATCACCAAGCATCCTGACCTGTTCTGGGGCGTGGTGTCGTCGATGTGGGTTGGCAACCTGATGCTGGTCGTCATCAATCTGCCGCTGATCGGAATCTGGGTGAAATTCCTCAAGGTGCCGTATCACCTCTTGTTCCCGACCATCGTGCTATTCTGCTGCATCGGCATTTACTCGGTGAACTCGCGGCCGTCGGACGTGCTGGAGGTCGCTGCCTTCGGCGCGCTCGGTTATCTGTTCTACAAGCTCCGGTTCGAGCTGGCACCGCTTCTGCTTGGCCTCGTGCTTGGTTCAATGCTGGAAGACAACCTGCGGCGCGGCCTCATTCTCAGCAACGGCAATGTGTGGACCTTCCTGAGCGAGCCGCTGACGCTGGCGCTGCTCACCGCAGCGTTTCTCGCGCTGGGCTCGGCGCTGGTGCCGTCGTTCAGTAAGGGCCGCGAATTGCTGGTCGACGAAGATTAAAGCGGTACAGGAGTTGGAATTGTCATTGTTCGGAACACTGCGCACACCGCGCAATCTCGTCTTCGGCGCCGGCCAGCGTCGGGCGCTCGCCGGCTATGGCAAGGCTCTGGGCAGCCGCGCGCTGGTCGTCACCGACCAGCGCCTGAGCGGCGACGCCGACTTTCTTCAGATGATCGGTTCGCTGAAACAGGCTGGCCTGCAGGTTCGCGTCTTCGACGGCACCATCGCTGAGCTGCCGGTCGAATGCATCGCGCGCGCCGTCGACGCCGGCAAGGCGCTTGGCGCCGATCTTGTTATCGGCATCGGCGGTGGCAGTTGCATCGACGCGGCGAAAGTCGCCGCAGTGCTGCTGGCGCATGGCGGCCGGATTTCCGACTACTACGGTGAGTTCAAGGTGCCGGGTCCGGTGCTGCCGCTCATCTCGCTGCCGACGACATCGGGCACCGGCTCGGAAGTGACTCCGGTCGCGGTCGTCACCGATCCCGATCGTGCGGTGAAGGTGGGGATCGCCTCGCCGCACATCATCAGCAATACCGCGATCTGCGATCCCGAATTCACATACTCCTGCCCACCGGGCCTCACTGCCGTGTCCGGCGCCGATGCGCTTACGCATGCCATCGAGGCCTTCACGACTATGCGCCGCGAGCCGACTGGCTCCATCGTTCACGAGCACGTCTTCCTCGGCAAGAACGTGCTCAGCGACAACTACGCGCTGACGGCGATCTCGTATATCGCGGGAAGTCTCAAGCGTGCGGTCGACAATGGCGCCGACAAGGAGGCACGCGAGCGCCTGATGCTCGGCGCGACCATGGCCGGGCTAGCCTTCGGCACCGCCGGTACCGCGGCGGCGCATGCCGTGCAGTATCCGGTCGGCGCCATGACGCACACGCCACATGGCTCCGGCGTCGCCGTGATGATGCCTTACGTGATGGAATTCAATCGCGGCCATTGCGAGCCGGAACTGGCCGAGATCGGCCGCGCGATGGGCCTCGATCTTGGCGCGCGCACGGTGGGGGAAGCGGCCGGCGCCACCATCGACGCGGTCGAAAGCCTGTTCGCTTCCATCGGCATTCCGAAGACCATCGCCGATCTCGGCTTGGTGAGGGCGCAACTGCCGACGGTCGCCGAACAGGCGATGGGCAGCGCGCGGCTCATCAAGAACAATCCGCGTCCGATTGAACTCGCAACTATGGCCACTTTGGTGGAGGCAGCCTTCTCAGGCGATCGGGCGAGCCTTCGTTCGGGTGCCTAAGGGATTAATCGGGTTGTAGCCCGCTTGGCCGTTTGTTGATGGCCTCGTAGGGAACGGATAGCATGGCTTTCCATGCTTACGCTCCGGCAAATCGAAGTCATCCGCGCCATCATGGTGACCGGCAGCATCGCCGGTGCTGCGCGGCTGCTGAACGTGGCGGCGCCCGGCATCAGCCGTTTGATGAAGTACTCGGAGGACTCGCTCGGCGTCCGGCTGTTCGATCGCCGCGCCGGGCGATATGTGCCTACGGCGCAGGCGCGCAACATCTTCGATCTCTTGGACACCGTCCATCGAAAGCTGGAGGAGCTGCAACTGGCGGTCGACAATCTTGGTCGCGGCCGGTCGCAGGAGTTCTGCCTTGCTTCGGTTCCCAGCATTGCCAACGTGATGCTGCCGCGCGCCATCGCGGGACTGAGACGACGCTTTCCGGATCTCGGGCTCGACGTCAATATCGTGAAAATCGAGGAGGCAATCGACTTTCTTCTGCTCGGCCGGGGCGAGGTGGTGGCGATCTCATCGCGCTTCGAGCATCCGCTGATCAAGTTCGAGCCGCTGGCAAGCGGTCGACTGCTGTGCATTGTGCCGGAGAACAGTTCGCTTGCCTCGCGCAGGAAAATCACGCCGGCTCAGATGTCGGAGCATCCTCTTATCGGTATCAATCCCAAAGATCCTTACGGCGCCATCATGGCGGCGATGTTCGTCGATGCGGGGATCGATTACCGGATGAACGTGAAAGCGCGCTTCGGCACCACGGTGTGCAGTCTGGTGGCGGCGGGTCTCGGCATCGCCATCATTGATGAGTTTACGGTGGCGCATAACGCCGTGCCCGGACTCAAGGCGCTCGAAATCGACGCGCCCAGCGAATTCCACACTTATGCTGCCTACCGTAACGATCTGCCGCTGTCGGCATTCGCCGAAGAATTCATCGGCATCCTCCGGGCCGAGATGATGGCGGTCAGTTCGCTGCGCCAGAAATCGCGCCGACCCCGCAAGATCGTGCGCAGGCGGCGATAACATGATGTTACGGAAGCGATAAAAAATAGTAATCGCGGTACGTAGGCCGATTTGGTACTTTCTGGCCCGAAAATCCAATCGGGAGTGGCCGAGGAATGGTTGTCTCGGCCGGAAACGCAGAATGGACGCAGGCTTTCCGACAGGCGCGACCGCGATATTTCCGATTGTCGGCGATCCGGTCGAACAGGTGAAATCGCCGGCGGCCATCACCGCTATCTTTGCCGCGCGTGGTGAAAATGCCGTCTGCATTCCGATGCAGGTGTCGCCTGCTGATCTAGCTGGCCTGATGGCCTCACTCCATGCCGTGAAAAATGTCGGTGGCATATTGGTCACCGTGCCGCACAAGCGAGCGGCATTTCTATGCTGTGAGACGTGGACGGACCGTGCGCAGTTCGTCGGCGCCGTCAATGTCCTGCGGCGCAACGACAAAGGATGGACTGGGGATAATACCGACGGCGTTGGTTACCTGGATGGCATCGCCCGTCATGGTTTCGATGTCGCCGGCAAGCGTGCGCTGCTTGCCGGTTGCGGCGGCGCCGGCGCGGCCATCGCGCTGGAAATTCTCAACCGTGGCGCGGCCCATCTTGCCATTCACGACCTCGACATTGCGCGGCGCGATGCCGTCGTCGGCAAGCTCGCACAACGTTTCTCCGGGCGGGTGACGGCGGGCGGGGCGGACCCCACCGGCTTCGATCTGGTTGCCAATGCCACGCCAATGGGTATGAAAGCGGGGGACCCGATGCCGATCGAGTCCTCGGCTCTGCGTCCGGAGCAATTCGTCGCCTGCGTCGTCACCAAACCGGAGATTCCACCTCTGATAGAGGTTGCGCGCCGGCTCGGCTGCCGGACGATGACTGGCTCCGAGATGTTCGATGCGCAGGCCGAAAAGCTTGCCGACTTCTTGCTGGCGGCCGCGCCGCCGATACGGCGTTCTGCCAACGAGGAAGGGTTGGCCGAAAACCTTGTCTCCTGATACTTGCATGATCGGGTGGCACAGCGGAGACGGTGCCTTAAACGCCTGACAAAAAATCGAGGGAGGTTTCGAATGAAGAAGAGTCTCATAGCGGTCACGGCCGCGCTGCTCGTGGCCAGCCCGGCCTATGCACAAGACACCGTCAAGATCGGCATGGTGGCCGAACTGTCGGGTGCCGGTGCGCCGGCCGGTACCAACTGGCGTGACGGCATCAAGATTGCGGTTGAGGAAATCAACGCCGCCGGCGGCATTCTCAAGAAGAAGGTCGAAGTCACCGAGTACGACACGCAGACCGATCCGCAGGTCTCGCGTGCCATGGTGCAGAAGGCGATTGACGCTGGCGCCTACGCGATCTGGGGTACGATCTATTCCGGCTCGACGATGGTGAACATGCTTGTCGCGCAGCAGAACAGCACGCCGCAGTTCGTCGGCTCGGAAGCGCCGGCGATCGTGCAGAAGGGCAATCCGTTCGTGTACCGCACGTCGTCGGGTGCGCAGAAAGGTGTTCCGGCGCTGACGCCGTATTTCAAGAACACGCTGAAGGCCAAGAAGGTTGGCGTCGCCTGGGTCAACAACGAGTTCGGCAAGGGCGGCCGGAATGTCTTTATCGACGAGATGAAGAAGGCCGGCATCGAAGTCGTTGCCGACGTCGCATCCGAGCAGGCGCAGACCGACTACGCCTCCGACGTCGCGAAGCTGAAGCAGGCGAACCCGGAAGCGGTGTTCGTCTACATGAATCAGGAAGAGTCCGCGCGCTTCCTGATTGAGGCGAAGAAGCAGGCATTGTCGATGCCGCTGGTTGGCGAAGTGACGCTCACCGAAGCCAAGGTCATCGAACTGGCCGGCGGCGCGGCGGAAGGCGCGATCGCTCATGTCGGCGTGACCGCCACCGCGACCGATGTGCCCGGCATCGGCGCATTTGCCAAGAAGTTCGAGGAGACCTTCAAGCGCAAGCCGACCCATGACGCCATCAAGGGTTATGTCGGCGCCTGGGCGACGAAGTACGTCACCGAGATGGTCGGCAAATTCGATGGCGAGGCCTTCTCGAAGAAGATTCTTGGCCTCTGCCTGAAGGTCGCGGACCACCCGAAGATCCTGCTCGACACTTGCTGGGACAAGACCGGCGAGATGTCGCGTCCGAGCTTCATGGTGCAAGTCAAGAACGGTTCGCCGGTCGTGATCGGCACCGTTCCCGCCAACTGAACCTGAACTGATGCCCGCGGCGGTTACGAGCCGCTGCGGGCGTCAACTTCAAGAGCCGCCATGTCCCAGTTTCTCCAGGTTCTTCTGTCCGGCCTAGCGACCGGTTCGATCTACGCGCTGGCGGCGATCGGCTTTGCTTTGGTCTGGCAGGCCGCGCACACCGTGAACTTCGCCCAAGGCGAGTTCGTCATGGTGCCCGCCTTCTTCGTACTTATCGGCATGGGTTTTTTCGGCATGCCGTTCTGGCTGGCCTTGGGCTTCGGGCTCGTCGTGTCGATGCTCGTTCTAGGCTACGCCTTCAAGAAAATGATTGTCGAGCCGATCCTGCCACATGGCGGTATCACGCTCATTATCGCGACCATGGCGCTGGCGATCCTGCTCAAAGAGACGGTCAAAGAATTCTACTCCGCCGAGGCGCAGCCGTTTCCGGCGCTGTTCTCCAATACGCCGATGAACTTCTTTGGCGCCGCGGTATCGATGCAGGATATTCTCAATCTCCTCGTGTCGCTGGGTGTTGTCGTCCTGCTGACGCTGTTCCTCAACCGCACGCGAACTGGCCGCTGCATGCAGGCGGCGGCGCAGAATCCCGCGGTCGCCGAGATTCTTGGCGTCGATGTCAAGCGGATGGTGCTGTACACGTTCCTGATCAATGCGGCGCTGGCCGCGCTCGCTTCGTTCCTGATCACGCCGGTGTATCTCGCCAAGTTTTCGAACGGCGAAACTATCGGCCTCATCGCGTTCATCGCGGCGATCGTCGGTGGCTTCAACCAGATTCGCGGCGCGCTCGTCGGCGGCCTGCTGGTGGGCGTTCTCGACAATCTGACGGCGACCTATGTCACGGCGCAGTATCGCGCCGCGCTGCCGCTTGTGCTGTTGATCGTCATCATCCTGGTTCGACCGCAGGGCATCATGGGAACCTCTGAAGGGAGGTCGGTGTGATGACAGGCAAATGGCGCTTCCTGCTCATCGTTCTCCTGCTCGGCGTGGCGGTCGCTGCGCCGCTGGGGCAGAAGAATTATATCATCTATGTGCTGACCTCCTGGCTGGTATTTGCCATTGCCGCGATGGGTCTTAACCTGACGCTCGGCTATGCGGGCCAGATATCGCTGGCGCAGGCCTCTTTCATGGCGATCGGCGCCTATATCACGGCGCTCCTGACGCTGGCGGGCTGGCACTGGATGGTCGCCATGCCGCTCGCGCTGGTCGCTTGCTTCGTCATCGGCCTGTTGCTCGGCTATCCTGCGCTGCGCGTCAAAGGACATTTCCTTGCCTTCGTGACGCTCGCATTCAACACGCTGGTGTTTCTGGTGCTGCGCAACGAGGAATGGCTGACCGGCGGCAGCTACGGCCTTGCCGGCATGCCGCGGCCGGGCTTCGGCCTGTTCTCCACCATGAAGCAGTTGCCGTTCTACTACTTCACGCTGGCCATCACCGTGATCGCGGCGCTGGCGATGTGGGGCATCGTGCGCTCGCCCTGGGGCCGCGCCTTCAAGGCGCTGCGCGAAAATCCAATCCGCGCGGAAAGCCTTGGTGTCGATACGCGGCGCATCACGCTGCTCGCCTTCGCGATCGGCTCGGCCTATGGCGGGCTCGCGGGCGCCCTGGTCACATCCCTGGTGCAGTTCATCGAGCCGGCGTCATTTGGTGTCGGGCACTCGCTGCGTATCCTGCTCATGGTGGTGGTCGGCGGCGCGGGCTCCTTCTTCGGACCGTTCCTCGGTTCCGGTGTGGTGATCCTGTTGCCGGAAGTGCTCCGCTTTACTGAAGGGTACTATCTCATCATCTACTCCGTGCTGGTCATCGTCATGCTGGTCTACGCGCCGGAGGGTCTGGTCGGGATTGGCGCGCGGCTTCGGGCGAAAATCTGGTCGCGGCCGCAGGCTAGGGCCGATCTCAGCCAGGGAGCGGGCCTGAAATGACCGCGCCAGTCCTTTCCGTCCGCAACATCGAAAAACGCTTCGGCGGCATCCGCGCCGTGCGCGGCGTGACCTTTGACGTCCAGAAGGGCGAGATCCTCGGCCTGATCGGCCCGAACGGCTCGGGCAAATCGACCTTGTTCAATTGTATCCTCGGCCAGCTTATTCCGAATGCCGGCGAGGTTGAGGTCAACGGGCGCGACGTCTCGGGCATGCGTCCGTCCGATCTCAGCAAGCTCGGTGTCGGGCGCACCTTTCAGCAGCTCTCGGTGTTTCCGCGCATGTCGGTGCTCGACAACATCATCCTCGCGGGTCAGGAGCATTGCGGCACCATGGCCTCCCGTCTGTTCGGCGCGCCGGATGCCGGACTGACGCAAGAAGCCGAGCGGATGATTGCCTTCTTCAAACTGACGCATCTACGCGACGAGCTGGCCGGGTCGCTGTCCTACGGTCAGCAGAAACTGGTCGATGCTGCGATGGCCTTCATGGCGGGTCCGAGCATAGTCCTGCTCGACGAGCCGGCGGGCGGCGTCAATCTCACGATGCTGGCGCATCTCAAGGATCGTCTTGTCGCCTATAATGCCGAGCACGGCACGACTTTCGTCGTGATCGAGCACAACATGGAATTCGTGATGAGCCTGTGTACGCGGATCATCGTGCTTGCGGAGGGCGCGGTGATTGCCGAGGGCACGCCCGACGAGATCAGGTCGAATCAGACCGTCATCGACGCCTATCTTGGAGGCTGAGCCGTGCTCGAACTCAAGGACATCGTCGGCGGCTACGGCAAGATCACGATCCTCAATGGCGTGTCGTTTGCGATTCCGAAGGCGACCATCACGACCGTGATCGGCCCGAATGGCGCCGGCAAATCGACGGTCTTCAAGGCCATTTTCGGCCTGCTCAAGATCGAATCCGGTCAGGTGCTCATCGACGGGCAGGATGTCACGCGGCGCAGTCCCCGGCAGATGATCGCCCAGGGCGTCACCTATGTGCCGCAAGGCCGCAACATCGTTCCGCAGTTATCCGTCTATCACAATCTTGAACTCGGCGGCGTCACCGCGCCGGACCAGGATAAGGTGAAGCAACGCATCGAGACCGTCATGGACCAGTTTCCGATGCTGCGCGAATTCCGCAACCGTAAGGCCGTGGAACTCTCCGGTGGCCAGCAGAAACAGCTTGAAGTGGCACGCGCCTTGCTGCTCGATCCCAAGCTCATCCTGATTGACGAGCCTTCGATCGGCCTCTCGCCTAATCTGGTGCAGGAAGTGTTCAGGACGCTGATCCGGCTGCGCGACCAGGGCGTGACGATCCTGATGGTCGAGCAGAACGCCAAGGCGGCGTTGGTCATGTCGGATTACGGTATCGTGCTCGAACTTGGCCAGACCCGGATGCACGACAAGGCTTCCAGGTTGCTGGTCGATCCGCGGGTCGGACAACTGTTCCTCGGCGGGCATGTCGGGGAGACGTCTCCGGTCGGAGCGCATTGAAGCGCTCGGCGTCGAGCCGGCAAGGCTTGGCGAATGGGCAAGTGTAAGGAAAGCGATCGATGAAAACCTCAATCGCGACGGTGTGTCTGTCCGGCAATCTTGTGGAGAAGCTGGAAGCGATCGCGTCGGCGGGTTTCAAGGCGGTCGAGATTTTTGAAAACGATCTGATCGCCTATCCGGCTTCGCCGAAGGAGGTCCGCCGTATCTGCGACGACCTCGGCCTGACGATCGTGACCTGCCAGCCGTTTCGCGATTTCGAGGGTTTGCCGCTCGACAGGCGCGACAAGGCGCTGGAGCGCGCCGAGCGCAAGTTCGATCTCCTGCAGGAACTCGGCTCCGACCTCCTGTTCGTATGCTCAAGCACGTCGAACGAAACCAGCGGCGGCATCGACCGGCTGGCCGAGGACTTCGCTCTGCTCGGCGAACGCGCGGCCAAACGCAAGATGCGTGTTGGTTATGAGGCGCTGGCCTGGGGGCGGCAGATCTTCGACTACCGTGACGCCTGGGAAGTGGTGCGCCGCTCGGGCCAGGACAGTGTCGGCATCGTGCTCGACTCGTTTCACATCCAGTCGCGCGGTATCGACCTGAAGCCGATCCGCACCATTCCAAAGGACCGCATCTTTCTGGTGCAGATCGCCGATGCGCCGAAGCTGGAGATGGATCATTTGTCCTGGAGCCGGCACTGGCGTTGCCTGCCGGGGCAAGGTGATTTTGACCTCGCCGCCTTCATGGATGCGCTGGTCGCGACGGGATACGACGGCTACCTGTCGCTGGAAATCTTCAACGATCGCTTCCGCGCGGGCTCGGCCCGTTCGGTGGCGCTCGATGGTCACCGTTCGCTGATCTATTTGCTTGACGAGGCATCACGCCGGCATGGTTCTCCGGTCAACGGCGCCGTGCCGATGCCGCCGCCGGAGGCGGTCGAAGCGATCGAGTTCATCGAATTCGCGGTCCATGAGGGTGACCGGCCGCGATTTGAAGCCCTGCTCACGCAGCTCGGCTTCGCCATGACCGGCCGCCACAAATCGAAAAACGTCAACTTATGGACACAAGGCGGCATCCGCATTGTGGTCAACAGCGATGATGAAGGCTTTGCCCACAGCTACCAGATCACCCACGGCACTTCGGTCTGCGCCATGGCGCTTCGCGTTCCGGATGCCGGCGCTACCATCGCCCGCGCCAAGGCGCTGCTCGACGTGCCGCACGAAGGCGCAGTGGGGCGGGGCGAGCTCAATATTCCGGCGATCCGCGGAGTCGGCGGCAGCCTTTTGTATTTCGTCGATGATAAATCGGTGCTTGGCGGCTGGTCGACCGTCGATTTCGAGCCGGTGACGAGCGGCACCGCGGACGCCGGACTCTTCGCGGTCGATCACGTCTCGCAGACCATGTTCTATGAGGAGATGCTGACCTGGCTCTTGTTCTATACGTCGCTGTTCGTCACCCGACGCACGCAAAGTCAGGCCGTCGTCGATCCGGGCGGTATCGTGCAGAGCCAGGTCATCGAAAGCGGCGCGCTCGATCGCCCCGGCCACGGCCTGCGCATGGTGCTCAACGGCTCGCAGAGCAACCAGACCTTGTCGTCGCGCTTCGTCTACGAGTTCTTCGGCTCGGGCGTGCAGCATATCGCGCTCGCGACCGGCGACATTCGCGCCACGGTGCAAAAGCTCGTTGCCAATGGCATCGAGATGCTGACGATGCCCGAGAACTATTACGACGATCTGGCATCGCGCGGCGACCTGTCGGAAAAGGACATCGCGGCGCTGAAGGCGCTGAATATTCTCTATGATACGGACGCCAAAGGCGCGTATTTCCAGGCCTACACGGCCACAATGGAAGGCGGCTTCTTCTTCGAGATCGTGCAGCGCGACGGCTACGCAGGGTATGGCGCCCCGAACGCCGCAATCAGGCTGAATGCTCAGTCGATATCGAGGCCGAAACAGAGCGAGTAGTTCGGTGTCCGGGTCGCGCATTGGCAGGCGCGCCCGCCGTTACGTCGTCTTTGCGATTGATCTCCCGAGACCCTGACCAGCACCCGCCATTAATCCGGCAGAAGGGAATGACCGCCATTGACTCCTGCCGCGTTCAATTGTTAACAATCATGTCAACCAGATTGTACCTTCCATGCCTGCCGCCCGCGCTGCCAAAGCCGCCGAGATCGACGTCACCGCGCGTTTGCGCGACGCGATCACGCGCGGCCGGTTGACCCCCAACGAACGGCTCATCGAGGTCGAACTTGCCGAGCAGTTCGGGGTCAATCGCGCCAATATCCGCATGGCGCTGGCCATGCTCGATCAGGAAGGTCTCGTCGTTCGCGAGCCGAACCGCGGCGCCCGCGTGCGCGCCGTAACCGATGACGAAGCCATCGAGATCGCCGAGACGCGGCTCGCCATCGAGGTCATGGTAGCGCGGCAGGCCGCCTCACGCGGCGACGCGCAAGGCCGCGCGCGGCTGAAAGCCATCGAAAAGGACATGAAGCAGGCGATCGCCGATAGCGATACGATGCGTTACTCGCAATTCAACGCCGCACTGCATCGTCAGTTGCAGGCGATGGCCGGCAACACCACCGCCGACCGCATTCTCGATACGCTGAAATCGCACCTTGTCCGGCTGCAGTATCGCGTCATCCTGCTGCCCGGCCGGCCGCAGGCGTCGCTCGCGGAGCATCGCGCCATCGTCGCCGCCGTCTGTGCCGGCGACGCCGAGGCCGCCGAACGAGCGATGCGCCAGCATCTCACCAGCTTCATCGGCCTGCTCCGGCAGGCTATCGACGCCGCGAAGCACGGCGGGTTTTGACACTCAGGAGAAGGTACAGCGTCCATGTCGGAGCAGAAGACAGGTCTCGTCGTCACCGCCCACCCGGGCGATTTCGTCTGGCGCGCCGGCGGCGCGATCGCACTGCACGCGAAGAAGGGCTACAAGGTCAAGATCGTTTGCCTGTCCTTCGGCGAACGCGGCGAAAGCCAGTTCGCCTGGAAGGAGAAGGGCGCCACGCTGGACAGCGTGAAAGCCG